>NZ_CP009516.1:1254651-1568314 GCF_000970285.1 Methanosarcina horonobensis HB-1 = JCM 15518 | reverse complement strand
TGGGACCGTGCCCTGAATGTGACGGGAGAATGTTCCTGATATCTTTCAAAGACAACCGCTTTCTGGGCTGCACAAAACGCTGCGGATATACGCATTCGGTCCCAAAGACCGGAAAATTAACCCTTCTCGATAAAACCTGTGAGATCTGCGGCTGGAAGCTATTCAGGCTAAAAGAAGATGGAGAAGGAAGCGAAATCCCGGAAGATGATTTCTGCTTAAACCGGCGCTGCACGGAAGGTATAAAATACTGGAAAAAAGTGAGCCCCAGAAATGAATCGAGGGCACAGAGAAAGGTTTCTGCAGATCCTGCAACAGGGTCGGGGACGAAAAGTGCGGGAAGAGGTACGGAAAAACCGGCAGCAGGCAGAGTTTCAAAAGCAGTATCTGTTGCAGGCAGCAGGAAAGAGAGTAAGTGAAGGCATCAAGGGAAGAAAAAGAAGAAAATAGACAAAATTCTTCTACTTCCTATTTCTTCTACTTCTTCCTCCCTTCAAACTCTTTCTACTTTTTGGGCAAATGGTTTTTGAGGCCAAAAGATTACGTTTTGGACGAAGTAGATTCATTCTCCAAAGTATCTCATAGCATAACCATAAAGAGTCATAGCATAACCATAAAGAGAAGGCATTTTCTGTCTTCCTTCTGACCTGTAAAATAATGAAACTATGTGAGATGAGATTCTAAAAGAGATAATCCTGAAAAATAACAAAATTCTAAACAAAATTTCAAAAGAGAGATAAGAAAATCCTTTCGGATTTTCTCCTGCTTCTAATATTTAGTCAAAAAGAATTATGCTGCTGCAGGTGCAGGTGCAGCTGTGGGCATTGCTTCGACTTCGGTTTTCCTGATCTCGACTCTGCGGAGCGGGTAAATGAACTTGGCCTGCCTGTAAATGGCTGCTGAGAGTCTGCCAAGGATTGCTTCCTGCATGAAGGTTTCAAAATCGGTTTCGGATGCGCGCTTCTTGACGATCTCAACCATCATTTCCCTGATGGCCTGCATCTGGCTTGAACGTGCCCTCTTGATAGTGAAGCAGGTAGGTTTTACGCGGATAACAAAGCCGTCTTTAGTCTGGACTTCGATATTGGCATCGATCCTGGAAGTCTGCCTTTTTACGATTGAGCGAACATAGTCGGTTGTGAGTTCATGACCCATGAGGTCAGTAGTAGCTATGTCTCCGACAACGTTGTTGATCCTGAGGATGACCTTTGTGTTGTTCTTGGTCATGTCGTTGGTAAGTTCCCCAACTGTGGTTTCAACATTGCGGCCTACGAGCAGTGCAGCGTCTCCTGCCATTGTGCTTCCGACAATAACCCTGTTTAAGTAAGCAGGGGCTTCAATATTGTACCATTCCTTGGATTTCCATCCGTCAAGCTTTCTCTGTACTTTCTTTCTTGCCAAGTAATTCCTCCGAAGTAACTCGTATATGTAGTTTTATCTTGCTTTGTCCTGATGCCCTCAGGCAGTCTCAGGTTTTTGTCTTCCGGATGCTCGGATGAGCCTTTCCATAATCAATGAGCGTGAAAGGTTTTCAGGCGTTCTGCACAGTTCTGAACTGCCTCAGGATTCGCTCTTTTGTAACCTTCTCCATGCAATACAAAAATCTCTGAGCCTCTTAGCATTTCCGGACTGGGGCCCCATCCCATCTGCCGACAGCCACAGGCTCCTGATAGTCAAAAATGTGACCGGAAATCGGCCAGATATTCTCAGAAATTAGCGGATACTAACTAGTTAATGGCTCACTATACACATCATTTCCATATATAAAGAAATCGGTCAGAAACACGTTCTGTCCTCCTGTTCTCACGTCTCGCAAAGAGAAAAAGGAAAAAATGGGTTGAACATCATTGAAAAATTTAAAGGTAAAGGTAAGAGTAAAAAGTTAGGGTAAAAGTTAGGGTAATAGTTAGGGTAAAAGTTAGAGGAAGCGAATTCCTTCCGGCATTTTACCTGCTCTTTTCCTGAACTCTTCCGGCCAGTTCTCAGGATTAAGCCCCTTCTGCGCAAGGAAGACTGCAGCCCACCTCTCAAGTCCTACCCCAGAACACCCGGACCACAGTTCTTCTCCGGACTGAAGCTTTACATTGAAGCCTTTCGGATACTTGTCCCCGTTGATGCTTACGTTCTGGAACTCGAGCCATTCGCCGTTTTTCCCGCGGTAAGGCAGACAGGCTTCGTAATCAGTAGTCCCGACACTGTTCTCTTCGGCAAGCCCGAGCAGCCCTTCCTGTGCCATGAACCAGGGAGTAACCCTTGCTTTCCTCCATTCAATGTCCAGGATGTCGTTGAATATGTGCATATAACGCTCGTGAAGCTCTTCTGCACACTTTACTACCTGTTCTTTTGTCCCTATCCAGACGATTTCAATCCTGTGGAACTCATCAACCCTTTCAATCCCGTGGATTCCACCACTTTCATATCTGTGAGAGGTTCCGGATCTGTCAAAGACCTTCACGGGAATCTCGTCATTCGGAAGTGTCTCACCAGTTACGTACATCCAGAAAGGCGGGCACTGGGCATAGCACATGCCGCCTATGGGCTCTCCTATTTTTTCTTTTATGAGCTTTGTCGGCACCTCGTGTGTGACCTTATAATAATCTGCAACCTCTTCCCAGTAATCAGGGTCCCTTGTCTGCGGAGGGCATACATAATAGATCTCGGGATACACACCCTTGGCATGCCCGGATTTCATCCAGACCTCCCAGGTGACCAGTTTCGGGAAAATCATCTCCCTGTACCCGAGGGGCTCAAGGAGTTCGTCAAAGACGATTTTTTCGAAAGTCCGGAATACTCTCGTAGACTGGGGCCCATGGATCCACTGCCCGCGGCTTGCCCCTCTTTTGAGCCAGCCCTCTTTCAGCATCGCCTGGGTCGGGTCTTCGTTAAAGGGGTGCTTCATGGGCTCCCTCTGCCAGATCAGGTTCCAGTGCTCAGCCTTTGCCCCGTACCGGGCAGCCTCAATTTTTTCTTCAAGCAGGGTAAGGACGCGGTCAGGGACCCTGTTCTTCATCTCAGCTTCCCCTACTTCAAGCTCGAGTAAGATTCCGCCTTCGATATTTTCCATACCCTTTATGTAAGGCACCTTCAGCATCCTGAGCTCGTGCTCAGCCGGCACCTGGATGGTAAAGGACTCAACTTCAATTCCCCTGATTCCGATCCTGTACTTTTTCCCCAGCTGCTCTGAAAGCACTTTCTTCAGCCGCAGGACGGCATCATGCACCCTGACATACCTTCCTGACTCCAGGGTAAGCTCGATCCTGTCTTCCCCGAGCTTCCATTCCGTAATTTTCGCTCCCTGCCCTTCGGGAGCTCCTTTCGTAAGAAGAGTACTGTTTGCCTCTTCAAAAAGCGCAGCTACGGTCTCCTTTGTGGGAGTGGGATCTGCACTTGTTTTAAAATACGCTCTGAGTTTGAATTTCAGTTCCAAGGTTTGAGCCTCTTTCAGTTATATTTGATAAACTGGCTGTGAGTCTGGGAAGGATGTCAGCAGATATTAAGTGCCTATTCTGGAGAGAAGTGATCTGCAGTTGCTATAATTCGGTTTAAGATTAGATATAGATACCCAAACTGTTATGATCTTTTTACTTAGATAAGAAATTGACAACTAAATAAATATTTAGATTTTGTAATCTGAAACTCATTTTTGGGATCGGATAACTATTATAGAGAAAATAGCTATTATAATTCAGTAGTAATTGAGTAACAAAGAACAAAAAAGGAAAGAAAGGAAAATGCCTTCCCAACAACTCAAGGATGCTGACTATTACATAAGAATACTCAGACAACACCTGCCGGAGATAAAAGAAAAGTACAGCGTGAGCTATCCAGGAGTTTTCGGTTCATACGTCCGTGGGGAACAAACAGGTGAAAGTGACTTTGATATCCTTGTGGAATTCGACGAAGCGCCTGGTCTCTTGAAATATATCGAGCTTAAATACTACCTGAGAGACCTCCTGGAAGTGAAAGTAGATCTGGTGACAAGAACAGGACTCAAACCCAGGATTGGAAAACATATCCTTGATGAAGTGGCCTCAGTCGAATTACCGCTTGACGATGTGCAGTGCGTTCCGGTCTCAATGGTCTCTCAAGCAGACTAATTTATGGTTATGTATATCTGAGTTAAAATACAAAAATCTGAAAACATAGGAGACGGACACTATGGAAAATAAAGAAACACACATCGATGTTAATCAGATCCGGCTTCTTATCCAGGAAAGAAAGGACAAAATTAAAGAAAAATTCAAAGCTGAAGTCGTAGGAATTTTCGGCTCATACGCACGTGGGGAGGAAAAAGAGGGAAATGATATCGATGTCTTAGTAAGATTTGGAGAAAGAGCAACACTATTACACCTTACAGGGCTTGGATTTTATCTTGAAGACCTATTTGGAGTCTCTGTCGATGTTGTTTCGGAAAGGGCTCTTCATCCGATGATGAAAGACGATGTATTAAGGGAACTTGTGCCGGTAAAGGGAACTTGTGCCGGTATGAGATTTTACTGTTTTATCTTTTCCTTAAGAAGAAAACGTTACATGTGTTATAATTTCTTTATGAGCCAATAGACAAAAAATCTCTCTAAATTTGGATAAGATTGTCGCTTGCTCTCGAAGTCATCCCTTATATAACATTGAGCTTATAGTCTATCCTGATGGCTGCAATTGAGAAAGTAAGGCTTGAGGGAAGAACTTTAGGAGACATTTTTAAAGAAAATTTCCTTCGCAGGATTGCCGACACAGGTGAGAACATATTCCCTATAAGCGTCGCCTTTGTAAGAGAGTTCGAAAAAGAAGGAAAATCACACGCTAGCTTGATTACTTTTAGCCACCAGAATAATGATGAAGTTAAAAACAAAATCCTGCATGTAGAATCTGAAGATCCAGAATTACTTGAACTCTTTTTGAAAATAATTGAGAGGGAACAAAATGTCACAGGTTCGAAAAGTGAGTCCTGAAAACTACGTTTACAAGAGCAGACTGGACAAAGATCTGGTTTTTGAAACATCTGAAGGTCTGCAGGTAAGCACAAAAATAAGTTACTCCAGAGGAGATATCATTGAGTACCTGCTCTCAGAAATCCAGGAGTTGAAGCTGAAAATTCAGGCACTTGAAAGCAGGAGAACCATTACAGAAGATTCTTTATTATCATTCTGGGACAACGAATATGATGAAGCCTGGAACGAATGTTAAACAGAGAGATATTATTCTCATTCCCTTCCCGTTTTCTGACCTTTCCACAAGCAAAAGAAGGCCTGCTATCATAATTTCTAACAGTTATTACAATACGCGTAATGACGATGTCATCTGCTGTGCCATAACCAGCAACCCAAGAAACTGTGCAGGCTATGTACCAATAACCAGTGCAGACCTTGATAAAGGTCAACTCAACTACCAAAGTCGGATTAAACCTACAAAGGTCTTTACACTTAACAAAAATCTTATAATAAAACCCCTTGCAAGACTAAATATTGAAAAAAGCAAAGAAGTCATCCGAAATCTAAATTCTTCCATCTATATAGAGGATGTCACTCTTGAAGAATAATGGTACTTTGATAGAGCATTTTTGCCAATCTGAGGACAGATTGAAACTCCATTTTTATAGACATTTCCTCTTTAATAACCTTACATGATCGGCAGCCAAGAAAATAATTAATGGATAAACCACATACTCAGAAGAGATCAAAAATGAAACCTGATAGGTGCAGTTTCTGTAAGGGCAAACTCGTTGAAGGTAAAACTGAGTTCGTTGCAAAAGTTGGGGAGCAGATTATCGCCATTAAAGACGTTTCCGCCTATGTCTGCGAAAACTGCGGGGAAGCGTATTATGCTCCAGAGATTTCAAGAAAAATCGATATAGTTATGAAAAAGTTCCATGAGTTCAAACTGCTCCTTCATCCCGTGGCTGCAGGAGAATTAAGTTTTGATGAGATTGTTGCATGACATTACCTGTCGCATCCGTAAATTCTACTACTTATTTCCGCACCTACTTTTGAAAATCTATTTTTATATTTAGCTGCCCTCTATCCCATCTTCCCGCACAACCGTAAGAGAAGAAACAAAGCCAAACTTAAAGCCAAACTTTTCCCAGGCGGGTTTTTAAGATTTTAGTTTTATTTTTCATGAGATAGACTGATTGAAAATAGTTAGAAGCATTCAAATTTTTTATAGTATAGTGCTTGTCTAATAGCCCTCGATTAGATTCAGTCCAAAAATAATGCCAAAAATTATAAATTATAACCATAATTCATACTCTAGCCTTCAAGTATATTTGACAAGTAATTATTATCGCTCCCCTGTGATCGGATGATAAAGCACAATTTAAGCCCTTCGTTAATAGCCAGATTCTTTTATCACAACTGCGAACGCTATCTTCGGTTCCATGCCACTCCTTTGCAAATGCACAGTAAAGCAGGTATCCCGGTTGTAAACCAGGACCAGAGTCCGGTTACAAAAGCCCTCTTAGAGGCAGGAAACAAATGGGAAGAATCCGTAATTCTCAATAAACTAAAAAACAATGCTATAAACAATGTCATAATTCCGGCAGGCGAAGGAGCTCTTCACGAAAGGTCGCATCCGATAGAAACAAGTCTGGAAATATTCAGCAAACTAAAGACAGGAGATGCGGTTTACCAGCCTACTATTTTAGTTTCGGCCCGGTTCTATCAAAAATATCATTTATCACCTGAAATATGTCGGTTTTCCGCCTGCAGACCTGATCTGATCCGGGTTGTAGAAAAAGAACGAGGAGAGATCTGTTTACAGGTAATAGATGTAAAAGCCAGCGAGGAACTAAGTTCAAGCCACAGGACACAGGCCACGCTGTATGCCCTAATGATGAAGGACGTGCTGGAAAAAAGCAATATTGATATGCAGGTTGACTTAAACCAGGCTGGGATCTGGCTTAATGGGAAGGATGAGTTATTTAATTTGAACTTTAATATGAAGATAATTGAAGAGTTTTTACATTATCGATTGCCTGAAATCCTCCAGTCTCCCCTTGAGAGTGTCCCCTGGCATGTCCATAACCGTTGCGAGCTATGTGATTTCTACCAGTACTGCAGAAAAGAAGCTGAAGAAAGTAATTCAGTCTCCCTTGTCCCCTACCTATCAGTGAGCGGAAGAAAATATATGAGAGAAGCTGAGTGGGACCACAAGACTTCAATAAACTCCCTCTCCGAACTGGAAGCTTTTCTCGATAAAAAGGAAGCTGACGATATTTTAAGCAATTGAGGGTCCTTACGAAACAAAGGTGATTCCTTACGCAATACCTTAAAAGCCCTGAAAGAAAAAGAAGTCATAGTCAAGTGTTTGCTAATATAAATCTTTTATAAGTAAACTTGTATATTCTTCCAATTGATTCCTATCCCAGGCAGCTAAAGAGCTAAAAGGAAAAAAATTACTTTTTAATCAGAGCCAGAGAAGGCAACTTCTTTATTTTTGATAAAAACATGCCTGGAAAAACTATTGTCAGTTCTCTTAACTCCCGGCCTTTCCCCTCAAAAGCCAACCAATAATATCTTTATATCCTTTCTTTTTCTTTATTCAGCGCATCTATTTTTGCCTGTATCTCATCCTTCTGCTGCTTGTACCTGACTTTGATTTCTTTAACCTCTTTGTAGATAAGCATACTTTCGTCACTGATCCCTTTCATTGACTCTATATGCATTACAAATTCATCTACCCCTTCGCCCAGTCGCGGTTCTACTTCCCGCCATTCTGCATACTTAGCCTCTAATTCTTCCTTACTTTTGTCGTCAAGATCAAAGATCTCATCCCAGAGGTCCATAATCTGGCTGTCTATCTCTTCTTTTATAGGCATTATTTTTCTCCCCAATTCGTTAGACCTTTGTATAAGGGCACTCCTATTAATTCCTTTCAGTAGCTTTTTTCGGTCAGCTGTCAGGCTGGGTTTTTCAACCACTTTTATGGAATCAATGATACTTTTTGCTTAAAGGATGAACTTGCCATGGAGAAGAATCTGAGAAGTTGTCTTAGAATTACAGTTTTCGAATTTTAGCTATATTGTCAGTTCAGAATTTCTGTTCCGGGCTTAATTACATGCCTGTATACGGCTATCCGGATCTGGCTAGTAAGGTTCAGGCTATCTCTCTGGACTTCCATGCATACCGGACAATCAGTGCCGAAGCTAGGCTGATGAAAGCGTCATCAGTGCCCCACCCCAGTATGCAGACTGTGCCGCATCAACTATGCTAACTGACCAGAGGACAGCAAAGATTGCACCCACAATGATGTTTGCCCGGCGGTCAATCGAATCTTTCAGGGTCAGGGACAGGAAAGCCATCAACAATGGGACCAGTATTAAGATTGCAAAGAACAGTATCAGTTCAGGTCCTATTATCTGACCTTCTGCTACTCCCGCCATTAACTGTGCTATAATACCCGGCTCCATAAGCACCAGTATCTGATGAGCCAAAAAGGCAATTGATGCAAATAGCCAGAGCACTGAAACTTCTATCTTCCAATCTTCCAAAATCTTCTACCTCCTGGAGACGTCTTCAAACTCAAACCATCTACAACTGGATAATGAGGAATGTTAACTCTAATGGTTAAGTTACTATCCTGATTATGTGACCAGATTTATTTAAGACAGGCTCTCAGGTGTCCCCGGCCCTGTCAAGAATTTTCCATTCCGGGGTCCTGCTTGAATTTTTATGATTTTGAGGATTTAGTCGCGAATTGATTTGATGCAGGATCAGAAACTGATAAGAGGTAGGTGGGGAGAAAGGGGAGCGGTACGCGCCGGAAATATATTTTTACAGTAATAATTAAGCAGTCTATTTAGAATATATTCTGCATTGGCTTGTCTAAAGATAATCTAAGATTCCCATATAAGTCAATTAAATCTTGCATAAAACGAAGTTGTTCAAAAAAGGTCACCTAAAATTAAAGGTGCTCAAGCAATTCCTCAAGTGAAACGTCAGCCTGTTTCAGGATTGCATTCAATGTAGATTTTTTAATAGGATCGTGAAGTGGGACAGTGACCAGATTTGATTCTCTTTGCAAAATTACGTGGCTTCCTCTCTGCCTTACAATAACAAAACCCAGTTTTCCTAGAGCTTTTATAACTTTTTTTCCAGAAGCTGAAGGCAATTTAGCCAACTGAAACCTCCACTGTAGCGATTTCTCCCAGTACCTGAGCCTGCTCTCTTGTTACTTCCAGAACAAGCTGGATAGCTTCCTTAATGTTTTCAAGTGCCTCTTCTTTAGTATCTCCTTCGCTAATAGCTGCAGGAATTTCAAGGCACTGAGCGGTATAGCCTCCTTCCTCAGATTCTTCAAGTTTGATTGTAAACCGCATAAAGAATAAATAGTAATTTTGATATTTAATTACTCTGCCTCTGAAAATTTTCTCGTTCTACGTTTTTATTCTCTGTTTAACGCTGTAAATAAACGGTAGGTGGGGAGAAAGGGGATCAGTACGTGCCGGAAATACAAAAATAATGACATATCTGGTGGAATTACTATCAACCATTGAGAAACTTGCAGGGAAAATATAATAAGAATTAGTACAGTATGTCTGAAGTCATTATTTTTCAGGATCTGATGTTTTTGGGTGAGAAAACAAATCTGCCTTGGTTTCGAAAACGTTCTTAGTCAGGCAGTCAAGTACTTCTACAGATACGAAAAATATACTTATTCTGACCTTGAGAAGATATTGATTGATGACTTCAAGATAGGAAATGATCTTCAACAAGAGGATTTAGAGGGAAAAGTCCTTGAGTTTAAAAATGAAATATACTGGGTTTATAAGTATCCGAAATTGATTCAGTTCATTCAATTAGATCCTGAAGGGTTAATTTCCGTCAGGTCAATTTGCAAGTCTTATCTCATACTTGATAGAAAGAACAGTGATAATGAAAACTTCTATATTCTTGGATTTTTTGCGCTGGCTTTGAAAATATTGACTGTAGATCAGGACAAATTAACCCGAAAGCAAAAAAAGGATATGAATCTGTTAAGGGATCAGGATGGAATTCCCTCTTATTTTATTGCCCAATTAGGTAAAAATGATATGTTTAAATATAATATTAAGGGGAAATACCTGCTCGATGAAGCTGTCAATATTGTTTACGAATGTGTGGAAATGCTGGGAGGAAACATAGTCTGGCTCGAAGCAAATAAAGGAGCTGACTACATCGTGCGTTTTCACAAAAATAATGGTTTCATAGAATTACAGTCCGAAATTCAAGAGGACAAAGTAGAAAGGATTCAGTTAGTTAAATATTTAAACACTGAGTGATTGGATGAGATAAATTAATATGGATTATAACTATACTATAGTGTAGTGAGAAGAAAATAGACAGGGCAGTACTAAAAACATTATTTGAAGCGAGTATAATTTATACACTCAAAAATAATAAATACAAAATTAAATGGATTGATTAATATGGCTTCAAGATATCTGGAACAGAACTCTTTACATATATCAGACTCTGTTGCCATTAATAAGTTACATTCCTTATTTGAAAAAAATGAAAAGTCCAAACCTCCTGTCTCTCGATATAGAAAATTCGAGAAGGAAGTAATGGACTTCTTAAAAAGCTAATTAACTTATACCTAAAACACTCTCTTTTTTTGATAATCTGTATGAAAATATTTTATCTCATGCTCTACATCGTTTTAGAGCTACATTTGCTATAATCAGCAGGGCCGAAAAGCAAGAAGTCTGAGACTACTTTTAGAAAGTTACATCTATTTATTAAGGGAACAAAAATCTCACTCTAAAGCCGCATAAGCAGCATCAAAGCCGCACCAAAGCCGCACAAAAATCTAATGAATATCTGAAGCCGCAGTGTCCTGTTTTGAACGTCACCGGAAACTTGTAGAAAAAGACCTCGAGTCCCTGCGTCTTGTTGCCAGACATCAGGGGCATCTAGTTCCTACAGTTGGTGGCATGTTACTTTTCGATCATATCGAGATCCATGAACATCTGCCGGTAGCAGTTGAGAGGGCAATGGAGTTCCTCAAAAAGCATGCCATGCGCGAAGCGGATTTTTCAGAACTTAGACGTAAAGATATCTGGAGCATCCCTCTAACGATACTGTGAGAGGCGGTGATCAATGCTGTTGTCCACGCTGACTACTCTCAGAAAGGTGCTCCCATTAGGGTCGCTTTTTTCGATGACCGTATCGAAATAGAGAATCCTGGGATCCTGCTTCCAGGCCTAACTGTGGAGGATATGCTCCAAGGTGTGTCCAAATTGCGGAACCGCATTATAGCCCGCGTTTTCCGAGAACTTGACTTTGTAGAGCAATGGGGCAGCGGAGTCCCCCGTATATTCAAAGAAGCAGAGTCTCTTGGTCTTCCTGAACCTAAAATAATTGAAGTGGGTATGAGGGTGAGAGTTATTGTCTATCTGCTGGAATCCATAAAAATTGGAACAAACGGCTTAACTACAGGTAGAGTTGAGTCATGGCTAGAGTCATGGCTAGAGTCACAGATTGCGACTAAAGTGATAATTCTTCTGCTGAAAAATGATGCTGGAAAAGCCGAACTTGCATCTGGATTAGGTCATAAAACAGAATCAGAAGAGCTTAATAAACAGATCAAAAGGCTTCTTGAACTTGATTACATTGAAATGACGATTCCTGAAAAACCCAAAAGCAGTAAGCAGAAATACCGTCTGACGACTAAAGGGAAGGCATTTTTGGGCAAAGAAGCCAGAAAAGATAGAGAATAAAACTGTGTTTCTTTTATTCACTCACGCAGGATCGTATAGCATAATCCTATAGCATATAAATGATGCAAAAAAAAGAGGAGGAAGCCGGATGAGGCAAGAATCTCTGGTAACTAAGTACGATTACGATTTCGAAAATGATAGCATTTTCTTTTACGGAAGCAACAAGAAGTACAGGTCTTCAATAGATCTGGACGGAATAATCCTTGATATTAGTGAAGATAACCAGATCATGGCTATTGAGATCCTTGATGCTTCAAATAGGTTTAACCTTGCAAAAGAGGATTTAAGGAACATAAAATACTTTGAAGCTCGCATAGAAGTTAGCGAAGAAAACATCAGGCTGACAATGAAAATGAGCGTCAATAAGGGAAATAAACTGGTTGATAAAGGTCTTGATGCTCTCGGACTGAACAGCGTGAACCTTCCGATAAGCACGCAGGGAATCGAGCTTAACTGTTAATTTACTTTTCAGAAAAAAACAAAGGCAATTTAGTCAACAGAGAACTCCACTGTAGTAATTTCACCCAGTACTTGAGCCTGCTATTCTTCATCAGTCATTCATGCTTGCCGAATAACAGACTTTAAGGTTCCTGCAGGGATTTCTGAATGATCTGGAATAATAACAACATGCGTTTCAGTCAAAACTACCTTTTTCATTTTGATGTGACTGCCCCTCTGAGATACAACCTGAAATCCCTGGCTGCTGAGAGCCCTTATGACTTCACGAGCTGACGGGGTGGGAAGTTTTAGCATGGGAAGAGACCTCTACCGTTGTAGTAAAAACCTGTCCGGCAGCCGGGATCTGGGCATCTTCGTCCTCAAGGTAGAGTTCAAGTGCTTCCTTCAGGTTCTCGATGGCTTCTTCAATTGTTTCTCCCTGGCTTGCAATATCAAGCTCCGGACACCAGGAAACATACCATTTTCCTTCCTTCTGAACTACAGCTGAAAATCTGTACGTTTCTTCCATAATTAAGAGATTTCCGCAGTGCTATAAAACATATCTTTTACAGGAGAAGGTCTGGATTTCTTATATGGGTTGATTTTTTGCTATGAGATGTATCATAGAAAACTAAAACTTTCAGACCATTTGAGGGATGCAGGTCATTGTTTAAAATATATTAGACAGCAACTCATGAACCACATTAGGATAATAATTTTGATTTAAAATAGGATTAAAGAATCTACTTCTCTCCATCCCTCAAGCCAGACCGAAGCCGGGAAAGGAGCCTGAACTCCCTGCTCACCTGCGCAGCAGCTTTTCATTTGCAGTCAAAATCTCGACCCCGAGTTCGCTGAAGTCCTTATCATGTGTTACAAACATCAGGCCTTTGGCGCGGCAGATCTCTGCAAAGAGAAGGTCATTAAAGTCATATTTTCCTTGCTCGAAGAAGCGCATGATTTCAGGCAGGTCTATGACTTTTAAGTCCGAGTCGCAGGCAAGGGTATTTCTGAGGATTTTTTTTACGTTTGAGGCAATATCTTCAGCAACCGGGCGGAAGCTGAGCGAGTTCCTGAACTCCTTGAAATGTGAATAAGTGGTCTGCTGCTTGAACTCGATTCTTGAGAAGGCATTGATGAATTCAGAGATTATCATGCAGTTTATATAGATCGTACCGTTTGAGTTCCGGATTTCTCTTAAAGCTCTGGAATATATGCCCGACTTCTGGTCAGGCCAGCCTATAGGGCCGTAGATATACAGCCAGATGTTGGTGTCAAAGAAATAACTTTTTTCTGGGGGAAAGTCATAGGTTTCTACAGAATGGATAGGAGCCGGGCTCGGCTTTACAGGAAGGGTTTTTCCGGGACGAAGCCTTACACTGCGCCTTACCGGATAAACCGTTGCGCGGTGGACACTCTTAGGCATCTTCGCCTCCTATCACATCCCTGAGCGCCTTTCTGCAGGAATATGCATGTTCAAAATAGCCTTTTGCCCGCTCCATCACTCTCTTAAGGATTACCTCATCTTCAGGGTCAAGGTCCGTAAAAGAAAGATTTTTCTCAATCAGGGCAGCCTGGAAAGTCCCGTAAAGCTGTCCCACAGCCGCGTTTAAAAAGGCAGGCGTAAGTTCGTCAGTCTCTGAAAATGAGAGCTCAACTTTCCTGTTTTTGCTGAAAGCATCTGCAACTTTATCATGCACTTTCTGCCCGTCACAGGCTGCAACACAGCAGTTGATTCCTGCAGCTTCAATAATTTTTATTTTTACCTTCTCTTCAGTAGCCTTCCCCATTTTATCACTCCCGCACTATGTATCAAGAAGTAAGGTTTTGAGCCGGACACCTGCTGAGAATTCCTCAGCTATTACCAGCTACTCATCAATATTCTTACGGATTATTCTTTGCTAATGCCTTAAACTAAATATCCTCTCAACATCTTCTCCTGTCACCTTCAATAACTTTGTCGGTTTACCTTTCAGTTGACTTACTTTAGTTGACTTACCTTCAATTGACTTATTTTCAGTTGACTAAGTTATCTAAGTTATTACTTCCTTAGTTCCTCTGTCAGCAATATTTTTTCAATCGGCTTAATCGATTTTTTTCTTGAAAAATAACCACCCTTTATCCTCTTTTCCGTACTTTGTCTTTATAAGTACATAGTCCCCTTCAAGTTCTTCCCCGTGAAGCGTTACAATTATTTCTTTCTCGTTACGTTTTAAAAGCTCAAATGTACCACTGTCCCAGATCTCAACCCTGCCGGCTCCGTACTGTCCTTCGGGAATTTCTCCCTCAAAATCTGCGTATCCAAGAGGGTGGTCTTCGGTCTCGATAGCAAGCCTTTTGGTGCCGGCATTTTTCGGAGGCTCCTTGGGGACTGCCCAGCTTTTTAGGACGCCGTCCATCTCCAGGCGAAAATCATAATGGAGGTTGGTTGCATCATGGCGCTGAACTACAAAAATAGGTTTATCAGAACTTTTTTCTTCCCGGCTAACAGGGGGTTCGGAGGTCTTTCTAAAATCCCTTTTCTTCTCATATTCCTCAAGCATGGAAGATCAATAGAAAATATAGCAGCGTCGGGTATAAATGATTATGCGGAAAAGCTTGAAAAGAGGCTCATAAAGAAGGTAACTGGAAAATATATAAAAAAGATCAAAGGAGATCAAAGGGGATCATAAAAAATTTAAAAGAAAAGTTTGCTTGCTGCTTTTCTTTTAGGCTGCTTTTCTCGTTAAAATGTTAAAATGTCCTTTATCATTTTCTGGCAAGCGCATAATCTCCATAAATCTTTAAAAATTCCTTGTCAGTCTGCAGGAGCACAGTCTCAAACATGGCTACATGGACTTTTTCCTGCCTTGCGATGTCAAAAAGAATTGCACGAATTTCTTCATTTTTTGTAAGGTTTGCCATCTGCTCATAAAGATTGACAGCATCCAGTTCTGCAATCATTGCAGCTCTCAGGATTTCCTTATCAAGGTCTTTCTGGCTGATGTTCTCAAGGTCAGCAAGTGTTTCCGAAAACAGGTTTTTGCCCCCTCTGTAACTGTACCCTGTAAAGATATAGAAAGGCATACTTAATGTCTCTTTCTATTGGGGCCTGCATATAAGGTGTACAGCTCTGTGAGCATTAATGCTAACTGAACAAGATAAAGAGAAGATATACACGGGTAGAAATGATTTTGTCGGCACGCCCATAACAAAAATAAATAAATTGTAATGAATAAAATTTAAATCATAGTAAAATATTTTACTTTGATTCTTAATTCTTATTATCTACCTGCCAGCCTATTTCCTTTAGTAAAAGTGTATTCACAGTCCCCATGATCTAAGTTTCAAAATCGGTCCCATAAAAAGAGACCTTTGAGTGTGTAAATATTGATTATTTTAACAAAAAACTCTTTCTGTTAGAAAAAGACTTATACATAAATTTCATAAAATTACTATGAGAATTGATATTCAAAAAGGGGCTTACTGGGGAATATTAATTACACTGATGGCTATTGGAGATCTGCCTGCCATCGGTTATTAGCAGTATACGAACTGAGATTCAGAGATATGCTTGCTTTGCCAGTTACTCCGTACTATCTTTCAGCGAACTAAAACCAATCCTAACCGAGGACGAGAACTTTTGAAAAAAAGAAACTCCCTTTTGCTTTCACTTATAGTTATATTTTCGTGCCTATCCGTTAGCCCTAATCCTGTCGTCGGAAGTGCCGAAAATTTTGAACCGCCTCTGAACAATTCATCCCTTTCGGAACCTGAGATTGAAATAGCTCCTCTGAACCCCGAATTTCTGGACCCCGAGCAGCCGGATTCCGTGGAGCCTATTTCATCTTCTGATTACGGGCACATTTCAGGCCCCGGATATACACCCCCTCCTGTAAACATATCAGCAGTTTCAACACCTGCAACAAGGCTTTTGCTCAGAGCATCCGGTTCCGAACTCCCTTCGACCTATGACCTGCGCACCGAAGGACGGGTTACACCTGTAAAAAACCAGGGACAAACAGGAAGCTGCTGGGCTTTTTCGAGTATTGCATCCCTTGAATCTTACATTCTGGGAACAGAAGGAGAAAGTAGAGACTTTTCTGAGAATAACATGAAAAATCTCGTTACAAAAAACTACCCAGACGGTTTTGACCTTACCGACGATGATGGAGGTAATTCGTTAATGGCTATGGCATATCTTACCCGCTGGTCAGGGCCCGTAAATGAAACAGATGACCCGTATAGTGATACCCTGGAGTATTCTCCTCTTGGACTTCCCTTACAAAAACACGTTCAGGAAGTACTAGTATTGCCAAAGAGAACGGGATCTCTTGACAATGAGGTAATCAAAAGGGCGCTTATGGATTACGGAGCTGTGTTCTCCACAATATGCTGGAATTCAGTGGATTTTCAGGACAAAAATGACACCTATAGGTACACAGGCTCAAGTTCTGCCAATCATGCAATAACCATTGTAGGTTGGAATGACTCATTTGACAGGAACAGGTTCAAACAGGTTCCATCCGGAGACGGAGCTTTTATTGTAAAAAATAGCTGGGGAGAATCCTGGGGAGATGGAGGGTACTTCTATATATCCTACTATGATACCAGATTCGGGTACGGTGAAAATACAGTTTTTACAGCTTCAGAGGAGGACAACTTTGACTATAATTACCAGTATGACCCGCTCGGGTGGATAAACGAGATAGGATACCCTGAAAATTTGATTGCCTGGGGTAGCAATGTATTTTCCTCGGAGAGAAATGAAAAACTGGAGGCAGTAGGGTTCTATACTACAGATCTTAATACGGTATACGAGATCTATGTTTACAAAAACCCGACAAACGGCCCAGTTAATTCGGCAGAAGGTTTTGTTGTAAAAGAAAGTGGCACCTGCTCGTACCGAGGATACCATACCCACCTGCTGAACTCTACGGTAAACCTGACTTCAGGAGAGAAATTCTCAGTGGTTATAAAGTTCAGAAATCCTTCCTATACATACCCTCTTGCAATTGAGAATCAGAAACTAGGTTACAGCAGTCAGGCACAGGCAGATTCCGGAGAGAGCTATGTAAGTCTGGACGGAACAAGCTGGCAAGACTTAACAACAGAATCAGGGTTCTCAGAAGCAAATCTCTGCATAAAAGCTTTCACAACTGTTAATGAACTTCCTGAAGCTGATTTCTCTTCAAACATTACCAGCTATGCTTCTCCTCTAACAGTTCAGTTCACGGGCCTATCTACAGGTGCCTTTTCCTGGGAATGGGATTTTAACGGGGACGGAATTACAGATTCAACAGTCCAGAATCCGGTATATACCTATACCTCGCACGGGAACTATACTGTTTCACTAAATGTCAGCAACAGGATAGGTTCCGACTCAGAAACAAAGAGTCATTACATAACAGTAACCCCGCTCTCAATCCTCTCTGCAAATCCCGGAGGAAGTGTCGGAACTTATGAAGGAGACTTACAGGAGTTCAATATCAGTACAAATCATAACACTACAGTAAACTGGTACCTCAATGGAACGAAAAAACTTACAGAATCAAATGTTAAACACAGTTCATACTCAAACAGTGCTCCCTCTCCAGGAACATATAACGTTACGGTACTTGCTGCAGCAGGAAGCGAAAAAGTTACACATACCTGGAACTGGACAGTACTTGATTGGAATCCCTGGGACAATTCGACCTCTCAGGAAGGAAAAAACATAAGCACAGAAGAGCTCCAAGAAGCAATACACATATATAAAAACAGCCTTCCAGTCCCTGAAACAGAGGTGGAGATGACAGGCGAAAGGCTCATGCAACTGATCAGACTCTGGCGTGAAGGATCTGCAAATTGAAAAAGAGATTTAACAACCGGGGAACAAGTACATGTTTCCCGTTTATTCTCAATTTATTGGTTTCTTCTCTTCCTGCAATCTCTTTTTATTTTTCTTTCTTCAGTGTCTGTTCGACACCTTCTCCTATTTTAACGTTCATGAGAAAATCGTCAACAGTTGCAAGAAGAGAGCCTATCTTCTCAGAATGAAACCGCACAGCAACCCTTTCATCGCTTATCTCGCTTTCCATGCTCTTCAGGTTGTCCGGGGCAAGGGCTTTAAGGATTCTGGACGCTGACTTTCTTGACTCAGGGTCAGGAAACTCAATTATGCCTGTGATTTTCATAAATGTACCTCTACGTTTTTATGCTGATTTCCACTTTCGGTTTTTTTCACTTTGTTACTTTATTCTTATTTACCACTTCGTTTTTACTGCTTGGTTTTCACTACTTCATTTTCACTGCTTCGTTTCTGCTTATTTCAGGCGTAATTTTCATTCATCTTATATGATTACTTTGCCTTCCCACCGGTGTTTTTTCTGAGCTGTTCTCCTATTATCCTGTCTGCAATGCTCAGGAACTCCTCAGTGCTTCCCATAGGAATTGAAGCTCCGGATGCGACACTATGCCCGCCTCCGTTTCCGCCGACTGCACCTGCAGCTTCTCTAAGGGCAAAGGCAAGGTCAAGTCCTTTTGAGACTAGCTCGCGGGTACCCCTGGCAGAAACCTTCAGAACTCCTTCGGATTCATTTACACAGATAAAAGGAAGTTCGGGATGGAGATATCTGACCACGGTCGTTGCAAGGCTTCCTGTAGAAACTGCCTCAACCGTGTTTATATACCAGATATTCTCCCCTTTACGGATTTTTTCCACGCTTTCCCGGATATCCAGGGCAAGGTTTTTTTCGTGCTCTTTAGTAAGGGAAAGGGCTTCGTCAAGGATACCGGAGTCTTTAAGGCAGAGAGACAGGGCAAGCCCGTAAACCTTTTGCTTCCCGCAGGTATTGAGAATTGAAATGAAATCATAGACATTATGTACAAGCTCCCTGTTCAGCAGGAAAAACTCTCCTATAACGGCTTCAATTGCTTCGGGGCTGGCCTGTCTGACAAGTTTCAGGGCAATGGCACTGGCAAGTTTTGATAGTTCGCTCTCAGACAGGTCTTCAATATTTCCGGAGATCTCAAGCTGATTTAAGAACTCTGCTGCTTTTTCAGGATAGCCGGTTATATCAAGAAAAGGCTCAGTGCTATACGCAAGCACGTTCACAAGGTTTCCATCCCCTATTTTCAATCCCTTTCTGACGGATACAACTCCCGCTTTTAAGGCTTCCTCCAGAATAAAGGCATTTGCAGTCCGGAAAAGCTGCCTGTCTCCAACTGCACCTGCAATTGCCAGCCCTGCAAGGTCAATGTTTCCTGTCCCGAGTTTCCTGGCTACAAGATAGCAGGTGCCTGAAGCCGATATATCCGTTGCCCCGTCGATTCCTACCATATGAGCATTTACCACGGCTTTTGCAGGAGATTGTCCTACTGGCTGATGGTGGTCAAGTACCACAACATCAGCCTTCACCTTCCCTATAAGTTCCGGCTGCCCGCTGCCCATGTCGCAAAAAATGACAAGATCTCCCTGAGAGATGGTTCTGTTCACTTCTTCGATCACAGCCTCATCCAGCTTTGCCGCTATTGAGAGCTGGAAAGGTATGTCTGCCCTCAGCAGAGCCTGGGCCATAATCCCGGCTGAAGTCAGCCCGTCAGCATCATTATGAGAGACTACGCGCACAAAGTTATGCTTCCTGATTTTATCGGCTGCATTTTTTGCAAGGTTTATCAGTTTTTCAATTTCGCTCAAAACCCATCACTCATAAAAGTTCAGTATCAAAGTGAGAAGACCAGTACAGAGACCAATATATTATAGAGATCAGTATATTACACGAATCAATTATAAGATTTAGTGCCAGCTCACAAAAGATGCGGTTTATACTGGCTTGATAATATAAAGTTTTTATTTTGTTCTCTATTAATTTATGATACCAGATAGGGCTTCTCTTTTGCCGAAAAGTAATTTTCAAGTATATATTAGATAAAAAAATGTCTTAGAATGATAAACTTTATAAGTTTACATTTCCGGAAGGGAGGAAATGAAAGAAAAGGAGGCAGGGGTCGAGAAAAGGGAAGGGAAGAGAAAAAGGGAGAAGGGGGATAAGGGATAGAAGATTTAGGGACTTCCTTCTCATCGATTCGGGATGAAAAATGTCTATTTTCACGATACGTCTATTTTCCTGATTCAAAGGGTATATCTAAAAATAGTTATCGAAAAATCTTGATGGAACTGGTCTTATTCTGGAGATTTCTTGATTAGTTTCATCAAGTTTCAAATGAAAAATGACATATATCCACAGAAGGAAGCCAGGCCTTCAATTGAAAAGACCTGTAAAAACTGTAATCAGCTTTCTTTTGCTAAAAGTCCTAAAGATCAATGGAAGATTCGTATTCTCTGTTCTTACTGTTAAAGATGAGACTATCATTCTCATAGTCATAGTCAATAATGTCTATCCCATACTGTTCTTCCACTTTTATTCAACCTTCTATTTACTTTCTGAGGATATAATGTTAATAACCGTACCTTTGCAGGGCTCGATATACGTAGCCAAAGGACAATAATGAGATCTTGCGTCTCTGAGATGTCATAGTAGACTTTATATTCGTTCTTTTCTTCACATTCCACATAGACAGGGCACTATTAAATAGTAGTTTCTTAATTTCTTCGAGATTATTTAATATAATCCTACCTATCTTGTTTCTAACATGTAATCTCTTTAAAAAATGCTCTGCGAATTCTATGTTTTCATCGTGTAATAAAGATTTGAGGTGACTGATACCCTAACAGAAAAGGAACTGGTAAGGGATGTTTTACAGGGGCTGCACAGAATAATTCATGACGGAATTGAGGAAAGGCAAGGCAAAAAAAGCAGAAGATCGGACAGCACCAAAACATATATGTCCTAAACGTAGGGAATACCTGAAAGAGAAACTATTAAAGGACTTGGTGGAATTGACAGAAGCCTCGGAGGTAAATAAGGATGACTGAAGAACACGACTACGATGAAAGATCAGAGAAGCTTCGAAAGTTCAAAGAAAAGCTAGGTGCACAGGAGAAGGAGCTTGAAAAACTCCTGGCAAAATTGGAAGACTTAGAAGCCAAGCGAGCCGAGGTAATTAAAGAGATTGGCAACACTTCAAGCACTCCCCAATATGTGAAAGAACCTCTCCAGCAAATGAGTAAATTGATGGTTGCTATTAATAATCTTCCTGAAGTGAAATCCATAGCAAAATGTGAAATTTGCGGGAAACTTTACGTTTCTGGCAATTGTCATGAATGTCTTGAGGCAGAGAAATAATCTATTTCTTTTTTGTCCTATTTTTAGAAAAGGGAGAAAAAAATATATCATACTCCCAGGCATAATATGATAAAAAAATAGAGAGTAAGGGCATTAGCCCTCAAACACATGCGCTTTCCAATTTTGCAATTGCATCTAGGTAATTTCGTACTTTTTTAGTATCTGGATTCTCAGAGGCCTGCTCTAACTGTATTGTCTCACGCATATCAGAGATAACTGCATTAAAATTGCCAGACGTCAGTTTAACTCGATCATTTAGAACTGCAATCGCATTCTCGTATTCATTAACAAGTACAATTGAACTTTTTTGCTTTTTAAGTATCTTAACAGTTTTTTGTAAATTCTTTATTACATTCACTGTTGCCCTTTTGCTTTTTCGAATTGTGTGGTTTTCTCTACTTGCATTTTTTGTGGCTTCTGCTTTATCAATCTTTGTCATTTCATCAGTGTCTTTGTTGTTTATCATTCTATCACCTATTTGTTGTTTAACCACCTTAACAGTGCATGTTTACACCTTTGTGGCAAGATCTGAGCATTGTCTTAATGACCATATAAGTAGAGACTTTTCTTTAATTATTGATTTCTGAGTTTAAAAGAAAATAAATGACCATAAATAAGAAATTCGGCAAAATATTATAAAACATAATACCCGGAAAAGTGTATAAAAATAAATTAAATAAGAGAAAATCAAGCAGAAAAAAATATATAAAGAAAAAAGAAGGGGCAAGGAAAGTAGAATAGTAAGAAAAATAAAAGAAAGAAGTAAAAGCGAAAAAAGCAGGTCCAAAAAAGGTAAAAACTCCAGCATACCTGAAATTAAGTTAATTTCTCTCTGAACTCATGCAAAAACTCTCCAGGGGTCAACTTAATTAATAAGAAAGTATATAGTTAGAAACGCGGCAGGGCGCCCTGCCAGCCTCGCACATCAGTAGTGTAGCGGTCATCACCGGGCGTTGCCAACGCTCGAACCCGGGTTCGAATCCCGGCTGGTGTATATCCTTTAGAAATGAACTTACTCCTTTAGAAATGAACTTACTTTATGACGAGCTCATTTTATGAAATAAGTTTATAAAATAACCGTATCGGCCTTCTTTAACAGGGTGTCTGTTTCTTCTTTTTGCTAATCTTTTGTATTTCTTTTTGATGTTTTTTAGTTGGCTTTTACTTACCGATATTTCGCTGTAGCTGAGACTTACTCAGATCTATTCCCCGAAGCAACACAGAATCTGCGTTTTCTCTTTTTTCAATTGCATCTGTTGTTCTGCTAAAATAGATAGAAGTTAGCAATACACGAATAGTATTGAGGAATATATAAAAAATAGTAAGAAAAGAAATCATTCAGTATTTTAAAAAATTCCTCAGGATAACTAAAAAATATTAATTGAAAGAATTATGTTATTGTTTTATCCTGAAATAATTTCGCTTTGAAACTTTTTTCCTTTTGTCCATATTTTCACAGCCCAAACAATCTCGTTCCTATTCTGAATTTTGCCTCAATTGGGAGTCTGTTCCAGAATGCATCTTGTGGTGATTCTAATTGTTCAAGTTTCAAAGCTCCATGAGGTCTCTGGTTATACAATTGAACGAATTCCTCGAACGATTGAAACTCTCCTCTAAACCTCTGATATGTATCGAACCATTTCTCTATTTTTCCGTTTGTTTGAGGATGTCTGACCCTTGCAAGTATTGGTTTAATCCCAAGTTCTCTAATTCTCGTTTTAAATTCACTTTCCCATGAACCATCCTCATTAATCCTGTGCGCTCCGAATTCACTTCCATGATCCATGATGAGCTCCCTTAAAGGGCATATATCCCAGTACTCTCTGACAAGTTCATCGATCACTTTAATGGTGTTTTCCGTGTTGCAATGAGCATACTCTCCTCCTGCAATTACCATTCTTGATGAATCATCAAGAATGGCACAGACTTGCAACCCTAATAGAGGGTTTTCATGCCAATCGATATGTGCAGCAGACATACTATGTTCACGTTCGTATCTACACCATTTTCTTCTCTGTTTCTTTTTTCGGTTTTCCTTGGCAAGGTTCATACTGAGTAGATAGTTATGGATTCTGTTATGAGATATTTTACGATTATACTTGCCTTCTATGAGAATTTCAAGATAACAGGCTCCAAACTTATAATCTGAGTAAGTTTGGTCAATTATCTCCTTATCGTCGGAGGATAACTGTTTACGTGGCCTTCCAAGATTATTACCAACTTGAGGAAGCTGATCAATGTCAACGTATTCTTTATATATCTGCTGAACTCGACGAGCTGAGATCCCCTGGATCTCAGCTATCGTCGAGGTAGATTCTCCTTTCAACTTTTGAGCAATGATCCAACGTATCTTTTTCCCGTTAAGTTTCACGATAGATAAGGGATTGCAACCAACATAGTTAGCGCGAAATAATTTCGGGATAAAACAAAAGAATTATGTTATTGAATTGAAGAAGATATATTGTTGACTTTTGCTGACTTAAATGAGTTATTTATTCATCATAAAAAAGTGTACGAATATACATTTAAACATAGAAAACATAATTTAACAAAAGACGTTTTTTCTACAGGGGAGGAATATAAAATGAAATACACCTTTCAGGACTCTACAGAACTTCCTGTCCAGAGGGACTTTATCCAGGATCTGCAAGATTTCATAAGGGTTTCACAGGAAACGATACCTCTTGAAAAATCGATTATAGAAATAAAACAGGGGAATATAAATGAAACGGCCCTTTCTCAGCAGAGGATCGATGAGATAGAGAAGTTCCAGAAAGAAGTTACCGACTATATAGAAGAACGTGTACGAGGGACCGAATCCGAAGAGATCCTTGAAATCAAATCCAAGACAATTGAGACCTGTGCATCTATAGCCCTGTTGAAGAAGAATGAAAGACTAGAAGACATTGATAGGCAAAACAGACTGACACTTATAGAAGTAAGGCAGCTTGAAGACAGAGTACTCTCAACTCTCAGCCCTTTTTTTGAGAACTGTATCTATGGTGCCGAAGATACCTACTATGCTTCAACCGAAGACAGAAAACTAAAAGGATGGCAGGTAAGCTCAGTTGATAACATGAGATATGAGTTTGGACTGAATTTTATACAGGACACGCTAAAAGTTGAAGATCTTCAAAAGCTTATCCTTCCTGTAAGGTCAAAAAGCGGATTTCTCTCCAAAGAAGGAAAAGTTAAAAAGATGGATGTATCAGGTTTCCATATTACAAATATCGAATCTGGGAAAAACAATACAAGAGTGGTCCTTGAAGATAAAGATGCAGAGAACAGGTTCATAATTTCTGCGGATGACAGGACTTTTCTGGTCATGCACGGAGACCATGAAATAACAGGCGATGAAAAACTGGCTCCTGCAATAGACAGAGACAACCTGTACATGTTCATGAAAAAAGTCAAAGACTTTTTTACAGCTTCGGTAGTATTCAAAGGACTCAGGCTAATCCAGATAGACGGCAAAAATGCCGTTGAAGAGAACATGCTCTTTGACTGCCTGAAGCTTATAGCGAGTATATACGGGGAGCTTGTAAGGGAATGCATTGACAGAGGATATACTAAAGGGGAGATTACAATTAAGATGGAGGAGCCTGGAAGCGTACGGACCGAAAAATACATTTCGAAATCTGAAGCTTCAAGGGAACTCTCATCCATAGGACCCGAAGGTGTGGAACTCGTAGGCATCCTGGGAGTTAGTGATACCCGGCAAATCTAAACAGGAACTCAGGAGCTACTGCCGGTGCATACGGAAAGAGAGCCTGCTTTCTGGAGTGTTCCCGCATCAGAGATATTACAGGAACTCCAGACAGGTGCCGAAGGCCTGAAAAGTCCCGAAAGTGAAGAACGTCTTACAACTTATGGGGCTAACATTTTAAAACCTAAAAAAAGATTGGATTCTTTAAAAATACTGCTTTCCCAGTTTAAAAGTCCCATTACCCTTATTCTCCTTTTTGCAGCAGTAGTATCCTTTTTCCTTCACGACCCAACGGATACGGTTATTATCGTAACCATTATTCTGATCAGCAGCCTTCTTGGATTCTGGCAGGAAAAAGGGGCTGCTGATGCTTTTGAGAAATTGATGGCAACAGTACAGATAAGAGCAACAGTGCTCAGAGACGGTGAGAAAAAGGAAGTCCCGATAGAAGAGGTAGTACCCGGAGATATAATACTCCTCAGTTCGGGAGACATAATTCCTGCGGACTGCCTGATTCTTGAATCAAAAAACCTCTTTGTAAGCGAAGCCACTCTCACAGGAGAGACATATCCTGCAGAAAAAGAAACAGGCGTACTGAAAGCAGACACTCCTCTTGGAAAGCGTAAGAATTCCCTCTGGATGGGAACAAGCGTTGTCAGCGGGAGTGGGAAAGCAGTAGCAGTTTTCACCGGAAAAGAAACCGAATTCGGAAAAATATCTGCAAGATTAAAGCTCGGGCCGCCGGAAACAGAATTTGAAAAAGGAATTACGCACTTTGGACATTTTCTTATGGAAATCACCATGATAATGGTGACAGCAATTTTTGCAATCAATGTGTATCTCCAGCGTCCTGTACTTGATTCTATTCTTTTCTCCCTTGCTCTCGCCGTGGGGCTGACACCTCAGTTGCTGCCTGCAATCATAAGTGTCAACCTTTCCCACGGCGCAAGGGAAATGGCGCAGAAGAGAGTAATTGTCAAACGGCTTACATCCATTGAAAACCTGGGCAGTATGAACCTGCTCTGCTCGGACAAGACCGGGACTCTGACAGAAGGAGAATTACAGCTACAATCTTACCAGGACCTCAGCGGAAACAAAAGTGAAAAAGTCCTCCTTTATGCCTGTCTTAATGCCTATTATCAAAAAGGTTTTGAAAATCCGATAGACAGGGCAATCCTTACACAGAACAGGTTTGACCTTTCCAAATACGGAAAACTGGACGAAATACCTTATGACTTCGTGCATAAAAAGCTGAGCATACTTGTTTCAACTGACAGCACGAACCTTATGATCACTAAAGGTGCACTAGCAGATGTTCTTGCAGTCTGTTCCTCGGCTGAGACGGAAGGGGAAAAAACTGTGAGAATTTCCGATTTAAAAGAAAAAATCGAGCAGCAGTTTGAAGAGTTCAGCGGAAAAGGGCTTCGAACTCTGGGGCTTGCATACAGGAAGATCGGACAACAGGCAGTTATCAGTAAAGAACAGGAAAACGACATGACTTTTCTAGGGTTCCTCTTCTTTTACGACCTTCCAAAAGCAGGAATTGCAGAGACATTAAAAGAGATGGAAAATCTGGGAATTTCCCTTAAAGTCATTACAGGAGACAACAGGCTGGTAGCTGCAAGCATCAGCCGGGAGATTGGAATAAAGAACGTATCAGTCATTACCGGAAGCGAGCTATATCAGATAAGTGATGAAGCCCTGATAAAGCGAGTAAATGATGCTGATGTCTTTGCTGAAGTGGAACCGAACCAGAAAGAGAGAATAATTCTTGCACTCAGGAAAAGCAAAAACGTAGTCGGGTATATAGGAGACGGGATAAATGACGCTTCAGCCCTCCATGCTGCAGATGTGGGAATTTCTGTTGATACTGCTGCAGATGTTGCTAAAGAAGCTGCAGATATTGTTCTTCTTGAAAAAGACCTTAACGCACTCATAGAAGGAGTAAAAGAAGGGAGGAGAACATTTGCCAATACCCTGAAATATATCTTCATGGCTACAAGTGCGAACTTCGGAAATATGTTCAGTATGGCAGGAGCATCTCTTTTTCTGCCATTTCTCCCTCTCCTGCCAAAACAAATCCTGCTAACAAATTTGCTGACGGACTTTCCTGAGATGACAATAGCTACAGATACTGTAGACAAAGAAATGGTAGAAAGACCGCACAGCTGGGATATAGCTTTTATCCGCAAATTTATGGTAGTGTTTGGGATCACAAGTTCGGTATTCGATTACCTTACCTTTGGCACTCTGCTCTTTCTTTTACCCGGACTGACAGAAGAGTTCAGGACAGGCTGGTTCATAGAGTCCGTAATCTCAGCATCAATGATTGTACTGGTGGTCCGGAGCAGAAAACCTTTTTTCAGGAGCAGACCCGGGAAATACCTGCTGACAGCTACCCTGCTTATTGGAGTCTTTACTCTCAGTTTCCCACTAACTCCGCTTGCAGCCCCCTTTGGCTTCAAACCCCTCCCTCTTTCAGTTATTGTAATTATTGGTGCCATTATAGGGCTGTATGTACTCACAGCTGAAGCGGTAAAAAGAATATTTTACAGGAAGGTACAACTTTAAAATATTTTTCCAAATGAACTTTTGCTTACAGGAAATCTCATGATTTTTCAGATATTTTTTCTTTATAATTTCCTCGGTTTCCAGGTTCTTTATAACCTGCTCCTTCAGGCAGATCTCTTCCGTCGGGAAGAAAAGGTGTGAACAGGATAACCGAAAAAAGGAGTAAAAATGTCCCGAGCATTCTTGACTGATCTTCAAAGGTAGCATAAAAAATTAAAATGCTAAGCATAACCCATAAAATAAAACTCAACTGAAGAGCGATCTTCACTCTATATAAATTTTCTGCGCCCTCGTTCAAGCAAATCCCCCATAAATATCCTAATTATAATAATTTGGGATTGAATAAATAGCTGTTTATTTTAAAGATTCTGACACTTTAGATCCAAAGGTTAGAACTGTTATCAGCCAAAGGAGGGTTTTTCGGAAAAAAGCTCCCATCTCAAGATAAAGATATTTAAAAAATTACATGCACACAAAAATTAAAAATTAGTAGAATTCGGGAAAAAGGGGTTAATCAAGTTTAGGGAAGCAAATTAAAGAGTAGCAAATTTAGAGCAACAGATTTGAAGTATTGGATTTAGAGCACCATAACTCTTCAAAGAATTAAATTTCGATAAAACTAATAATCTTTTCTCCCTCGTTCACTCTTTTGAGAAAGTCGTCTCTATCTGCATAGGGAGCTCCGGCAGTTATAGAAGCAGCCGCTTTTTTACCGATTCCAGGGAGCTCTCGAACAAGAGCAGAGGAAGCTGTATTGATATTCAGGGGATAAGGAATTCCGGTAATCGAACGCATGCCATGCCCTGTGACAGTAATGTCCGTGAATTTCCGCAACGGCAGGAGGGAAGGGACTCCTACGAGAAGAGGATAAGAGCCGATCTGCCTTCCAAAAGTGATTTCCCTGTCGTGCACTTCGCACATCACGTCTCTGAGTACAGTACCTTCAGGCACAACCCGGCGGAGCATTGGAAGGTCGATATTTTTTCTGACCTGTTCTTTATAATCCAGAAAGAGTTTCTTATGCTTCTTTGCAGCTTCGTCCCTGCCGTACATTGGAGTTCCTGGAAACGCCATAACCTGGCGGATATTAATTCTGCGGAGAAGCACCCCTGAATCAAGCACTCTCTCTAGGAAATCGTAGTTCAGCTGGAAAGTCTTTTTTGTCTCACCCATAAGCCCGTGCACAAAATTAATACCCGGGAGAATTTCCGGAAGCCCATTTGCCCCACGCGTTGCTCCGAGCCTGTTTACCAGCTCGATAGCCTCAAAAACCTCTTCGGAGGTTGCCTTGAGGGAGTTTGCTGCAATTACCTTAGGGTCAGCAGTTTCCATCCCGAAAGCTGTTACATCTCCAGAGGTGTGGTATTTGATAATCGTCTTCAGGATTTGCTCTGATTCTTCAGGGTATGTTGCAAGGGTTATAGGGTTTGCATTGTCCATATGGAGAACGGAAAGATCAGGTGCGGAGTTCCTTATTCCACGGTAAAGTTTTTCAAGAACCTCAGGCACAGGTTTCGGGACAGGCCCTCCTGCATCGGTCCCATGATAAGAAAAAAGGTCAGGCTGCCTTCCTATTCTGAAATAGCGGGCTCCATGAGAATAAAGTGCAGAAACTTCGGAGACAACTTCCTCTACAGGCCTGTAGTCTGAAGCCCCGTAGAATGGTTCGGTGCAGAAAGAGCAGTGGACCTGTCTGCCGCAGCCCCTATAGGTTTCAAGCTCGCACATGCAGTAAGGGTAGTCCGGGTGCTGCCTGATCAAAAAAGCTCCTTCAGGTCCCCAGCGTCCAATCTCGGATGTTGTCCTGAAACGGTGGTCAACGGATTCCGGGGATTTCAGTCTTGTAGGAAGACTCCCACTGTTACCTCTCCCGCTTACCCCTTCTTCCTCAAAAAGATCGTAAACAAAAGACTCGATATCCATTTTTGCAAGCACGGCATCTCCGAGGTTTATTCCGCTTTCCGTACCCTTTGCAGCCCTTCCGCCTTCGTTGCTGAAACCGAGCCTTATAGGACCGCCTATAACTTTTACTCCATGCGCAGCCCGGAAAATCGCTTCAATTTCTCCGGGTGAAATTGGAGACGCACGCAAGTATTTTCCAGGTACTGTCATACCAGCAATAATAATCACAAGGTCTGCTTTTCCTATAAGTTCGCCAGCTGCGGGAGTGTTTTCCCTCAGGGAATCAATAGTCAGGTAATGAATGTCACTTTCGGAAAGCCCGCGCTCTCTTAAAGCTCCTGCTATATAACGCGGATAAGGGGAAAGATACGGAGGAACCCCTAGACAGGCAGGTTCGTCCACGTAACCGTCTACGATAAGTGCTTTCATGTCAGTTTCTCGTTTCTTTTGTATGCTAAATAAAGATTGGAGTATAAAACGCAGCTGGATATTAAATTAAAGGTGATAAATACCATAAAAACTAAAGAGAAGAGAAAAGTTCAGAGAAGATAAATTCAGAGAAGATAAGTCAAGAGTAAGTCAAGAGAAAAACATAAAAAATAGTTAGGGCCGGGACCGAGAATCGAACTCGGGTCGTAGCCTCCACAGGGCCACAGGATGGACCTCTACCCTACCCCGGCCACAGGGTTTGGTACTTCAGGTTTGAAGCAACCTATAGAAGGAGTTTTTTTATATAAAGTTTTTGCCGGAAAAGGCAGGAGACCTTTTTAAGAGGATGGAAATTTTCTATTTTCCGGCACCAAAAAGTACCGGAAAACAGGAAAAATTCGGTTCTTGACCGGGCCCAAGCTCGATTAAAGCCCTTTGAGCCTGTCAAGAGCAAGTTTTGCAGCCTTTTCTCCGGAAAGGAGCATACCTCCGAAAACGGGGCCCATTCTCGGGGCACGAGTTGCGGCATTTGCAGCCATGCCTGCGACAATCAGCCCTGGATAGATCTCCTGGGTTGCATCCACAGCAAGGCGCTCGCCTACCTCGGACCACATCGGCTTTTCCCCGAGCATGCCGAGTTCCCCGATCTTTGCGTTCGGGATTTTCCTGAGAATCGTGTTGCAGACAACAGCATCATGTCCTGTCCCGTCAATCACGAGTTTTGTACGGATCATGAGAGGGTCTACATGCAGGCGCTGTGTTGTAACAGGTCCCCAGTTGATGACTATGCCGATAACCCTGTCATTCTCCCGGATCATAACATCTTCAAAGCTAACAAGGTTAAAAACCTCAGCACCTGCAGACGTTGCCCCTGCAATCAGCTTCCCTACGGATTCCACGGAGTTTGCCACGTAATAGCCGGGCTCGTACTCCTTATACCTTATCCCGAAGTCGTCAAGGACATGGCAGGCCTCTTCCTGCACAACAATGCGCGGAAACATCATGCCTCCAGCCCACATGCCGCCTCCGAGTGACAGTTTCTGCTCATAAATGGCAACCTTTGCTCCTGCTTCAGCCAGATACTTCGCAGCCACAAGATTTGCAGGTCCCCCTCCTACAAGTGCCACATCGATGTCCGTGTAGTCAAGGAAGGTTTTAGAGTACTCTTCAAAAATTGCCCGTGTTATTATAACTTCGTCGAGTTCCATTTAAATCTCTCATAAAGCTTATAGATTGAAGTTCCGGATAAACACCCGGCTTTTTCAAAAGTAAATCAGGAATTGTTAACCCTGATTCGTAAGCATTGAAATTCAAGTTTTGATACAGGGCATTGCTTTTAAAGTTATTGGAATCTGACGTAAGTAAGAGAGTGAGAAAGAGGAGAACTCGCAAAGTGTTTCTTCTCGAGATATTAGGAATTTTGTAAATGAACTCAAGTTTAGTTTTTGATCTATGAGAGCGAATTTCTTGATGTTTACAGTGGCATTTATATCTCTATCATGTTTCGTTTTACAAAAAAGCAAACTCTCAGAACAAAGATTAACAAAGAGGTTGAAAAAGCAGAGAAGTTTTTTTAAAAAGCTGAAAAGAGAGGATTTCTTCTGCGAAGAGGATGCATTAAAAGCTGCACATGATTTCGGAAATTCCAGGAGATTTCAAGGTGAGAGTCGGCATGATGAATCCTTTTTCCGTCTTCCCTATTCTGGATGATCTGGTGGATGCTTTCGACTCGGATAAAATTTTCAAACTTCTCCATCTACCGATTCAGTCCGCTTCTCACCCGGTCCTGAAAAAAATGAACCGCCTCCATAAAATGGATGATGTGGATGAAATTATTACGAAATTCCGTACTCGTTTCGAAGATCTTTCCCTTTTTACGGACATAATTATTGGCTTTTGTGATGAAACCGATGAGGACTTTGAAGAAACTGTGGAATGGGTAAAGAAATATCGTCCTGAAAAGATCAATATTTCCAGATACTCTCCCCGTCCGCACACTAAAGCATTCTCTTTCCGGAACCTGGACTCCCGAGTTTCCGTAAAACGCTCACATGAACTGCATAAAGTATGTGAGCAAATAAAACTCGAATCCAAGCGGGAAATGATTGGCTGGAAAGGCAGAGCTTTTGTTTCTAAATACACGGAGATTGGAGATGTCCTCACGCGTACGGACTCTTACCGTCCGGTTGTGATTAGTGGTTCCGATCTTAAGCCCGGTGAATACACTGAAGTGGAAATTACGGGAGCAAAGCCCGGTTATTTCCTGGGAAAAATCATCGGTTAAGGGAGAAATATTCACAAGCAAAGTGCAGCAAGTAAAAATAACTTAAAAAGACCTGATTTTTTCTGTTTTTACTTTTTCTTTACTTTTTATTCGTTTTTTATTTGCTTATCTTTTATTTTTATTTATATTGTCTTCCAATAAAAAGTAAAGTATTTATGCATAAAACTATCTAATATTTTTTACTATAATCTCTCAGTTCTTTACAATCTTGCGTTCTGGGGTGAGGCATATAGCTGAAAGAAAATGCATTAAACGTTCTTTTTTTAAATTATCCTGGTTTTTCCAGGATACCAGCGCCTACATTCCTTACGCCGTAATAGGGATTTTCATTGTCCTTGCAGCAACATTTTTCTCTGTCTACCTTATGAAAATGGACAGTGAGGTTGCCGAAACAATTTACACCACAGAGAAAAGCAACCCCAGACAGACGGCTATCAACCTCGCCGCAGCTGACCTTGTCCGCTGCCTTAACTATGCCGGAATGGAAGCTCTGGAGTGGCAGGGAGAACATCCTGTGATCATTCCTGATGGCTCTCCGGTTGAGAGGTTTTCTGAAGACAACTTTATGGCAACGCCGCAAAACCAGAACCTTGAGAAAGGAGATACCCTCCAAATCTCAATAAATCTGCCCTCCGATGTATGGGGCAGAATTGAATCCCTATGGAAAAACAGGAATGTCATTCTGGTCATAAATGACTCTTCAGGGAAGCAACTCAAACGCATGAACTATGGGAAAGCTACCGGTTTCCTTCAAAAAGTTTCCTTTAATGAACATATGGAAATCCCGGAAACCGCAGAAGCCGGATATGCGTCTATTGAACTCTATTATGGGGACGAACTCAAAGCTTCGGACTGGTTCCAGATTGAAGCAAGCCCAATAAAGGATATTACGGCAGAAGCTTTTAACCAGCTGCTTTCGACAAATTATCAGGCTAACAGCCACACTTTCATGGAATTTGCTATTAATGTAGAACCTGACATCAAACCCGAACAGATACAGATAAGAAAAGTTAACGGGACTTTACAGCGTGAAATTTCCCCTTCTGATAAAAACTACATGATTTACTACGTTTTTGAAATCCCTGTTTTGAACTATACTCTTGTTGACCTCGAATCCGGAGAAACATATAACATGAGTATGAACCTCTCTACCCTTATTACTTCAAGGGAACCTCTTCTCGAAGAACTTGTGAGGGAATATGAAACCGCACTCGGGACATCTTCAAGCCTGGACTCAACTTCGAATATCGTTCTTGGGGCAACAAACCTCAGGACCTTTATTTACGGTCCCTGGCAGCATTATGCAAACGGTCCTCTGAATATTCTGACCAATCCTGCCCTTGCAAGTTCGGTTAACGGAGCTACACTCTATACTCAGAAAAAGGTCTTTGACTCCGTTGACCCTCTTGCCCTTACATACGCCACTTACTACAATGGAAAGGTCCTGTATGAAGATGTCTGCGCTTCCGGTAGTCCAAAAATGAGTTCAGGTTTGCCGAATTCAACTATGCTTAATTCAACCGTGTTTAACTCAACCGGCTCGAATACCTCCATGCCCTCATATGAAATAGATAAAGGCGCGAACCTCACAACCACCTATGCCTCCCTTGCGCAGAATAAATCCTTTTCGCTGGATGTGGAGGAAGGTATAGAGAACTCCCTTGTTGAAGCAAATACCTCCTATGATGAGCTTTCCGAATATTCTGAAATAAAAGTTTCAGCCTCAGACTACACAGAAGGAGTTCTCGACGGCTGGGTCTTCAATGACCATGCATGGACAGAGGAAAATCCTGACCTCATCCACGCAGTCACAAATATTGTTTACACGGCTCCTGTCCAGGGGCAGATCCTTAGGGACGGCTTCAATTCTCCTGACCCGGTAACTTCAACAGTCATAGCAGGGTTTGACCAGGATTCGGTTTCATATGGCGGGCACACGGTCAGCTGGGATTCTGATTATTTTGCATCGGGCACGCATGCAGGATCGCGTGTGCCCTCTTACTCATGGAGTCAATCTGTTACAAACTTCTATTCCAAAACACTGGACCCTGGAATCGTTCCTCCAAGAGGAAAGCTAAAAAGCTGGCATATCACGGATGCCTCTGTTAGATTGAATTCCGTAGAAATAACTGATGTAAGAGTTGAGCCTCATTACGAGTACAGGGCTAATGACAAGCTTATTGCGGAGCACAGGACTGATGATGGCTATCTCAGCAGAGAGGATCATACCTTTGATTGGGGCATCCGTTACGATATCTATTACAGGATCAGGACAACGTGGAAAATAAATTATGATTATACCTATACATATGTCTGGCATACAGTCAACCGTCGTGCAGACGGCACATCATCTATAGAATCACATTCTGCTACATCAAGTGGCTCGAATTCTGAAACTCTAAGCAAAGCCGATTATGAATCCCTTTTCCACACTGAAACTGAATCCGAAAACCTGACAGTAGTCTATCACCAGCGACCGCCTACAGGCGGCTATACAGGCATATCTACCTATACTGACCTGATAGAAAGAGAATACAGAAATACAACCCTTTACACAGCCGGTGCAGAAAGGTTTGATCCCTGCTGTTCAGATGCCGCAGATAAGTACCGGGCTGCTCATGTGAATCTCAGGGCAATCGAAAGCACATTCTGGGCTTACCCTGACAGGAAGTATCTTCCGCAGCGCACAGTCAGCTGTGATATTCCTCCCTGGTTGCACAGGGTAATGGCTGAAGAAGTGCTGGTAATGCTTGACGCCATTGAAAAGGATAACCCCACGTTCAATTACTCTCTTCTGGAGTCCCCAGGCCAGGACCCGACAGATCTTCAGGTGGATACTGCCGAAAAACTGATTTTTGATCTGAAAGCAAACCGGGAGACCTACGTAAATAAAAAGCAGCATCTCACATCAGCCAGGAAGATGTACACTTCAAGTGACTCCGCTCGCTACATTGCAAGAAACGAAGCCTACAACAGGCTGCTGGAAGATATCGAGCAGAAGAACGAAAAACTGGACTCTAACCTGGACTCCTACATCCTCGATGCCCTTGAGGAAAAAGGTCTCAGTACCGGTGCTTTTGACAGCGTAACCTCAGGCCCCATGACACTTTTCGATAACCCTGCAATGGAAATGGCTGCCTCTGCCCTCGGAAAGGAAATGGGCATTATCTCCACAATGACAGTTACCGGTGAGCCCGAAAGTAAATACAACTGGACAGAAAACCTGACTCTTATTATTGACCAGAAACCGAACTATCTCTACCATGACCCGGACTTCGATCTCAGGAGAGAGTATGAGCTTACAGACTCAAGGGGCAGGGTTACTTATCCTTTAGGTGTTCGTAATACCTGCATTTTCACAACCAATATTTCCGAAGAAATTGCAGATGCCATATCCTCAAGCGGCGATTATGTAAAAACCGAAACTTCCCGACAACTCAGCCAGAGCATTTTCACCCTGAACACAGAAGTTAACCTTCTGGAACAAAACCTCAGCGAACAGGGAGTTTTTCTGGACACAGCCCGCCTTGATAGGGAAGTCCACAACCTGAGACTGATATATGCGCGAGAAATGAGGTTTCAGATTACTGAAGAGGTAGTATCCGAAGTAAGTTCGAATCCCGTTGTTTCCGGCTGGATCAAAAAGGACCGTGTCCGTACAATCACAGCAGGTTATCTTAACAGCTTCTCCGATGAAAAATTGATCGAAAAATCAACTACAGACCAGTTAGCAACTGAACTTGCTGCCATTATAAAAACAGAAATTCGGAATTCAAATCCTCCAGTTGGGCCTGATGAACTTGAGGCAACTCTGAATAGGGTCGATACTGACGTTAGAATGGGCGTTGCAAATGGCATATGTGCAGTAACAGTAAGTAAAGGTGAAACTCTTGATGTTCTTTTCGGAAAAATTGATAACGAGCTAAAAAATCTAGCAAATGAGACTGTGGATATGTGTTCTGGAGAGGTAGCAGATAAGGTAACAAAAAGGCTGGACAGGACTATGGCAACTGTCCCTTGTGGGTTGCCGGTAATGCCTCCGCATTGGGTATTTACGGTTAATATATGGACGTATGAATTAATTGGTAAATATGAGGAATTTACTGTCATTGATAACGATAATGAAGTGATTCCTAAGCCTTATTTTGGACATAAGGGTCAAAAATATGTGAGGAAAGAAGATCATATAAGACATCCTTTTAAAATTGATACTGACGGAAGCAGCATATGGTTAGGAAATAACAAACCAATAACGTTTCATCTTACTGGATATTCTACCACAATTGTTGGACCCGGACCAAAAGGAGTTGGAGATAAAACTGGAGATGGGATTGAAAAATCGGTAATGTATGATGATCTTTTGACAGAATTTGGAGGATAAAAGATTATGAGAAGGAAAATAGCAATAATGGGGGCAATTTTAATTTTATTTACGAGTGCAGCATCTGCATATAATTCTTATGGAGATATTTATGAGTATAACCTATACTTTAATGATAAATTGTTAAACACTACGGAAGTCCCAAAACCTATTTTAAAAATTGGTGAGCCTTTTGATATTAAAATTGATTTTATAACGCACAAAAAATGTGAGATGTCTATCAAATTAAGTGAGATAGAAAATGGTTATTTTGTAATAGTAAATGGTTCAACTACCAAAATGAATGTATATAGGGCTGATATATTAGAAAAAGACTCTACCATCACTTACAAATGGACAGTTAAACCTACTGAAAAATGGGCTGGAGGATCTTTACCAATTGATCTTGTTTATCAAATCGATGATTTTGAAACAAAGAAATCACTTGTCCATGGCTCATTTACCATAGCTTACCCATACATTTCCAATGAACATTACAAAGGCGAAATCCCCACTTCTGAAGAACCACAAGTTTCAGAAACCGAATCTTCACCTACATCCGCATCCACTCCAGCCTTTACACTTGCCGGTGCGATTTCAGTTCTTGCATTGGCTTTTGCCCTGTTCCGCAGATGAAAATCCTGCTTAGAAGCTTATTTTTGGGCTTGGCTCAAACTTATTTTTTTTACTCATGACAGTTTTCAGATTGTTCAAGTGAGGCTTCAAATTATCGAAGAAGTAGCCGCCGAGATAGGTTCAAATCCTGTTGTTTCCGGTTGGATCAAAAAAGATCGTGTTCGTGCAGTCACAGCTGGTTATCTTAACAGCCTCTCCGATGAAGAATTAATCGAAAAATTCACAACTGACCAGCTCGCAGCCGAACTTGCTGCTATTATAAAAACAGATATTCGGAAATCACATCCACTGATTGATGCTGATGAACTCGAAGCTGTCCTGAACAGAGTCGATACTGATGTCAGAATGGGTGTTGCAAACGGTATCTGTGAAGTGACAGTAAGCAAGGGTAAAACACTTGATGCTCTTTTTGGAGGAATTGATGGTGAACTGAAAAACATGGCAAATGAGACCGTGGATAAGTATTCGGGAGAGGTGGCAGATAAGGTTACAAAAAGGCTGGAAAGGACAATGAGTGCTGTTCCTTGTGGATTGCCGGTAATGCCACCTCATTGGGTTTTTACGGTGAATGTTTGGACGTATGAGGTAATTGGCAGATATGAAGAATTTACTGTTATTGATAATGACAATGAAGTGATTCCTAAGCCTTATTTTGGTCATAAGGGACAAAAGTATGTGAGGGAAAGTTCACAAGTAATGCATCCATTTAAAAAAGATAAAGATGGGGTTGCATTAAAATTGGGAAATAATGAAATAATTACTTTTCATCTCACTGGATATGCTACAACAATTGTAGGCCCAGGCCCAAAAGGTGTTGGAGATAAGATGGGTATGGCGAATGAAAAATCGGAAGAATATGATAATCTTGTCGACGAATTGAGAGGGCAAATATGATAAAAGTAAAGTTGATATTTTCTGCGCTTTTAATTTTTTTACTTATGTCCATTGTCACCTTAGCTGAGTCTCAATACGGTTCAATGGATGTATATTATAACAATAAACTCTTGCCGGGAACAGAAGTGGCAAAACCAGCCTTAAAAATAGGGGAACCATTTAATATAAAAATTAGTTTGACGGTAAATCAAAAAAGCGATGTTTATGCATCACTTTCATGCATGGAAAAGAGTTCTTTTGAAATAATAGATGGTCCTACTGTGAGAATAGGTGACTACTCAAAAGCGAACATTTTAGAGACAAACTCTACGATAGAGTATGAATGGACGGTAAAACCGACTGATAAATGGGCTGGAGGATCGCTGCCATTGGATATATATTATGAAATCTATGACCATGGAAGTCCAGAGCCTCTTATTAAAGGTGGTTTTACAGTCGCTTACTGCACCATCTCTAACGAACACTACGAAGGTGAAATCCCCACTTCTGAAGAACCACAAGTTTCAGAAACCGAATCCTCACCTACATCCGCATCCACTCCAGCCTTTACACTTGCCGGTGCGATTTCAGTTCTTGCATTGGCTTTTGCCCTGTTCCGCAGATGAAAATCCTGCTTAGAAGCTTATTTTTGGGCTTGGCTCAAACTTATTTTTTTTACTCATAACAGTTTTCAGGGTTGTTCAAATGAGACTTCAAATCATTGAAGAGGTAGTCGATGAAGTAAGTTCAAATCCTGTCATTTCCGGCTGGATTAAAAAAGACCGCGTCCGTACACTTACAGCGAATTATCTCAACAACCTCACTGATGAAGAGATAATTGAAAAATCTACAACAGACCAGCTTGCAACCGAACTTGCTGCTGTCATAAAAAAGAAATTCGGAATTCAAATCCTTCGGTTTGATCTGATGAACTTGAAGCCACTTTGAACAGAGTCGATACAGACGTTAGAATGGGCACTGCAACGGTATCTGTGAAGTGACAGTAAGTAAAGATGAAACTCTTGATATTCTTTTTGGAAAAATTGATAACGAGCTAAAAAATCTAGCAAATGAGACTGTGGATATGTATTCTGGAGAGGTGGCAGATAAGGTTACAAAAAGGCTTGACAGGACGATGTCAGCTGTTCCTTGTGGGTTGCCGGTAATGCCATAGCATTGGGTTTTTAAGGTCAATGTTTGGATTTACGAGGTGATGGGAGAATATGAAGTGCTACCATCGTCGATAATGATAACGAAGTAATTCCTAAACCTTATTTCGGGCACAAAGGTCAGAGGTGCATTAGACAAGATGAGCTTGTTTCTTACCCAATAGGTAACAATCAAAATGGAACCTTTATCCGACTCGGAAAAAATACTCAAATTACATTTCGGATGAATGGCTATTCTGCGACAATTGTTAGACCAGGACTAAAAGGAGTTGGAGATAAGATTAGTGGAAGTTCGGAAGAATCAATTGGGTATGATGATCTACTGGAAAAGTTTGATTTTGTTGCTACAGCGGGATTTTTGATAGGTTCTTTTGTGAGCGGGGACCGGGTAAGGGCAAATTATGATGTATTGAAGATCCCAAGAAGATCCCAACGTCTCCTAAATTAAAAAAAGAAGCTCTATAAAAGTTCGAGCCTCTATTTGCCGGATTCGATTCAAAATCTAATTTTACTGCTCAGCCACTCCCCCGTTGACAAAGAACATTTTGTCACCTTCGACTCCGGGGTAAAGGACAAGCTTTCCGTCCTCAAGAGCCACTGCACCTACAGTGGGTAAAAGCGACAAATATTCGCCGTCCATAGACTCAGGCCCACATGCAACAAGCGTAATTACAGGCAGTTCAAGGGTAAGGCTGTTGCCTTCGAGAGTGTAAGTTCCGCTGCCTGTGTTGCAGTCGGCTTTAATATAGTATGTGCCGTCAGCGAAAAAGGCAAGAGTATAATTTTCAGGGTCAGGTACTTTTATCTGGCTGTCAGGACTGTCAGAATCCTGAAAGCTGGTCCACTGCCATTCGATATTAGTTACATTGTCAGCAGAAACTGGTTCAAGACCCTCTATAGTGCTTCCTGAAGTCCCTGAGCTTCCTGCAGATCCGGCAGGAATAGTTTCTGCGGATTCAGCCGGAGTACTCTCTATGGATTCGGCAGAAGTATTCTCTAAGGGTTCGACAGAGTTGTTTCCTGCAGGCTCAACAGGAGTAGTTTCTGCAGGTTCAACGGAAGTATTATCTGAAGGCTCAGCAGGCTCTTCTTCCTGCTCAGTACAGCCGAGCGAGAAAGAGACAGCGGTTATAACTCCAATGGTAAGGAGTAAAACCAGAATTATAGATGCACTTCTAACTTTCATTGTATACCTCGTAGATTAATTGCATGGAAAGATGCATCATTTAAATATAGATTTTGTTTAAACTGCAGTTTGATTTGCAGTCATATAATTTTTTTTCAACTATTTTACGGAAATTCCAAACAGATCTTATACAAACGATAGTTAACAGGCATAAATCATAACCTCAAAAATAAGTTTTTCCAAGGACCTTCGAGTTCTTCTAACAGATGATGGACCCGATCCGTAAATCTCGAAAAAGAAGTCTTAAAGTTCAGTAACCAAGTTCAGAAAGCTAGATTCCTATGCCTCTATAATTCACAAGACTAACCTTATTGATTAACAAATAAAAATCAACATATAAAAATGGAACTAACTGGGAATTAGAATGAAAATAAGCGCACGCAATGTCCTTAAAGGCAAAGTCAAGAGTATAACACACGGATCAGTTAACTCGGAAATCGTAATTGAACTCCCGGGTGGCACTGAGATTACTTCCATTATTACAAAAAACTCAGCTGAAGATCTGGGTTTGAAAGAAGGGCATGAGGTATATGCAGTAATTAAAGCCACAAGCGTGATGTTGGCTTCTGACTGAGAAGCATGATTATAGTACTGCATATAGTGTACTGCATCATGAAATCCTGCATTATGGAAATCGCTTTGCAAAAACTGCCGGTAAATAAGTTGTTCCGAAATCAATGTTATCGATACTATCAATAGAGGGGGAGTTATTCTTGGGTAAAGAAGACAAAGAACCATCTTTCCAGCCTGAACCGATACCTGAACCGGAACCCGAACCGGTTCCTTCACCGGAACCGATACCCGAACCGGAACCGGAACCCGAACATAAGCCCAGAAAAACAAGGTAATAGAGGTCAAATATACTATAAAGATCAAGTACAACAGGCATGATCACAAAGGTTTACATATCCCACTGCGAACGAGATGAACTGCTTGCTCAGGAACTGGCAAGAGCTCTGTGGGCAGTGGAAATTGAGAGCTTTTCGTCTCTGTACAGGAAAGCTCGAGTTCTTTCCCTAGCTGAAAGAATACGTTTTGGAATCCGCCAGTCAGACTGTATTATCCCTATCATCACACAGGAAGGAGTGCTATCCCCGGAAGTGAACCAGGAGATCGGGCTGGCTGTAGGAATTGATCAGTTAATAATTCCGCTGGTAGAGTCAGGGATTGAACTGCCTGTTCTTATACGTCATCTCCAGCCGATTAGTTTTTACCCTGAAGCCTATGAAGATGCTCTGGGAAAACTTATACAGAACATAAGGCAGCTTACAAAACTGGACTGGCTAAAAATAAAGTGCCCTTACTGCGCAGAGGAAATGACGCAGTATATTTCTCCGGAAGAAGAGGTGGAAAGGGCTCTTCTTGCAGGAAAGCACCTCGAAACGATCTGCAGTTACTGCCAGAGAAACATCTACCTTGACCCCAGGACCTTTAGACCTATACCCTGAATATCTCTAATACAGGAATAAAAGGCACAGGAATCAAGAGGCAAATTCATGGAAAAAGAAGGCGAATTAAAAGAAGATCTCATGAAAGAAAGGACCAGGAATGAATTCGGAAAGCCAACCGTCGTTCAGTCCAAGTTAGGGGAAGCTACTGTCAGTGAGACTGAAGTAAGTGGAATAAAAGACCTTACTCCCGTAGAGAAAAAACACCTGCTGTTACAGCTTTCCAGGGACAGAGTAAAAGACAGCTCTGCCGGTCCCTGGGAAATTGTTGATATCCACAGGGAAGAATGGAGAGCAATTAAAGCTACAATGGTCGAACCGGTAGAAATAGACGTTAGGGATACAGGAAGAGACGAACTGTTCAGGGTATTGTTTGATATAACGAAGCTAGAAAGAGAACTTGAGCTAGAATCAAGGGAGCAGGCGGACATAAAACCACAGAAAGGCAGGGAACAGCATTGAGGAACAGAAGATATTAGTAAAAAAAGAATAAAATAGAAAGAACAAGATTTAAAAATGAAATTAAAAACTTAAAAAATTGAAATTAAAAAATAAAAACGAAATTTAAAAAACTGAATTTGAGAATTAATCTGTTAAAAGTAAACTCTCAAATAACCCATCCGGTTTAAAACTTTCTACTCTTTCTCTTTGCGTAGCACTCCCTGCAGTAGACTGGTCTGTCAGGGTCCGGCTTAAAGGGCACCTCTGTTTCCATATCACACTCAGAACATTTTGCTTTGTACATCTTTTGCGGCTCTCTGCCGAAGCCGCCTCCTCTACTGGAACCCCGATCTCTACTCTGGTCCCGATCTCTGCCCTGGAAACTTTTTCGTTCCATATATTTTCCCCTTTATGCTCCATATTATGTATGGCTTATCAAGTAATTCGAAAGAGCCGCACTTACGAATGGGTTATTCTTTGGTGTGTCTCAATGAACTAATTGAATGATAAGTATCTGGCATGGTGATATTTATTGTTGTTGCATTGGGCCTGAACTGCATTAGTGGCTCTAACAATTTATTTTAAGCTTTTATACAGAGTTTTATAATTCTATCTCATACTAATGAGGCAGTTATATCACCTGGCTATAAAGTTCCAAAATGAAGTTAATGCTATGGTCCAAACAGGTTAGATAATACATGAGAATATATGGAGTCTAACTTTTTGTCTCTGTTTACCCTGATTTAGCCAGAGAGAGCTCAAAGAATCGAAAACAAGAGGAAAAATTTGATAATAAAATAAAAAAGACTCTAGAAAAAGTGGAGGCTTGTAGCCTCCTGACTCTTTTCTTTCCTCAAATGGGAGACTGTGGACTTTTTCAGGAGGTCTCTTAATGCCGTAAATTTCTCGAATCTGGACCTTTTCTATTTGGCATGTCTATCAGGTCACCCTTTATTTTGGGTAACCTGATAGTTTAACCTCCCGAACATCAGCCAAATCAGGACCTGTAAGTTGCCTCTTTTTGAGGACGGTTCACTCTTAAAGAGTTACTTGCCTGAGAACTCTTTGCTGACATCAGCAGCGTTGTTGTATTGCTTTTCAGGAAGGCTCTGGAGAACATTCATTACTTCCTTGCTGGCATTGTGCTGCTTAGCATGCTGAATAAGGTCCTGTTTTCCTGCAGGATAATCCATGTCCTTTAGAGCTTTCTGGACTTCAATAGGACTTGTTTCCATAAATTTTCCCTCCCTACTTTAGTTTAATCCCCTTTAAACTCCTTGCTGACATCTGCAGCGTTGGTGTACTCTTTTTCAGGAAGATTATTAATGTCCTGCATAACCTCGTCGCGAGCGTTATTATCCTTAGCATGCTTAATAAGATCTTCCTTCTTTGCAGGATAATTCATGTTTTTTAGAGCCTTTTGGACTTCGATAGGATTTGATTTCATAAATTCTCTTCCTTTACTCGAATTTAATCCTCTTATTTTCCTGTCAACGTCTGCAGTATTCGTATATGTCCTGTCCTTATCTTGACTCGCCCTTCAGGCGTTTTCCACTGAATTCCTGAGCGACATCTGCAGCATTGTTATATGTCCTGTCTGAAAGATCCTGCAGGTCATTAATTATGTCCTGGCTAGCATTCTTACTCTGAGCGTACTGAATAATTTCATTCTTACTCTTAGGAAAATCGATACCTTTCAGTGCATGTTCAACATCAGCCATACTTGCTTTCATAAATTTTCCTCCTTTACTCCAATTTAATTTCCAGATTTATGTCAATGTCTGCAGTGTTCGTTATGTCCTGTCCTTATCTTGACTCGCCCTTCAGATGCTTTCCACTGAATTCCTGAGCGACATCTGCAGCATTGTTATATGTCCTGTCTGAAAGATCCTGCAGGTCATTAATTATGTCCTGGCTAGCATTCTTACTCTGAGCGTACTGAATAATTTCATTCTTACTCTTAGGAAAATCGATACCTTTCAGTGCATGTTCAACATCAGCCATACTTGCTTTCATAAATTTTCCCCCTTAATTTATTTATCTTCTAATTCCTTGTTAACATCGGCAGCACTTGTGTACGCTTTGTCTGGAAGGTTTTTAATGGCATTTATTACATCATCACTTGCATCATGCTGCCTTGCGTGCTCAACAAGATCCCTCTTCTCTGCAGGATATTCTATGTCCTTTAAGGTCTTCTGAACAGAAGCTGGACTTGTTTGCATGGTTTTCCCCCAAATTTTGTGTTTTCTCACTCCTGCTGACACAGGCAATATCGAAATATCCTCCTATGTCAGAAGGTCTTACTGAGCATCTCTGTTACCAAACTCTGGCACCGTACCCTGAGCTTATTAACCATGTCAACCCAGACATACTTAGATCGCCTCTCACAGGGTAATCCAAACTCTGGTGCCATCTGGACCTATGTAGATTTGGTAGCTCTACCCAGTAATTCATTGTTTACTTGATCTGGTACGCTGTCTTTCCAGCCGATCAAGTTCTCTGGTAACATCTGCAGGGGTACTGTACTCTTTTAGAGGCAGGCCTCTTAAAAGGTCCAGATCTTCACTTCTTGCCTGTTTTCCTTCGGCAAATTTTACAAGATCGTCCCTGCTTTTGGGGGAACTCATTCCCCTATCAGTAATAACTTCCTCGATCCGGCTTGGATTCCTTTTGATGAGTTCACCTTCCTGGATTCGGATGTTCATTACCTTTCCCAATTAAGTTGCCCACCCTCCATTCAGTATTATGCAAGGGATAATATAAAAAAGAATTCAACTCAAACGTTTGTTAGAAGATGACTATTTTGTTCTGGGAGCTCTCTGTTTATTATTAGAGTGATGGGATGGCATTACCGGAGATCCGAAAAGTAATGAAATAACTCGGATTTGCTTTTAAGCTCTGGATAGAGCCCAGTCTAAATCCTGATGGATAAAAGAAAGGGCTCTTCAAGAAGGCTATTGAGTCGGAAAAAAAACTTCCTGAGGAAATAAACTTACAACTTATGAAGAAAAGCTTCCTTGAAAGCAGCAAGGTTTTTGAAGCCATGAAGAAAAAAAGCCATATGTGATCGAATTTTAGTTATGAGATATATACCTGACGCTTTACTTATGCGAAGTTTTATTCATTGTCTCCTTTACCCAGACTGAAAGGTTGCTATCCCATATCTACGTGACGGTCGTCAGGAACATTCCATCCGTAACTGAAAAAATCTCAGCTCCCTGAGTAAGCAAAAATTTTAATTTTCTTTTTTAACTGAAAACCTTTAATAAAAGCTCTTCAAATTAAAGTCCAAATCACTAATGAGTAAACAGAAAAGTTAACAGAAGAAAAACAAACCAGATGTTATTATATGGTCTTAACAAATTTTTTCATTCTTTTACTTGGCCTGGTCTTCCTGGTCAAGGGGTCAGACTATTTCGTCAAGTCAGCATCAACGATTGCAAAAAAGCTTGGCGTGTCAGAATTTGTTATAGGGCTGACTCTTGTGGCAGTAGGAACATCCATCCCGGAACTTGCTTCTTCCATAGCCGCTTCTGTCCAGCAGGCAAGTGGAATAGTTGTAGGAAATGTAGTAGGCTCGAACATTGTTAACATAGGTCTGATTGTCGGGTTTGCTGCATTTCTTTCTCCGATGAAAACCGAAGTTGAGATGCTCAAAAGAGACGGCTATATCATGCTCTTTTCAGCTGTGCTCTTTTTTGTTTTTGCACTCAATGGTGAATTGTCAATAATCGAATCCGGTTTATTTGTACTGCTGTATATCGCTTACACATTTTTTTTGTTTGAAGAGGCAGAAAAATACGAAGGAAAACTCCATTTCAAAGAGTTCATAACATACTTTTTCAAATTTCAGTACATCAACAGTGCAAGGCAAAAACTTAATGGTACAGGTCGTAACGGGAACTCTGATTCAAAAAATGAAAACGGCAGGCTTAAGGGAGGCTTTTCAAAAGATATAGTTACCCTTGTATTAAGCTGTGCAGCGATTATAATAGGGGCAAACTATTTCGTTGATGAGTCAATCTTTTTTGCAGAGCTTCTGGGAGTTCCTGATACCCTCATTGGCACGACTCTGGTCGCAGTAGGGACTTCCCTTCCTGAGCTTGTTGTAACGGTGTCCGCAGCAAGGCAAGGTTACGGAAACATTGCCCTTGGTAACATTATAGGTTCAAATATCACAAACGTACTTATGATCCTCGGGCTTTCCGGGCTTCTCTACCCTATAGCCATTGCGGAAATAAGTCTCTTCTTTACGACTCCTGTCATGATATTCATAAGCGTGATCCTGCTTATCTTTATCAGTACAGGCTGGGAAATAAAAAGATGGGAAGGAGTAGCATTGATGGTTTTCTATGCAGCTTTTCTTCTAGTCCTGTTCAGGATGAGCTGAAAAGCATTCGGAAAATTATCGTAACAGGTCTCCGGATAAGTGTATCCGGGAGTCCCAAAGCTATTTTATTTCTTTCTCATATTTTTTTTATTAGCACGTTTTGCCTGTACTGGAGTGTTCCTGAAGCTTTTTCTTTTTTATTAGATTAAACTCCAGTTCAGAAACACCTGTGACTGGCTGGTCAGAGCTCAGAGTATTGTGACTGAATAGTCAGGATTCAGAGTAGTTAGAATCAGAGTAGTTAGAATAATTAGTGCAGCGTGACCGCTTCCTTCTAACGGCCAGGTAGTCTGCTACCTATCCACTCCCTTACATAAACAACAAATAGCTTGAAGTGTTCTTTTTCCTGCCAGTTAAAGCAACCTGAGCAGTAGCTGAATCAGAATTATCAGGATTATTAGCCCGATAATAAATCTTATAATCCCCGTCACCTGTTTACCTCCGTTTGTAGATATATAATTTATAAATATACAAATTATATATAAATAAAAATATGAATTTCATATAATTTAAAGCTTGAGCATAAAAGAGCATAAAAGGATAAAGACTTTAAAAATTATAGAAGCCCGACAATAAACATAAGTAAACCGGAAAATACAGGAATCAAGAAATTATCGTTGAGAAAAAACCTTAATGCTGCCTGAGAGTTAAGTTCCCTTATTGTCTGTAAATCCACAGCGCTTTCCAGTAACATTCCTCCTGCTGACCCGGCAAAAGCCTGAACAGGAGTCACAAAAAACAACGAAGCAAGGAAAGCAGACACAATGCCGGCAAATGTCCCTTCTACGGTTTTTTGCTCCGAATAAGGCAGTTTATGCCTGCCTACGGTTACACCTGTAATGGTTGCTACCGAGTCTCCAAAACCGACCACTGCAATCGAAGCATACACTATTTCTTCAGGGAAAAGAATCAGAGAAGCGACTATTCCGCAAACAAGCAGGATAGTCCCTTTAAGAGGGATGTTCTGCTTTCCAGGCCGTCCCCATCTGCACAGAAGAGCAGAAAGTGAGGGTGGAAGCTTTTCCTTTACAATTACATAAGAGATTGCCAGATAGAAAACAAGCAGAAATAGCAGAATCCACAATGCCTTATCCCCTGTTGCATAAATGAAAAAGATAAAAAAGAGTCCCGTAAAAAGATGTATTAGCTGGCGTTCAAGCTCACCCTTAAGAGAAGACTTTTTGTCGCGATACTTACATCTGGCTCCTTCCTGATTCAGGTCTACCATAGAATCACTTCATGAGTTGCACCTGCTTAAGTCCACTCAATTAACCGGATGATTCCTAAACGGATTTGCGGAATAGAGTAAGAAATATAATCGAATAAATCCGATGATGCCTTAACTCCTGCTTATTAAGAGAATTATTTCGTTGAATATAATAAATGTATGCAGAATAAATATACAAATTAGGCTTATTCACCAATACAGCTAATTTCACCAATAAAACTGATATTCCCTGAAGTGCTCTCGTGCAGGATACTCATGCATTAATTTTCTGGTTATTTCTACAGCTTTAAGAACTAAATACTTCGAAATCCAGTACTAGTGAGGGATAAAATGCCAACAATAGTTCACTTTGATATTCCGGCAGATGATTCTGAGAGGGCAAAAAATTTTTACTCCAGACTATTTGGCTGGAAGTTTGAGAAGCCTCTGGAAACAATGGATTACTACCTGATAGAAACTGAGGGACTTAAAGGGGAATCCGGGCCTGGAGGAGGACTCGGAAAAAGACAAGGTGCAGACCAGAGAATAATGAATTATATCGGAGTTCCTTCAGTGGACGATTACCTCGAAAAGGTAGAAAAACTCGGAGGCAGAGTGCTTATGCCAAAAACCTCTGTCTCTGGATGGGGGTATCTTGCAATCTGTATGGACACTGAAAGCAATACCTTTGGGCTCTGGCAGGATGAGGAAAAGACAGAATGAATGAAAAGACAGAACTGTTTTGCTATCATGAATCTCAGTAAAAAGAGGAATATAGCCCTTTACTAAAAAAACTGAGGTAGCTATTTAATGAATAAGGTAAAATCTTCTGAATTCCTGGATATGACCCTTCCTGTTATCTTAAACCCTTTTTCTTCCCAGGAAATAGTAAAGGACTACTCCAAAAATAGATAGCAGGACAATAATAAGTATCCAGAAAACCATTATCACAGGAGTAAGCTTCCTGTTCCGGGTGAATACATCATAAAGAACCACCGCAAGCGAGATAATTACTGAGACAACCCATATCGTAATCAATGTATCAGATACCAGCTTTTATTCCCCCTATAAAAGAGATCTCGGAAGAAATATTATCAAATGCAATCTATACTCCGATTTGAGCAACATTCTCCTCTACCGTTTTTATCTGTATTGCCGTTTTTACCTGTATTGCCGTTTTTACCTGTATTGCCGTTTTTATCCATAATAAGAGAATTATATATTATAATAAATAATGATATTCATACTCAAAAATCATTATATATCTCAAGAAGGGAGAAAAAGAAAAAAGAAACTAAAGCAGATATGCTTAAGTAGAAAATAAATTGCAGAAATTGATTAGAGGTTCAGAGCTCTTCTGGCAGTTTCCAGTTTTGCTTTCAATATCTGATTATTAAAAGGTTTCTTAAGGTAATCATCCGCGCCTGCCTTAAAACCCATCTCAATATCTTCGTCCAGATCCCTGCCGGTAATGAGGATGACATAAGTGCCGGTGCTTATCCTGGAATCCGCCCTTATTTTTTGACAAACCTCTATGCCTTTCATTTTAGGCATTTCCCAATCCAGAATTGCAATCCACTGAGGGTTACTTCCTCTCAAAACTTCCCAGGCTTCGCTTCCATTTTTAGTTGAAACTACTTCGTAACCCCACCTTACCAGGGTGTTCTTAAGGTATAAATTAGAGATAGGTTCATCTTCAGCAATCAGAACTTTCAAAAACCCACCTTCTGCTGAAAACAGGATATTGAAATCAGCAAAGTCAATTGGTCTTGTTTTCCAGATACCTGATAAGAACAGGCTCAAGCTCTTCAAGCCGGGCTTTAAGCTCTCCAAATTTCCTGACAGCAAACTCCGGTTTGTTTTCTCTTCCTGCCCTCTCAAGGTCATTAGCAGCCCTGAAAACCCTGTTTGCTCCTATACTTCCGGCTGCACTTTTTAAAGTGTGAGCACTTTCTCTGAGCTCCTCAGTTTCTCCTGCTTCTATAGCTTTACCCATAGAATCCAGTAACTCAGGAAATATATCAAGGAAAAGCCTGACCATTTCCCTTAAGAGTAATTCATCTCCCTCTGTCCTTTCAAGCACTTCTTCCAGGTTAAAGATCTGATCTTCTGAAAAACCGCACGTTAATCTTTCCCTGTCAATGGAGTTTTCCACTATGTTAGAAGATACTTTTTCCCCACAGATAGATATCTTTTTCCCACGCGAGTAAGAGGGGTCGGACTTCTCACCTGAAGCTAATATTTCCTGAGTAACTTCCCTGGGCCTGATGCCCTCCAGGACAGTAAAAAGTTTTTCCTTTTTCAGAGGTTTCGAAATGTAGTCGTTCATACCTGCTTCAATACATTTCTCTCTATCCTCTTTCAGAGCCCGGGCAGTAAGGGCTATTATCGGAATTTCATGCCATCTTGCATCGGAAGAAGGATCCCTTATCCTTCGAGTAGTTTCAAGCCCGTCCATGACAGGCATCTGAACATCCATCAGCACTGCATCAAAATCCCTTCTGGAAAGGATATCAAGCGCATCCCTCCCATTAGTAACAAGGGTAAGACTATGCCCTTTTTTCTCAAGAAGACTTACAATTAATTTTTGGTTTATCGGGTGATCCTCGGCAAGAAGAATTCTCAGACTCTTTCCAGAAGATATCATGCTTCCGAACGCATTTCCACCTATACTTTTACTTCCCTGAAATTTGAACGAGCTTTCCAGATTCCTGCTTTCCTGCCCACAGTCCTCCTTATCCGGTCCTCTCTTTACCCTGACAGTGAAATAAAAAGTGCTTCCTTTCCCTACCTCGCTTTCTACCCAGATCCTGCCGCCCATAAGCTCGACAAGCTGGGAAGAAATTGCAAGTCCAAGCCCGGTTCCACCGTACTTTCTTGTGACAGAGGCGTCAACCTGAGTGAAAGCGTCAAATATTTTATCAATCTTTTCAGGAGGAATTCCGATCCCTGTATCCCTTACTTTAAAAAGGAGTGCCACTTCTTCCCCGATAGGTTGTGCCATTTCTTCCCCGGCACTGGAATTCGATAGCGCATAGTTTCTATCAGATGGACTGTATGCTTCAACTGAAAGGACAATTTCTCCTTCTTTAGTAAACTTTATTGCGTTACCAAGAAGGTTGAACAGAACCTGTTTAAGACGAACAGGATCTCCTGAGAAGGTGGACGGCAGGCTCTCTTCAACACAATAAGCCAGTTTTAACCCGTTTGAGCCTGTCTTTCCGGAAAGCAGGTTAATAATATGAAATATAAGGCTTTTAAGATCGAAATTTATCTGTTCAAGCTCGATTTTATTCTGTTCTATTTTTGAAAAATCAAGCACATCGTCAATTGTAGAAAGCAAAGATTCCGCAGAAATGTGGGCAAGCTGAAGATATTCTCTCTGTTCGTCGGTAATGTCAGTTTCCAGCAGGAGTTCCAGCATTCCCAGAACCGCATTCATTGGAGTGCGTATTTCATGGCTAACATTTGCCAGAAATTCTCCTTTTGCCCGGTTTGCAGTCTCTGCTAACTCTTTTGCTTTAAGGAGCTGCTCCTCCATAAGTTTTCTATCCGTAATGTCCTGAGTTGTCCCGAATATCCTGATAGGGGTTCCTTTCTCGTCAAGGCTGATTTCTCCCTGGTCATGGACATAACGCACCGAGTCGTCAGGTCTGATAATGCGGTACTCAGAATTAAAAAGATGCTTCTCCTGTAGTGTATTTCGCAGTGCTTCCAGAACGCGCTCCCTGTCCTCAGGATGAATCCGGAAAATCAGTTCATTGAGAGAAAAACTTTTATCAGGATCATAACCCCATATGGTTTTCAGTTCATCTGACCAGAAAATTTCTCCGTTCCGTGCGTCCCATGAATAACTGCCCAGACGGGCCATTGTCTGAGCTCTCGCGAGATTGGATTCGCTTCTCTTCAGGGCATTTTCAGCAGTTTTTTTGTCCGTAACGTCCGTTGTTGTCCCTATAACATGAACAAGCTTACCTTCCTGGTTTCGGTGAGCTCTCCCCTTAACAAGAAAATGACGAATAACGCCATCAGTCCTGCTTATATCATGTTCAAACTCATAGTTGTCGGTCTTTCCATTTACAATTTCCTGTATCATCTCCAGCATCCGTTTTTCATCATTAGAGGGCATGATCCTGCTGGAGAGTTCGAGCAAACTGCTATAGGTCTGGAAGAATTCTTCCCTCGATACACCCACCAGACGAAAGAGGTTGTCATCCCAGGTCATGGAGTTACTGAGAACGTCCCAGTCCCATATTCCCATCCCCGTAGCCTCGAGTGCCATGTCAAGACGTTCTTTAGCTTCAGAAAGTTCGAGGGTTCTGTTCCTAAGTTCCTCTTCTACCTGCTTGAACCGGGTAATATCAACAAAAGAGCCAGTAAGCCCAATGGGAAGACCCACGCTGCTCTTTGTAAGATTTAGTGAAGCATGCGCATAAAACAGCTTTCCATCACTTTTTCTGGCCAGAAGCTCTCCAATCCACTCCCCTTTTTCCAGGCACTCCTTCTCGGCCTGCATAAGTTCAGCTGAAGAATTCAAGAATTCAGAAATATGCCTGCCCAGAAGCTCTTCGGCTCTGCCGTATCCCCACATTCTGATAAAAAAAGGATTTACATATCTCAAATTTCCATCAAAATCCATAGTTATGAGGCCGGTAACTGAAGAATCGGCTGTCCAATCAGGACTGCACAGCTTTTCCTCCAAGTGAAACTCTTGCCGAGTCTCAGTTTCTCCTTTTTCGGCTCTTTCTTTCTCACTTATGTCCCCAATATTCTCACCCTCACAACAACCTGTATAGTTATTTTTCAAAATAACCTGCCGTATAAAAAGATATGGTCATTCGATATATAAACTTGAGTAAATATTAATGAAGTTTAAAAAGTCCTTTCGTTTGAAGAGTAGATTTCAGAAACTCGAAATGAAAAATATAAGGATGAAAGGATGGACTGAAAAGAACCTGCCGTAAAAATAAAAGGAAAAGGATTTAAGTCTTAACCGGCAAGAATTTTCTGTATTAAAGTGAAACTAATCTATGAAGCAGATATATGGAGAAAGGTTGCTTATCGAGGAAAATACCTATCGCAGCTATTTCAGTCCAGAAGCGTAAAGTACATTCTCCTGTTGCTTTTTCCTTTGTTCTGGAGCTTCTCGATTTTTATTCCCTTTATCTCTCCCGTATTTTTAAGGTGTGTCCCTCCACAGGCTTCAATTGTCACACCTTCAATTTCAACAAGGCGGACTTCAGTGATCTCTTCGGAGAAACCTTTGGCGAGTGTGGTGAGCCTTGAAAGTTTTTCTTCAGCTTCCTCGCGGCTGACAAGATAAAGGTTTACAGGATGGTTCCCGGCTATTATTTCGTTTGCTATTCTTTCATACTCGGAAAATTTATCCCTATCAAATGCTTCAAGGCTGAAGTCAACCCTGCTCTGATCCAACCCGAGCTGGTTTCCGGTAATCTGAGCTCCTGCTTCTTTTTCGATCACGTTTGCAATTACATGGGTTGCAGTATGCATGCGCATGTGCCTGTAGCGGCAGTCCCAGTCGATAATCCCTTTTACCTTATCTCCGACTTTCAAGCCTTCGGATTCGGTTTCACCTGCAAGAGCGATCTCATGGCTTATGTCCCCATTGAACTTACCGACATAAATAACCTCAAACTCAGCCCCATCTTCCTCCCGAATCAACTTTCCGGTATCACTGGGCTGACCTCCGCTTTCGGGATAGAAAGCCGTCCGGTTAAGAACAACGTACTTGCCTTCCGTCACTTTTTCAACGGTTGCTTCGAACTCTTTCAGATAACAGTCAAGAAAGTAAAGTACTTCTGTCATTGGCAAACCTCTCTTCTCAAAAATATATTATCAGGTAAATTGATATTCCTTTAAAAGAGTTTCCAAATTTTGCTTTAAAGGAGTCTTTAAAGAATCGTTGGAGAATACAATTAATATAAGCACTTATTCACTAATGTACTGACTATCAGATGATATATCAGTCTATATTTGATATCTACTTAACCGAACATTAGCCGTGTACTTCAGGAAAGGGTAATTTTCGATATATAAACAAGTATGATGCTAATCTGGCAATAAGCGGGGAGGAGTCACTGCCATAAGGAAGATCTCCTATCCCTCTGCCTTCTGAATCCGACCCCTCATAGTCTGAGTAAAAATTTCCAAATCGGCTCTTGTAGATCCCGCCGTTATAGAGATAACATACTTCTGTAGCCCTGTTCCAGTTATTTGAAAGTCCTGCTTCTCCTGAGGAATTTTGATTGAAATTTTCATTGAGACTTTCATTGATATTGATGCTATTATCAAATTCGTTTTCAAAGATTGTGTTCAGGGAAGAATCTGTTAACCTGAGACCTTCCGTATTGTTTGAGAGATTATTTCCTGTAAGAGTGTTAGTCAACTACCTCCCCCTAAAGGAGGAGGCTTGGATATCAAGTATCCGTATGGATGGTTGACAAACATCCCTGAGATTCTAAGATATACCTGGAATCTCGTGTTCTATGTTCTATGTTGCGAGCACTATTCAAATCTGCATTTAACTCAAACCCACAAGTTTCACAGTGGAATCTTAATCCTTTTCTATTATTTTTAGAGATGTGGTTACATCTATTACAAGTTTGAGATGTGTATTCAGGATTAACATACTCAACTAAAATCCCTACTTGTTTAGCTTTATAATCAACGAAGCTCTGTAATTGTCTGAAAGCCCAACTGTTATGTAAATAACGTTGTTTCTTTCTGAGTTTTCCATTAGTATTCTCTCGAATGTCGGTTAGATCTTCAAGACCAATTACAGATACCTTTTCCTGAACTGCAAATTTAACGATAGCTTTAGAGATGCAATGGTTAACATCTTTCATAAAACGTTGCTCTTTACCTGCTAAGCGTTTTAACACTCTTTTAGCTGATAAAGTTCCCTTAGATTGTAACCTTGCTCTCATTTTAGAATAGATATTACGCTTGTTTTTTATTTCTCCACCTGCAAAAAACTTACATTTTTTGTCAGTAGTAGAAGCAACAGCAAGATAGTTAATTCCAACATCTACACCCATAAAAGTAGATGCTTTTTCTATCGCGGGTTCTTCTATTTCCTGAGAAACTGTTAGATGGAAATAGTAATCTCCGTTATAATGTTTTACAACTTTAGAAGCTGCAAACTTCCAAGGTTCTTTAAAATATTGCAGAGCATAATCATAGTTCTGAATTTTGTATGTTTTCCTTCCTGAACTAAATGTAGTTATGCTAACTGAATCTTCCGTTATTGTATAATCTCTTTTATAAGAAAGAGTCATGGAAGACGGAGTATAAACTAACTTCTGCCATTCTGATTTTTTACATTTAATTTGATCAGAAAGAGTTTTATAAGATCCTGCAACTTGTCTAGGGATGTTACAACTTACCTGAGATTTTAATCCTAGTTTTTCTCTCAGATAACCATATACAATTCTCTGTAATTTTCTTGCAGGAATTACTTTTCCATTCTGAAAGACTACTTCTGAAACATAGTTCATTCCTTCAGAATATTTCTGCATGGTTTCCACTAAGTCATTATCAACATCTATAATTTTTAGTTGTATTGTTTTAGTGGATTCCATAGTATATTACATTCACACGAAAGTATTTACAGTTTGCGTGTGAATTGTACTATTGCAGGGATTGAACACGACTATATTTTCCCTGTATGTTCCCGATATACAAGAATGGAATCTCCTGGCCTACTGTTGTTTATCTCCTCCGAGACTGAAGAGAAATCCCCGCTTCCGTCAGTATTCACAATCAAAATAGAAGGAGTTCCTGATGCCTGTTCGTACATCCTGAGAGCATCCACAAGCCCGTATCCGAAAATGGTATCATATCCGGGATCACCGAGGTCTGTTGAAGAAGTATAAAGCAGCCGCCTTATATCCATAGCTGATTTTTCCGGAAAAGCACTCCAGACAAGAGCCGAAATAGCTGCAACATGAGGGGAAGAGGCACTCGTACCGTAAAATTGCTCAGAAATCCCGCCCTTACCTGTGATACTTACGCCGTCAAGCCCTGAAAGGTCAGCTTTCTGACGAACTTCCGGGGAAGGGTAGGAAATCGTAACTGGGCCAATAGAAGAAAAAGACTCGATCTCATAACCCCCGGATTCTCCAGTCCTGACTGCTCCGACGGTTACTACTTCAGGAAGGGCAGGGTGTCCGAAAATCGAGTCTTCGGCAACGATATTTTCAGGGTTAACTGTTACTCCAGGCCAGTAGTAGATGTAAAGCTCGAGTTCTCTTGCTTCCCCTGAGGTCCTTTTGACTTCTATAGAAGCGTGGAGAGTGTTTTCTCCGTTATTGACATACGTTATGTACTCAAGAGGAAGGTCGTCTCCGTCCTGATAGACCTCACTGGATGCGATGGTCTCCGAAGTTTCTCTATTTTTAAGGTAAAGGTCATAGTTATTTCCCGAGTGTTCCCATTTGTCGTTCCACTGGAGAAAAACCCATACCTCGCCCGAAGGCTGGATTTCGAGTTGCAGGTTCTCTGTCTCTCCCTGCCCACTGCTGAAGTCGTGCCATCCACTCCCATTGTCATAGAAAAGACCCTGGTAGTGGCAGTCTCCTGAGTTTCCCGCAGAGCTTATATAAAGAAGGTCATGCTCTTTTATGACCTTTTTTACGTGGTCTGCTACTATCCCGTCTTCAAAGAAAGGTTCGGAAGGCCAGCCTATATCATCGCAAATGACAGTGCAGCCTTCGTTAACAAGGGCATCGACTGCCCTGTTGAACTCAAGCCTGCTGGATCCGCAGTCATGAAAATACAGCTTTGCTCCGGGCGCTATATCATGGGCGATTTCAAGCATAATCGTGCCTTCATTTCCCCCGATCTTATTGCTCAGTATATGCACATCGGAAGGAACATCACCCGTAGCCTGTGCATCCTCCAGGCTGTCTACACCATCAGATATAATTCCGATTTTTATACCGGTCCCGTTTACACCATAAAACTCCCTGAGGCTGGAAGATTTAAGAATCAGATCTCCCTCTGAAACCGTGTTTCCCTGCCTGACAAAAGGAGGAAGAACCGTTTGAATACTCCTTACTTCAGGAAGAGAAGCAAGAATCTCAAGAGATTCGAGCGGCACCCATGCCACAGCGAGATGGTTTTCTTCATCTCTTTCCTCAACCTCACAATATCCGTCAAGTATGCTGCTGTTTGCATAAGGCTCCAGATAAATATACACATAAACCTTTTCAGCCGAAGAGAAAGAGGACTTGCTGGCACTGTACTCCAGATCCGCTGAATCCCTCTGGTATTTTTCTGCTGAATGGGATGTCCTTCTTAAAACGGGGTCTATTTGACTTAACTGCCCAAGTTTTATCATACGAGCTCGCAGAGTCTCTGAAGACTCTTCTTCTGACAGGTAGCGTTCGTCATAGAGCTGCAGCAAATCCTTCGAAAGCTTTTTCTGATCAGGGCTTAAAGACTCTTCGGAGGAATTAATTTCCTTCCCGGTATCTGTCAGGGAAATACTGCTGTTTCTACTCTCGTTTCCAGCCGGAACTAGTTCAGCTGCAGAAGCCTTTTGCACATCTGAAAAACAGGAAATCAGGGCTCCTGACAGAAGAACAGAGAACAGAAGGACATTAACAAGTAAACGAAACAATATTTTATCCATAGTGACCAGTGAATTAGTTTTTTAAATTCCCGAAAAGCTTCCAGCAGTTACCCAAAACGCACAGGTAACAGGTATGTAACAGATAACAATCTGAAAAAAGCTCTCGGTCCCCCATGAAATTAAATTCCCAGACTAAAATTAAAGAACTGATAAATTATAAACTAATAAGATAGATTGATAAGATAAATTGTTAAGAACTGATAAGATAAACTGTTAAAAACTGATAAGATAAACTGTTAAGGCTAAACCGCAGGAAACTACTATAATTTTCCAAATAGTTTTACTCTTTTTTGGTGCCTTTTCATGTGTTCAGGTTATCCTATACATCTTTAAGTTTGGGTTCTTCCTGGCAGGAAGTCCGGTTACAGCTTCATCAGGCACGGATATCTGAAATATCAAGGCAGGAACAGAATTTTCACATTGCTGTCAATTACGGAAACACTGGCTTGAAGTTTTTCTTCTCCTGCTTTGAGCTCTTCTTTTAAGGCAACCAGTTTCTTTTCGGAACTTTCGATCTCTTCTTCAAGCAGACGGATTCTTGTGAGAAGTTCCGTTTCTTTATGTTCGAGTCCGGCAAGTTCTCCGGTATCCGAGCCTGCAAGTTCGGATTTTTTGGCTTTAAATGCCTTCCGGGCTTCAATATACTCTCTTTTCTTCTCCTCAAAGCCCGAAACTGCAGACCGGATCTGTGCCAGGGATTTCTCTTTCTTTTGGATTTGTATATCAAGAGCAGGATCTTCGAGAACCTTCTGGAGCTCAGGGAAAAAGGAAGGGTCAAGATTTGCCGGGGTTTCAAGGCAGATGTCAAGCTGCCGCTTTACCTCTGGCTTTAAAGTATATTTGCCGCTTTCATGAAGTTTCTTTATTCTTGAGAGGTTGCCTGAAAAAGGCAGGATAAGGGAATTCAGGCCTGTTTCAGCTTTTTTGAGTCTGTCCCCGGCCAGAGCTAATTCTTCCTGAAGACCTTGCAGTTTTTGCCAGGTTTCTCCCTGTTTGAACTCTTCTAGAGTTTTACCGATTCTGGCAGCTTCGTCTCTTAAAGCCTGAATTTTCTGGTTTTTAGATTCGAGTTCACGGTTTTCAGCCTCTATTGAGGCAAATAGTTCCCGAATCTCTTTTAAATATTTAGAAATTACCTTAATGGCTTCCATTTCCTGATTATGGCCCAGAACCGTTTTTCCGAGCTCGTTGAGGACCTGGCCTAGCCTGCCAAGGCTTTCAGTAACATCTTTTGACTCCTGAGGAAAGACAGCTCTGGTGTACCGGAAGCTTCGGTCCATATTTTCAAGGCAGGTGTTCAGGTTCTGCATAGCTGCCTCATGAAACCCTTTAAGCGCCCCAAAGTCCATGTTTTCCGGAACTTCGAGTTTATCTATGAATACCCCTACCTGCTTTGTTACGTTTTCGCGGTTACTTTTTGCTCGTTTTACAGCCCTGATATCAAAATTTCCCTCAACTTTTGCTTCCAGAAGCCTGGCATTGCTTTCTTTAAGTTCGGAAATCGAAGCCTCAAGCTCTTTGAAAAGGCCCGATACATCTTTTTCTATCTCAGAAGATATTTTTTGAGAATTTACCTCCAGCCATGCGGGCAGTTCAGCAAAATCGATTTCACTGGAAGTAGTTGTCTCGTGCGTGCTTTCTTGTTTTCCAAAGAGCTTTTTGATCCACTTCAATTTAGGCCTCTCCTGAGTTTCATGAGGTAACAAATATATTGAGCCATTGATACTGAGCCACTAAGCCAGTAAATCTACAGACTAATAATTTTATGATATTTCTAACTCGATAAGGTTTACATACCTGAGATAATTAATATTAATAAAGTAAATAATTTAGTGGAGTTGATACTTTGGTGAGATTATTCGAGGCACATTTCTTTAGTCCCTGTATATGTTAAAGTTTGCTCTATGTAATTATGTTCCTTAAATCTGTTCCTGATCAAGAACAAAATGCACTGGACAGGGGAATAAGAAATCCTATTTATTTTTTCTGCAACCGAGGTAAAAGAGCTATAAGATAGAAAGTAGGAGGTAAAAAATGGACGGCGGAACAAGTAGTGGAATAATTGAACAGATGATTCCGTATATTTTGAATCATAGGGCAGGTAATATACAATAAGAGTACGGTTTCACAAAAACATATTCCATCAAAAATAAAGGGAAGATTATCTTCCCAGGAATTTGTTTATAATCTCTAAGATACTATCCATTAATCTATAATTTTCGAGAATCCCTGTAGCTGTAGCATTACCAGCACTTCTGACTTCAGTTGCGACAGATTCTTCAACAGGCTCTGAAGTTAAAGCGGAACCTTCTGTATCTCCCGCTATAACGAATGAAGAAAAGCCAGAAGTTCCTGCTGTAAAATGCAGGTAATTGTCATCTTCACCTGTTACGATTGGAGTAAGTTCAATCCATTCTTTACCATCTTCATCATGCTTATATAGATTAACGGAAGACTGATCAATATTGTTTTCATCAAGCCAAGACTTTTCTACTTTGAAGGCCACTGTTGCATTCTGGATTTTATCCGATTCTCCGTATCCAGCATTTCCTACCCACACATTGAAGGACTTATACATAGTTCCTTCAGGAAGACCTGTAACGAGAGAAGACTTGTTTTTCAGGTTCTCTACAATAGCTGTAGTCTTTCCCATGGTTTTCTTGGATTCAAAGCTAATAGATTCAACCACAGTTACATCGTTTGTAAAGTTGAAATGAACCTGTTTTCCGTTTGGAATGAACACTTTAGTTGTGTCTTTGAACTCTACATTCTTTTGGGGTTCCGGAGATCCGCCGGTTCCGCCACCTGAGCTCCCGGAACTATGATGGCTGCCACCAGAGCTGTGAGACCCGCCTGATGAACTGGAAGAGTCCGAAGAACCGGAAGAATCACTGGAACTACTGGAACCGGAGGAACTACCAGAATCAGAAGAAGTGGACGAGTCCGAAGGTTCGTTGGAGTTGTTCTCATTACTGCTGTTTTCGCTATTATTACTATTTTCCTTCACAGTTATTGTAACAGTTTTTTTATCGGTTCCATTTTCGTTGCTCGCTATCAGGTTAACATTGTATGTCCCTGGGTTTGTAAACACATACGTAGGAGATACCTCACTGGAGTCACCCTGCCAGTCATTATTGAAGTCCCAGGTTCTTCCTGTTGAATACTGAGAAAGGTCTGTAAACTGGACTGCAAGAGGAGCATCACCACTGGTAACATTGGCGCTAAAGTTTGCAGCAGGAATTATGAGGTATGGTACCTGGATGTAACCTATAAACTTTCCACTGGAAGCCGGATTCATTCCTGCATTCACCGTGGTTATAACAGTATTTGTTTCAGTGTCAATTACTGAGATGTCGTCACTTACATGGTTCATGATGTATGCCTTTTTTCCATCAGGAGTGAGACCGACTCCAACAGGGTTTTCTCCGACCTCCACGATGGATACAACGGCATTTGAATTTGTGTTAATTATAGAAACAGTATCACCACCAGAATTGGCTACATAAACTTTTTCACCATTAGGGCTGACAGAGATATCCCCTGGTCCTGCTCCTACATTCACAGTCGCTGTAACAGTGTTTGTTTCAGTATCAATTACAGATATAGTGTTGATGCCGTAGTTCGCCACATACACCTTTGTTCCATCAGGACTGACTGTAATTCCTAAAGGAGTAACCCCAACATCTACTGTGGTTGTGATGGTGTTGGTAGCTGTGTCAATTATTAAAACGTTGTCGCTTCCGGAGTTAGCTACATATGCTTTTGTTCCATCGGGGGTAATTGCAATTCTATGGGAAGCGTTTAATCCATTTATTGTGGCTATAACAGTTTTTTTGTCCGTGTCAATCACATAGACATTACCAGGGGTCGAGCCGGTTACCGCATATAACTTTGTACCATCTGGAGTGATTGCAATTCCATTGGGACCTCCCCTGATCTTCACCGTGTCTGTAACAGTGTTGCTTGCCGTGTCTATTATGGAAATAGTATTATCCCCTGCATTGGCCACATAAACCCTTTTTCCATCCGGGCTGAATGTTACTCCCATTGAACCGAACCCGACATTCACCGTAGCTATAATGGTGTTTGTAAATGTGTCAATTACAGAAACAGTTCTTTCGATGTCGTTTGCGATATATGCATACGGGACATCTGCAACAGGTAAGTTAGGTTTCGTTTCTTCTTCCGAAATAGCGGCCATATATATATCGTCGTTTCCGTTACGATGGTCTCGCCATACTATCCTGTTACCGTAGATATAGGGAAAATACTGCTCTGAGCTATCAGTTGTAACCTGCGTTTCCTTGGAAGTTGAAAGATCATACATGTAGATATCCGGGTTTCCGTTGCGGTTATCCTGCCATACTATCCTGTCACCGTAGATAGCAGGGCTCCCTTGATATGATTCATTGGTAGTTATCCTAGTTTCCTTCGAAGTAGCGAGATCATACATGTAAATATCCGGGTTTCCGTTGCGGTTATCCTGCCATACTATCTTGTTTCCATAAATTGCAGGATTGGCCGCTTTCCCACTGTGGGAAATCTGAGTCTCTTCCGAAGTTGAGAGGTCATACATATAGATATTAGGAGTAGTCACTCCTTCGTGATAATCCACAAACACTGCTTTGTTTCCATAAAAAGCAGGACTATCTGCTGATCCGCTGTGGGTAATCTGAGTTTCTCTGGAGGTTGAGAGATCGTGCATGTAGATATCTAACTTTGCATTACTATTATCCATCCACACTATCCTGTTGTCATAGATGCTTGGAATAGATGCATACCCGCTGTGTGAAATCTGAGTTTCCTTAGAATTTGAGAGATCATACATGTAAATATCAGTATTGTGCTGTGTACCGGAAGAAACCATCCACACTATCCTGTTGTTATATACCGCAGGACCCGTTGCCGAGCCGCTGTTAGACATCTGCGTTTCCCTGGAAGTTGAGAGGTCATACATGTAGATGTCATTATTATTCTGTCCCTTGCGCCAGTCGGACCACACTATCTTATTGCCATAAATTGCAGGACCATTTGCTGTTCCGCTGTGAGTGATCTGAGTCTCAGTGATTACTGGCGAACTACTCGCAGTGGCTACCGATGTGGCAGGTAAAGTGAGATTCAAAAACAGTATCATAGCTATTGATACTAAAACTATTGAGTATCGTTTTTTGTTAATTTTTATCCTCTTCCCTTATTCCATTTAAAAAAATATAATTAATATATTCAAATAATGTATAAACAATTTAAATCTTTTTCTTTTTATTTTGATATTTTCAGAAATTTCTTACATACGGCTATTATGTTTTGAAGGAAAAAAGTAATAGAATCGTCTAGGTGGATAGAGTACCAAGACTACGAAATAAAATTATTCTAAGCCAATAATTTAGAAAACTATTGAATCTCTTTTTAGTCTTGGATAGTATTTCTCAGATTTAGGAAAATCTCTTAATAAATTATCACGTAATCAGTAAGTGTCTTTATAAATACTCAAAAACGATAAATAATATTTGGAGTTTAAAATCAGATATAGTTTCTGTAACATTTTCCTCAGTCATGACATTAAAATGTCCTTTCTAATGATTTTTGCAGTCACGTAATCGCATCTTTGTTTCCTTTAATACACACATATATTTTCAACTATATTTTCACTTAAAAACATTATTTAGAAGTTGTCAAGTAAAATTCTTAATAGTGGATATGAAAATTAACAGGACTCAAAGATTGGCGATATAGAAATCCAATATAATTCGCATGCAATATGCGGAAAACGAATGAGTAAATAGACTTCAATCTATTCAAGAGCTGATCCTAAACTTAGAATAAAGGAGGCAGGGATCGGGAAAAGGGAAAATGGAAGGAAGAGAAAGAGGATAAGATCCAGCTAGCCGGATTTTCATCTATATCAGCTCATTCAGAAATAATTTTAAAAAAGAAAATTATGCTAAATCTGGAAATTGAGAGTATAAAAGGGTTTTTAATCTAAATTTATGGGGTTAATCAATTGGGAGTCCCGTTTTTCCGTTTTTCCAAGTCTTTATAAAACTTGTTATTTGTTAATTTCCACTATAATACAAAAAGATTTTTAATAAGTAATTTCTTCTTTTATATTGGCCAGCTTCAAAAAAATTCTCCTTTCGCCTTCTATATAACTGAAGCTGGTCAATATACCGAACTTGTACTTATTACTTTCAGCTAGTGTGTCTATTACTTATAGAATTTATGAATGTTTTTATTTTTAAATTCTATAGGGTTAAAAATGTTTATAGCACATTGTCCAGCTTGTAGTACTGATGTTTACCATAAAATAAGGTTGCACGCTCTAAAATATTTGAATTTTGAAGGAGAGAAGGAGGTTTGTAGGTATGCGGTTGAGAATGTTGAAGTGACTGATACTTACTGAGAAGAACTGGTAAGGGGTGTTTTACAGAGGCTGCACAGGATCATTCATGATGGGATTGAGGCAAAATGTGTCCTAGCCAGGATTCTGAAGGAGAATTACGGGATTACAGGAGCTTGCTGTAGGGAACTTATTAAGAGGATTCAGCTTGAGCTTGATATGTACTGTCCAGATAGGAAGAGACTCTATTTTGTAGAATCCGATTGCTGTTAAAAATTGTTGGACAATACAGTTCTTATCTTTTTTGAGTTTTACAATTAGCGTTTTTTTAGCAGCAAATAAGGGTTTAATATAAACCTTTATAGAGTTAAAGAACGATAAACAGTATACATGTCCTTATGGTTTAATGTAATTCCATATACCGGTATAACCCTGTCCAGATTGATTTTCGCAATAGCAGTACTGATTGCAGGGTTTGTTTCAGTAAAATTTTTTGTTTATTTTTTCAGGAAAGGGGTACAGAAAACAAGACTGCCTGAGCTTACGACTCAGTTTCTGGCAAATTTCCTGAGAATTCTTCTGTATATTATAGTTGTCCTGGTATTTTTGAAAAGCCTGAACTTTGATGTGGACAGTTTTATAGTGGGCCTTTCTGCGATAATAGGCCTGGTCCTGGGACTTGGTATGCAGGATACCTTTACGAATATAACAGCCGGAATATGGGTTGCTGCAATCAGACCCATTGACAGGGAAGAAATAGTAGTTGTAAACGGACAGACAGGAAAAGTAAAGTCAGTAGGGATTATGTCAACGGAACTTCTGACCCCTGACAACCAGCTTATAACAATCCCGAATAAGCTTGTCTGGGGAAGTTCGATTGTCAATATGACCCGCATGCCTACGAGACGGGCTTCCGTGGATGTGGGCATCAGCTATTCTTCAGATATCGAAAAAGCTATCAAAATAGCCCTTGATCTTATGAAAGGGCACCCTCTTATACTCCAGGAACCCGAACCTGCAGTGGTCACAACCGAACTTGCGAGTTCTTCCGTAAATTTGCAGCTCAGGGCCTGGACAAAGACCGGAGATTTTATGGGTGTAAAGAATTCACTTACTGCCGGGATCTTTGAAGCTTACAGAAAAGAAGGAATTGAAATTCCGTTCCCGCAGATGGATATACATGTAAAGGAGATAAAAAGGGAAGCAAAGGAAATTCAAAAAGGCGTTGGAATAATAAATTTGGACTGATAGTGTTTGAATAAGAGAGCGAAACAAAAATAACCGGATAATAACAGAAAAAGCACAGTTACTGCGTTAACCTCAAAACACAAGCAGAGCTGTCATATCAAAAATTCAGACAGTTCTGCCCGGTTTCTTAAAATTGACTGCCAATTCCTGTATGAAAGAGCCAGAGGATCAACAAATTCCAGTCAATTATTTGTTCTGTTTCTAACAGATCTATTTTGTTTTTAGCAGGTTACATGAAACATTGCAGAAACCTTGCCTTCGATTTCATTCCATCGCTCAATTGCCCAGGGGGTAGGAAATAATTCGATTCCACATCTTTTTCCCCTGAAAAAATCTTCAGCTTCCTCGGAGAGTTCCACGAAACCTGTCTGCCCGGTTCCTATTATGATTTTTTGTGTTCCTTCCTCATAAATATGCTCTGCTTCTTCAAGAGAGATTTTATGGGAAGTCCCGTATTTTTCTTTTGAGAGCATTTTTTCCCGTTTTTCTATCCTGCCGTCAAGGCGAATAAGAATATCGTAATCAAAAGTCTCTCCTTCTACGATGATTGAACCAAAACTTGTGGAATCGATCTTTGGTTTCATAGTCTACCTCTCGAAATTAAAACTGAAGACGAAAATTATTTTTACAATTGTTTTGTGTGCTTCATATAAATAACAGGAAGCTTGCTCAGGGCATATAAACTAAGATCACTATTCTGGTCATAATTATTAGAAGAAGTATAGGTACTTATTTATATTTATTGAAAACAATTAATTAGTTAGACAATTTTGAAAAATAAAGTTGTACCCAGAGGTGGAGAAAAGATGGGAAGCTACTCTTTAGAAGATTTTATCCGAAAAACAGGAGAAAGAGCCCCTGGACAGGGAATCTTTGAACTTGAACGGGAACATCTGCTGAGAGTGAATCTCAGAGGTGCAGTATGGACCAAAATGGGCTCCATGATAGCGTACACAGGGAATATAAGGTTTACACGAGAAGGGGCTCTCGAACACGGACTTGGAAAATGCGTAAAGATATCCCTGGCAGGAGAAGGGGTCAGCCTTATAAAAGTAGAAGGAATAGGAAAACTCTACCTTGCTGACGAAGGAAAGAAGGTCTCCGTTCTAAAACTTGAAAAAGACTCTATCTGCGTAAACTTCAATGATATCCTTGCCATTGAAGACTCCATTACCTGGGATATCAAGATGATGAGAAAACTCTCAGGAGTGGTGGAAAACGAGATTTACAATGTAAAACTGGAAGGAACTGGCACAATTGCAATTACCACTCACCATGAGCCTTTGACTTTAAGGGTAACCAGAGAGCGTCCGGTCTTTACTTACCCGAGCTCTACAGTTGCCTGGGCAGGAAACCTTGAGCCGGAAATAAAAAGTGACATCTCCCTGAAAACTAGCGCTGGAAGAAGCACTGGAGAATCCGTCCAGATGGTTTTCAGAGGAGAAGGATTTGTAGTAGTAGAGCCCGGTGAAGAGATTTACTCTCATGCACAGCTCGAAAAAGTAGTTTCGAATGTAAATGTTTATACTTAACCTGGTAAGGGCTTTTTTATCAGATAAAAGAAGAAGGGGCACGGAAAAGTTGTGCCTTCATTTCCTTTTCCATTCAGTTTTCAAAAGCGAGGGCTTCAACTTCATCGCTGCAAGTTGCCGAAAACCTGACTTTTTCTTTTTTTGCACACTCCATTCCGTCTTCCACAGCTTCCCTTATGATATATCCGGCCTTGTGCAGGATAGTATCTCCGATCTGCGGGTCTTTATCCATGCTCCCTGTGCAGGGATAAGAATGGTGAGCGCCTGAGATGGTTTCTTTGTATCCCTGAAGGTCGGTCCAGCTGAGTTTTTTTGCGACAAACCAGGTTGAGCCGCAGGGGGCATCCCTGAGCACGCCTGCTCCTGTGAACATCTTCCCATCGGGACTCATCTCGATCCTGAGAACCGGCTTTCCAAAGCCGAGATCCACGAAAGCGTCTATTACCGGCTTTCCGGTTTTTTCAAGGGCACAGAAGGGTTTTGGAGCCTCAAACTCGACACCTGTGGCTTCAAGTTCTTTTCTGAGCTGCTCAAGGACCCCAGCAGGAGTTTTCTTTGAATCCTCAGCAGGGGCGATTACGGCTTTTGCTCCGGTCTTCTGCACTACTTCGGGAACGGCTGCAAGGAGATCAGGGTGAATGCCTATAGCAAGGATCAGATCACATTCCGGAAGCTTTGGAGGCATGAACTGAGAGGGTTCCTCAATAAATGGCGGCAGATCGTCCTGAAACTCATGAATCCCCACAATCAGGTTTGCATAAGATTTTCTTGCCTGACGGCAGTGGTTGCAGAGCTCACCGCAAGATACGCAGAAATTTGATGAATTTATCAGATTCTGAATAACCTTTCTTCCGAGTTCGCCTGAATAAAGTACAAGGATTCTCATATTTTACTCCCCTTTTTCAAGAATTCCAGAACTACTTTGTAAACTGGTTTTTTTGTAAAAATACTCCGCTTGCTTCATCTCTTATAATGGAAAAAATGCAGAGAGGAAGTCTGTTTTGCGGGAGTTGTTGATATGTTTTTAAAGTGCAGTTCTGACAGAAGATGATTCAAACAGCATATTCTTCTGACAGTGGATGACTTTTTGGCTGTCATCATCTTACTCTACATTGTAATTATTTGTTTCAATCTATAAATAATAGGGGTTTCAGAATAGATATCGGTATCTACATCTATACTCTCTTATGAACCCCCTATATCAGATTAAAAGGTTAAAAAATAGGGAAAAAAAGTAAAAAAAAGGGTAGGAAAATAGGAAAAGTAAAAAAAGGTCGGATAAGGGAAAGATAAGAAGGACATACTGGTGGAGGCATTACAGATTTATTTGAATTAAATATATCTCCGGGATAAAAGAAAGCATTTATTTAACTTATAGTCCGGCCAGGCCCATTGAGGCGCAGGGAGATAGAACTGAAAGATTTTCTCAGGAACCCCGAAGTCGGTTAACAATTAATCGAAGACCACCAAAAAGTCAGTAAAGGATGATTTGGGATAAAAAAGGGAAAAAGATGGAGAGGAAGAGTAAAAAGGAAGAAAAAAACCGAACCTCGGTTTTTTCATTCTCCCAGTTTTAAAGCCCCGTGCGGGCACATCTTGATACACATGCCGCACTGGATGCATTTCTTTTCATCCACGCAGAGACTCCAGTTCTCATCAAAAGCGTAAACATTCATAGGGCAGACAGAAATACAGGCCCCGCATTCAACACATTCTTCCTCATCCCTGTGAATGGGCCGATCCAGAATTGCAACTATTGCTCCTCTTGACTCGAGAGCGTTTTTAATTTTGTCGAATCTGGAATCTTTAACGTCTGCAATCAGTTCTCCGTAAGTCGAGTCGATGTTTGCGACCATAATATTAAGCAGGATTCCGGTTTCGATAATAGACTCGGAGATAATGGGGTTATGTATCCTTTCTGTAGGGATGCAGATCTTTATTTTCATGCTCAGTACCTCCTTGCAAGGAGCTTGCTTATATTGTCGCTTGTGATAATTCCAAGTACTCTTCTCTGAGTATCGATTACCGGCATTGCCGAAACGCCGTAACGGTCCAGCCTGCGGGCTGCAAGGTCTACAGGTTCGTTCGGAGCACATGTAAGCACTTTTTTCGTCATGACGCTTTCTACGGAATCGAAAATATTTTCCGCAACGGCTTTTGAAATGTCCCAGGCAGTCAGGATTCCTACCAGTTCACCGGTATCCGAAACTACTGCAAGGTGGTTGAAAGAATTCTCCCAGATCTTCTTTGCAGCATCCTGAACAGTCTGGTCCTTTTTGATGGTGACAATGAAATCGGACATAACATCTTTTACAAGAGGCACTGCCTGAGTCTGCTTCATGGGTTTTGCCGATCCTTCGCAGCAAAGTCTTTCCACAGGCGTGCTGACAAAGAATGTCCCGTGCTTTACCCATTCCTTGAGCTCATTTGCAATCTTTCTTGCATTCTTGAAGCTTGAAAGGGAAGATGTTGGAATATCCTTTCCTTCAATCTGCACAGAGCCTGACCTGAGTTCGGCATAGTTTACCATCCTGACCACAGGCTTATCCCTGCTGCCCACTGCATAATCAAGTACATTGGTAGTGATATCCTCGTCACGTACTGCAGTTGCGGCTGCGATCTTTTCATTAAGAATAGGGATAGGAATTCCAATTCCCATGTACAGAGTTGTCCCGTAACCTGTAAAAGAGGCGGCTCTTAAATACTCGGGGCTCATCTCTTTTAAGTTTCCTTTAAGCATAAGGGTCCCAAACCCGCTCGAAGGGGAGTGCTGGGTTCCGTTCCCTATAACATAGCCCTGGGCTCCGCCGATAAAAATCCTTGTGCCCGTCCCTATGGTTTCATAGGTAGGGTCATTTGACAGGGGAGAAAGCACTCCTGCGCCGGAGTAAGTGATATTCCCGAAGTTGGGCAGAAGCTCGCCCATGTAAGTATTGAGAATCCTTTTGGAGCTGTTTGTTGCAGCATTATATATCTGGTAGGCGTTCCTGGGGTTGAGAAGAACTGCTTCGTTCAGGTCATCAAGAGTAATTGTCGTATCAAGCACTTTCCTTGGGTAGCAGTCAGTCCCGTAAGAAGTTGCATGCACATTAATTTCTTTTCCCCTGAGCAGGTCTTCAATAACATGTGCCCCACCGTACTGAATCCCGCGCGTGTTAGATATCTGAGCAGCTCCAAGATAAGCATCAACAGCTGCAATTCCGCTGTATGCCTCAACATTATTGAACCAGACTTTCTGAATTTTGATTGGTGGTTCCGAATGACCCAGATTAAGCATCAAACCTGATGAGCACATGGCTCCGAATGTACCTGTAGTAACCACATCCACTTCTCTTGCAGCACCTTCTACGCCGAGGTTTTCAACAATACCAACCATTTCCTCGGCTGTGACTACATTGACACTCCCATCTTCAATTTTTTTATTAATCTCATGAACCGATTTTTCAACCATACGGGTTTCCTCTTTTTATAAACTTATCTAGATGGTAATTTTTGCCAGAATTATATATTACTTGTGATAATCCCTGGGGTAACAGCCACTCTTAGAGAGTTAAAAAGTTCTGGCCTTACATTATTTGGCTTCAGATTACTGCTGTAAAGGTTCCATTTCAATAATCTATAGTCATATTTATGAGCCATATATATTACTTGCGATAATCAAAAATTCATTAACATAAAGGTTATTTCTGGAATAATCAATAACCGTTCACACCATATACAGATTGCATAACATTGAATTCTTAGGGATCAGGGAATGAGTCTATTTTCAGTAAGTTTCTTATGCTTGCAGGATATTACCCGAGACCAGGTGATTAATTGACGCGTGTACTTGCTACCGGGACTTTTGATATTCTCCATCCGGGACATGTTTATTTTCTGACTCAGGCTCGGGCTCTTGGTGATGAACTATTTGTCATTGTTGCCAGGGATTCCAATGTGACTCATAAGCCAAAGCCAGTAGTGCCCGAGGAGCAGAGACTTGAGATGGTAGATGCACTTGGAACGGTAGACAAAGCCATTCTTGGCAGTGAAAAGGACATGTTCGAACCCCTGAAAGAGATCAGGCCGGATATCATTGCTCTCGGCTATGACCAGCATTTTGATATTGAGCTTCTGGAAAAAGAACTTACTAAAAGAGAGCTTCATGCAAAAGTAGTGAGGATCCCCCTTTCAAAGAAATGCCCTCTCTGCAGTACCGGTGCGATTATAAAAGAGGCCCTTAAACGGTATGGGTAAACTTACCCTTACCGTCTATTCTATTTTATGAGAATATTTTTTCGAGCCTGTCAAGAGCTTCACGGATTCTATCAATGGATGTTGCATAGGAAATCCTGATAAAGTCTTCACCTGAAGCTCCGAAAGCAATTCCCGGGGTCACTGCCACGTGAGCCTCCTTCAGGAGCCTTTCAGCAACCTCGGTCCCGTTCCCATACTCACTTACGTTTGCAAAGGCATAGAAAGCCCCGTCCGGTTTTTTGCACTCAAGCCCTATTTTATTCAGTCCGTCAATAAGGATATCCCTGCGCATTTTAAAACGGTCTACCATTGCCTTGACTCCGTCCTGGGGTCCCTGAAGGGCTTCAAGCCCGCCGTACTGAACAAAGGTTGTAGCGCTGCTCACTGAGTGGGACTGGATCTTCTGCAGAAGCTTGAAGATCTCAGGAGGGGCGGTAAGATATCCAAGCCTCCAGCCAGTCATTGCATATGCTTTGGAAAAACCGTTTACAGTAATGGTTCTTTCCTGCATCCCGTCAAAACTGCCAATACTGATATGTTCCCTATCATAGATGATTTTCTCATAGATTTCATCTGAGACTACCAGAAGGTCGTGGTCAATTGCGAGGTCGGCAATACACTGCAGGGTCTTTTTCCCGAATACGCCTCCTGTAGGGTTACCAGGGCTGTTTACAACAATTAGCTTTGTCTTATCATTTATGTACTCGGCGAAGTTGTCAGGAAGGAAACCTTTCTCAGGAACCGTGGGAACCCAGACAGTATCTGCCCCTGCAAAACGGATGCAGGCATCATAAGTTACCCAGGCAGGGTCAAAGAGGATTGCCTGATCCCCATCATCGAGGGCGCCCATCATTATTTCAAAAATCCCCTGTTTTGCACCCGGTGTGACCAGTACATCTTTTTCTGTCACATCCAGACTGTTTTCAGTCCTCAGTTTTTCGGCAATAGCTGCCCTTAACTCCGGAATGCCGGCAGAAGGGGCATAGTGGGTCTTTCCCTCATACATGGCCTTTGCCGCAGCATCGCAGATATTTTTCGGGGTATCGAAATCAGGTTCGCCAAGGCTAAAATTGATAACGTCTGTACCCTCTTTAATCATTCTGGTTGCAATATTGGAGATCCTGATCGTTGCAGATTCTTCTACACGCTTAAGCCTTGCAGATGTCATAGGGATGGTCCTGGTTTATTGCATTTTGCTAGCTTATTGAGGAATCAGGAAATTTCACAGCCGCCGCACCAGTTTTACTGCAGCCTCGACTGCCCTTTTGGCATAGTCGACACGTTCATGAGCAGCCATCCTGGTCATACCCGGACCCGGAATTCCAAGCGTTACAGGCTTGTTAAACTCAAGTGAAAGATCCATAATCTTCCTTGCGGCATGCTGCATAACCACCTGGTCATGGTCGGTCTCACCTTCAATTACCGACCCTATGGTAACCACTGCATCGATATCCTCCCTCTGGCAAAGCTTCTTGATTGCAAGAGGCATGTCAAAGACCCCGGGCACGAGAATGGTCTCTTTAACTGTCGCTCCCAGAAACTCTGCATGTTCTCTTCCAAGCAGCTCCATCTGGTAGGTAAGATCCCTGTTAAATTCAGCTACAACAAATCCTAGGCTGATAGTCATTGAATAAGGTCTCCAGTATTGTTTTTAACTAAAGTCACTAAAGTTGCTTCACATTCTCAAAGGGCCTGCATCCTCAAACCCCTGCCTCTGACCGGTACCGGCTTCCCTGACCAATTTTTCCGGCTTGAAGAGCAGTTTTATCACATTTAAGGCGTGTTCCCGAGTCCTTCTGTCCATGAGAAAAGCGAGTTCTTTCTCGTCTTTTCCTTCGTCCTCATGGACAAAGACCTCGATAATATGGGTATTGGTCATGAGCTGGGCCATAATAAGGCCCTGAGAAGCTTCATGAGCACACATTTTATCTTTTTGCTTACCGCCGGGCATGCCAAGGGCCATTACGATGTCGCAGCCTTCTTCTTCAATGAGTTTTTTGGCTGCTACCGGAAGGTCCTTTATCCCGGGCACGGTTACCCTTTTAATCTGTACGGATACGTTTTTCTGTATCTCGTCGATTGCTGCACGCCCCATATTATAGCGCGCAAACGTGGTATCTGCAATTCCTATTGTAGGCATGTGAATCCGATCGGAATTTAAAGATATGTTCTTCTGGTTTTATTCTTCTGGTTTTCCTGAAACGTTTATAAACCTTGGTTATGAAGGATTTTCAAACCCTCTCACAGCCTGTCAATAACGCGTGCTGCAGCTTCAGTTCCTGCCCCCACGCTGTCAATATAACCCCGCTTATTCAGCACGATTTCCAGCTGCTGGATAGCTGAGAGGACATCCCTTCCAGTTACGATCCCCATGCTTCCAATTCTGAAAATCTTGCCTTTCAGGCGTTCCTGCCCGCCGGCAATAATTACACCGCGCTTCTTCATGTCATTTTTAATGTCTTCCCCGTCAATTCCTGCAGGGGATTTCATCGCAGTGACGGTGTTGGAGTAATGGCTGTATTCGTTAAGCTGGGGGAACATCTCGATGTTCATCGCATCAGCTGCTGCCCGTACTGCTTCGGAGAGGGCTCTGTGCCTTTTGATCCTTGCTTCCATACCCTCTTCTTTAACGATATGAAGGGCTTCCTGAAGGGCATAGAAAAGAGGAATTGCAGGTGTGTAGGGTGTTTCCGGTCTGGGCTTGTCCCCGCTCTTTTTATATGCTTTAAGGTCATTATAGTAGGGTCTCTTCTTCATGCCATTTATAGCCTCAAAGGCTTTTTCGCTTACTGAGACTGCTGCCATTCCAGGGGGAGCTGCAAGGCATTTCTGTGAACCTACGATTGCAATGTCGACACCCCATTCATCGACCTTGACCTCATCTCCTCCAAGGGAGGTTACGCCGTCCATGATAAAAAGAGCATCGTGTTTTTTTGCAAGTTTGCCGATTTCTTCAGCAGGATTCATGATCCCAGCAGAGGTCTCATTGTGGACAAGGGTAATGGCTTTTGCCCCTTCCTCGAGTTTTTCCTTAACCTTCTCAAGGTCTACAGGAAGACCCCATTCAAATTCCAGAGGCACTACTTCAGCATAGAGAGCTGCAAGGTCTTTGAAGCGCTCTCCGAATTTTCCGTTTTCTATAGCAATAACTTTGTCTCCGCTTCCGGCTACAGACCCGACTGCAGCTTCCATTCCCGCAGTTCCGGAGCCGCTGAGTAAAAAAATGTCATTTTTTGTCTGAAAAATATCTGCAAGAATTCCCCTGCAATCAGTATAAATTCCGGCAAATTCTGCACTCCGGTGGTTAATCATCGGTTTTGACATCGCTCTAAGGACTCTGGGTGCAACAGGTACGGGACCAGGCATCATGAGAAGGGTATCTTCCAGATCCATATTTTTATTTACTCCACACTTTTTAAAGATTTAACTCATTTTTGGTTCTTATTTTAAGGGAATTGTGTAAACTCTATAATTTTAATCGTGTAATCCTGAAATAATCTGTGGTTATATTTATCATAGATGCAGTGTGCCAGAAGGGCTGCGCAGTGTTCCATGCTCTGATCATTTCGACTGCAATTGCCATATTTGTTAGATCATTTCAGACGTGTTAAGTGCTGAATTAAATTAAGGATTCAGGTTTAATTGAATCCTAGTATATAATTCATGTGCTTTCCAAGTTCAATCTAAGGCTTCCACATTAAGGGAAAAAGAACTCAGTTTACTGGCCCTGAAGGAGTTTCATCACATCATGTTTTGTCACAACGCCCACAACTGTCCCCTTTTCTACCACGAGTACGGCAGGGTTTCCTTCAAGTATATGCGAGACTACTGATATCGATATTCCAGGAGCTACTGTCGGAAAAGACTCCCCCATTATCCCGGAAACTTTCAACTGAGAGATGGATTTTTTCTTGCTCTCGCCCATCAGCTTTACGATCATATCTTCCGAAACACTTCCAACCGGAATGCCTCTATCAAGCACGGGAATCTGTGAAAACCCGTGAACATGCATAAGGTTTACCACCTCTTCTACCGAGTCTTCAGGAGAAACATGAAGGACAGGGGAATGCATCAGGTCCCTTATGATAATTTGCTGCTCCTTTTCAGCTTCCTCAAAAGCATCAAGGATTTTCCTGACTGTTGAGAGTCTGGGGTCTACATCTCCCGATTCGATGCGGGCTATAAGAGGCTGGCTTACACCTGCCCTTTTAGCCAGGTCGCTCTGGGTAAGCCCTAGTTCATTCCTTCTTTTTTTAAGATCTTCGGGTGTTGGAAGCTGCATATATATTACCGATAGTAATTATGGTATTTAATGGCATTGGTCAACATAATTTAAAGAGTTTATATATAAGTTAGATATAAATGACTTTCGGAGCCGCTCAGCTATTTTCCGGATACGGCCTGTAAAGCTGGTTGTCAATAAATAGTAATACTTAATAATAACCACTTTTAAGAAAAAAACTGTACAAAAACAGTAACAAAAAATTAATTTTTTATTGATAAAAAGGGAGTTTAATGTCAAAAAATATTAAGCCAATAATAAAAATAGAGAATAAAAAATAAATAGGACCTTATAAGGAGAATAAGAGTAAAAAAGGACGAAATAAAGCCAGGTGGTTAATAATTGAAAAAGCCTTCGAGCTGCCTGTGAATCGGTATAGTCAACAAGTGACTCTTTTTTCTTTCTTCTAGACTCTTTTTTCTCTCTTCTATTTTCACAATGCCATTCTCCTTTGTCGAGAGTGACAGAAACGACCATAACGAAAAAACCCGGCTGCAAGAAAATGAAAAAAGTAAAAAAGAGAACGGTAATAAAGAAAAATAGAAAACGGAGTCCCCATTATATTCAAACTTTGATACTCAGATATAATAGGGACTTTCTATTTCTTTGGACTTCCTTTTTCTCAGTTCTCCTTTTATTGCCTGGTAGTACTTCATGGTATCCGGAGTAACTGAAGGTCCGGTCTCTTCAATAGCCTGCAGGAAGTGTTTTTGCTTGACGTTCTTTGCATGGAGGTCCTCACGTAATGCATGCCTTCCTGCTTTTTTACATACAGCTGCAATATCCGCACCTGTGTACTGGTCTGTAAGGGAAACGAGTTTTTCGAGGTCAACATCCTCTGCAAGAGCCATATTCTCTGTGTGAACCCTGAAGATTTCCCTGCGGGCTCCTTCATCCGGAACAGGAACAAGGATAAGCTCGTCAAACCGCCCTGGCCTGAGAAGGGCAGGATCTATCATATCAGGACGGTTGGTTGCCCCGATTACCACAACAGCCCTGAGTTCTTCAAGTCCGTCCATTTCTGACAGGAGCTGGTTAAGGATCCTTGCTGTAACCTGAGGCTCACCTGTAGAAGCCCCTCGAATAGGGGCAAGCGAGTCAAGTTCGTCAAGGAAAATAATAGAAGGAGCAACCTGCCTTGCGCGCGTAAAGACCTCAGCGATTCTTTTTTCGGATTCACCGTACCATTTGGAGAGTAAATCACTTCCTTTGGCAGTAATAAAATTGGCATCGGACTCATGGGCAATGGCTTTTGCAAGAAGGGTCTTTCCAGTACCCGGAGGACCATACAGTAGCACGCCTTTAGGAGCTTCAACCCCTATATCCCTGTAAGATTCAGGGCTTTTCAAGGGCCATTCCACAGCCTCTTTCAAAAGTTCTTTTACCTCTCCAAGGCCGCCCACATCGTCCCAACCTATATTGGGAACCTCTATCAGAATTTCCCTTATTGCAGATGGCTGGACATCTTTCAGGGCATTTTCAAAATCTTCCCTTGTGACCTGAAGGGCATCAAGAATCTCCCGAGGAATTTCGGGTTCATTAAGGTTGATTTTCGGTAAAATCCGTCTCAATGCGCTCATGGCTGCTTCCCTGCAGAGCGCAGCAATATCGGCTCCCACAAACCCGTAAGTTATCTGAGCAAAATCCATCAGGTTTACATTTTCGTCGAGTGGCATACCTCTGGTATGGATCTGGAAAATCTCAAGCCTTCCTTCCGTGTCCGGAACCCTCAGTTCAATCTCCCGATCAAACCTGCCGGGGCGGCGGAGTGCAATATCAATGGCTTCAGGCCGGTTGGTCGACCCGATGACAATCACATTCTTGCGGGCTTTAAGCCCGTCCATCAGGGAAAGAAGTTGAGCGACCACTCTCCTTTCTACTTCTCCGGTCACTTCAGCCCGTTTAGGGGCAATCGAATCAATTTCATCCAGGAAGATAATTGCCGGAGCATTCTTTTCTGCGTCCTCAAAGATATCCCTGATCGCTTTCTCGGACTCTCCATAGTACTTTGACATAATCTCCGGACCGTTAATGGAAATGAAATAAGCATCTGATTCGTTAGCGACTGCTTTTGCAAGCATTGTCTTGCCCGTTCCTGGAGGTCCGTGCAGTAGCACTCCTTTTGGAGCATCGATTCCAAGCCTGTCAAAGAGCTCAGGGTGCTTTAGAGGTAGTTCTATCATTTCCCTTACCTTGCCAATGGCATCCTTAAGCCCACCCAGGTCTTCATACATTACAGTAGGGATATTCTGCTCAGGGGTTATCTCCGTAGCTTCCGGTAAAAGCTCAACCTGTGTCATGTCTGTAATTTTTACTATCCCCGAAGGGGCAGTAGATACTACCTGCAGTTTTATCTCCCCAAGCCCGAAGGACGGCCCGAAGCCCTGCCCGAAAAAGTCCTGGAAGAAGTCCTCGAACATAACTCCTTTGCCGAAAGTTTCCCTTTCTCTTGACCGCCTCAGGCTTGTGGTGGAAATAAAGTCTCCTTTTGAAACCGTACGGTTCATGAATACGGCTTTGAGCGTTTCGCTCGGAGCATAGATCTGCATTCCTTTGGCTACAGGAGCAAGCGTTACGCTCTTTGCTTCTTTCCAGTCTGCTTTGCGGATATCCACATATTCCCCTATGCTGGTCTTTGCGTTCATGCGGATAAGCCCGTCCATACGGATAATGTCAAGCCCTGCATCACTGGGATAAGGGCGGCCTATAAGGGCAGAAGTTGATTTACCGCCTTTGATTTCCACAACATCAAAGGGTTTAAGGCCAAGTTTTTCTCTGAATCTTTCATCAATTCGGACGATTCCTTTCCCGACGTCTCTTTGATCGGCTTCTGCAACCTTGAGTTTTACGATCGATTTGTCCCCATCAGTCAAATAACACCCTCCATCTCCATCAGTAGAATATTCTCCTTAGAAAAATATGAAATATTCTGTAAAATGCAAAAGTAATGCACTGATTTTCAGGCTTATTTAGCCTGAATTACTTACCTTTTTTGCCTCCTCATCAAGCTTTTTTAAGTTGGTAGGAATAGGGTTTTCCTTGAGAAGCTTTGCGAAGTATACCAGATTATGTACCATGTATCTTACTGTTCTGTTTGTATAAAGGTGCCTTTCCCCTCCTGCTTCTATATAACTGGGTCCCGGTCCTGCATCCCCGACCCAGTAGCAGTCCGCATTGGGAGGCACGGTACACCCCAGGTGTGTAAGGCTAAAGAGTATTCTTGAACCTACGTTCTGTGCTCCGTCTTCGTTTCCTGTGACGATAACTCCTGCAACCTTTCCATAAAGGGGGTACTGCCCGGTTTCCGGATTCCCCTCCATATAAGTCCCATCCAGTCTTTCAATCACCATTTTGGCTACGGAAGAAAGCGTACCAAACCAGATTGGACTTCCTATAATCAGGATATCACAGGTTTTAATTTTTTCAAGTATAAAGGGGCATTCATCCCCTTCTCCTTCATCTGAGGTAACCCCGAACGCTATACTGTGGTCAACAACCCTTATGACCTCACTCTCAACATCAAGTTCTTTAAAAATAACTACAGCTCTGTCAATAAGAGCGCGGGTGTTCGATACCTGAGGCACTTTTTTCAGTGTGCAGTTCAAAAAAAGTGCCTTCATAGCCATAGTACATATGTTTCCAAAAGCCGTTATATATACGGGGACGCATAAATGTTCAGAAGGATTGTTACTGAACTAAACTTATTATGGAATTACTTAATTAATAACAGATTTAAAAAAACAAATTTAAAAAAGAACAGATGAGAATAAAATAAAAACATCTAAATAAAAAAGGGAAGATTATTAAAGTTTAAGTTCTTTAGCCATTTCCTGGAAAACTTTTCCTTTATCAGTTGTGATAAAAACACCGTTCTCATGCCTGATGAGCTCTTTTTCTTTTAACAGTTCCAGATACTTCTGAGCAATGTTAAAGTTAAGATTCACTTCATAAACGATATGAGTTTTCTTTGCCCCATTCATCGCTACTCTTAAAATATCTACTGCAATATCTGTCCTGCTTCTTCTCTTCAATACTGACTCCTCCCCCACGTAGATTAGAAATAATCTTTGTAAGAATCAACGCTTATTAAATATATTAAAGCGGATCTTTTTGTAGGTAACAAAGATTCTAAGTCTTTATCGTTCCCCTTTCTATATAACGATATCAGTATTATATAAAGCATTAAGTTTTAAAAAGGAAATTTAACCCGTAATTGATAATAGATAATAAATACAGGTTGCTTCTATATAAAAAAATTCCTTAATTTAAAGGAAATTAAACTCAAAAAAGAGTAGTGGGCCCGCTGAGATTCGAACTCAGGATCCCCGCCGTGTAAAGGCGATGTCATGACCGACTAGACCACGAGCCCAGTTTGCTATCAGTTCTATTTTTAAAGGGATAACTTTACAAGCAGTTGCTTGGAATGCAAGTCCAACATGTCACTAGTTATATATATGTCTTTTGTTTGAAGAGAGCTTTAAAATATTGTTATTACTGAAAAATCATTATAGAATCGTTATAGATTCCTGGTTTGGGCCTGTTGTTCAGAACAAAATAATGATAAGAACTGAGACAGAAGTAGAAAATTGAGTGAACGTTTTGAGAGTATGAAAAGTCCTGTGTTTGCATGTATTCTTTCAGCACTTTTAGTGACAGAATTCTTACAAGCAAAATATATTTATACGAGATTAGCATGATGTATTGTGTGAGCGGGTCTCTCTTTTGTAAGATAACCCCAACCCCCCAACACCCCAATTCATACTCCCCAACCCGCTCATACTTATTCTTATAAAAAGATATAATGTGTTAAATATTTCCTGTTTACCTGACGGATTCCGTGACTGTTAGCTTACTGCTTCCTATTATCAAAGAAGTGCTGTTAATAGATCATCTTATCAGGTCTACCATTACGGATGTGACTGAAAAATCATACAGGCCAAGCCAGTTTTGAGACTACTCAGGAATGCAGGTTACTCAGGAATATTGGAGTGGTACCAGGTAGTACTTAATTGATACTGAACATTATCCAGAAATAAAGATAACAAAATCAGCTGTATCATCACTTTTGTCAGCAAGTTCTTTAAATATGTAATAAAAATGAACCTATTATCAGTACTATTATTTCTTATCTATGTTTCTTTTAGTGTCACTAAGGTCCTTATCATTTTTACCGGGCGGCATATATTCTAAAAAAACGGCATCATGAAATACAGTTTTAGAAAAAATTAACTATAAGACTGTAATTATAAATTGTGAGGTATATAATGGAAAGCTATTTATAGTATGTAATGATTACTCATGCTAAGTGAGCGGGTCTCTTTTCCATAGTATAACCCCAAACCCATATCCCCCAACTATTCCCCCAACTATTCCCCAAACTCCCCAAACCCGCTCACAACTTTTCTCATGACTTTATTTCTCAACTTTTCTTAACACTGTTTAACATTATCCAGTTTTATCTCACCAGTTCCTAACATTGATCAGGTTTTTCTCAACTTCAGTTATCAGGTTCTTAACCTCACCTTATTTGCTGCAGTAACGTTCTCTCGGTCTCATTTATCTACGAAATCATGCAGAATATAGAGTTATCTCTGGTAGTTAAATCAAAGAAATAGATAGGAAAAGAGATATACTAAATATATTAAAAAAGTATTTATAACTGAAGTTACATAGTAATATTTGTGAGCGGATTCCAGTCCAAACTTCCCAAACACACCAGCAATTTTTTTCTTTCATTCAAAGTCAACCCCGTCATTCCGCTCACAAAAAACTAACGTTTTCTTGCACAAAAGTAAAGTTACTTAGAATAAAGAATAAGGTTGCTCAGGGTAATTTCTGAACTTTTATTCTCCAGCTAGCAATAAAGATTGGAGATCGAAAAGAATTAGAAAGATCCCATCTGAATTCCCCACTCCAGATAGGAAAAACGAACGGTTGTGTTCTAAAAAATTTAAAAGTCGAAAAGTGTTTTCTGGTTTTTAGGCTCAGCTTTTTTCAAAACTTCTCCTGTGTTATCCTGCATACCTGCGGAAGGTGAAGCCTTATCAGATGTCCTTTGTTTTGAAGGATCGATGCTGCCATCCGAACCCTTCTTTTTTGAAGTTGTGGAAAGGGTTTTCTTCTCTACAGGTTCGGAAATGAGTTTCTTTTCTTGCATGGATTTGGGAAGAGGAAAGAAGTTATCTTCTTCAGGTACCGGGTCCTCGGATAGTTTCTTTTCTGAAGCCTCTTCTTTCTCTGGAGGCTCGGGCGAGATATCAAATCCCAGGTTAAGGGTTTTCTGCTTACCTTCCGGAGGTTGAGAATCAGAAGTTTCGGATTTTTCAGAGGGAACTTCCTGTTCTTTTTCAGGAATATTAACAGGGCAGTGAAGAGTTGTCTGCTTTTCGTCTACCAAGGGAGCAGGTACCTTAAAAAAGGCCTGTTCTTCGGCTTTATCGCCCTTCTTCTCGAGAAGCTTCTGCGCTTCATCGTAAATTTTCTGCAGCTTTTTGCTTGCTTTTGCGCTTCCTGAAAGATACATCAGCTCTTCAAGCTCAAGCCCGAGACTTGCAGTTACTTCAATAGCAGATGCTTCATCCTTTAACATCAACGCATAAAAACCTAAAAGGTTATTCCTGGAGTAATGCATTGATTCAAAGCTGTGCTCCCCTATCTTTGAAGCTATATTGTCTCGCATGTCCCGCTTCGAACGTGTCTGTCCAAGCCTTCTCCAGAGTGAAGGCTGCTGATACTTGATGAAGCCGGGATACGGTCTTGTCTTTGAAAGGGCAGCCCCGCAAACCATAAGCATGCTGGCATACCTCCACATCCTGTAGTTCTGGCGCTTTTTCACACGCCCAAGATAAAGATCAGCCTTTGAAAGATATCCAAAACCCGCTCTTATATCTTCGAGGTCGCCATCCTTCCGAGCATACTGAATTGGCAGGTTTTCGTCTATCCAGTGCACGAGATCCTCAGGGCTTTCATCAAGCCCGTATGCAGATTCAAGAGCCCTTTTACAGTCAGTGCTTTTAAAGATCTTCTGCATCGCCTTAAAGATATTCTCTTTGACATCTCTGCCTGCAGTGCTGAGGTCCTCAACTTCGAGCGCTTCCTTCCCACTAGCTGCAGCCTGGAGGTCATTCATTGCACTCCTGAAATCTCCTCCTGCATTTTCTGCAATCTGCAGAATAGCTTCCTGGCTGCAGGAGATTCCCTCAGCATCACAGACCTTCTTCAAAGCAGGAACCATGGAACGGCTCTGTACGGACCCGAACTTTATTTCCAGACAAATGTTCCGGACTGTGGGTGTCAGCCCGTAAATATCGTTTGCAATAAGTACTATCGGCTGAAGTGTGGCTTTTATGATCCCGGCAATAGCCCTCATCCCACCCCTATCTGCAGTCCCGTGGAGGTTATCAGCCTCATCAAGGACAATAAGCCGTTTACCTCCAAAAAGAGTATTCATTGACGCTGCAGAGCCGGCAATTTTCTCAATAACGCCTGCAGTCCTCTGGTCGCTTGCATTGAGCTCTATAACCTCCCAGTCCATGTCCCCTGCCAGTGCGTGAGCACTTGAAGTCTTCCCTATCCCCGCAGGTCCATAGAGAATCACAGCTCTTTTCTCAGGAATCCCGGACTGCCATTCTTCAGCCCACTTCCTCAAGTCCTGCACTGCTTTCTTGTTCCCCACGACATCTCCAAGAGTCCGGGGTCGGTATTTTTCAGCCCATTCAATTGCCGACATCATCTTAAACCATACCAATAAAAAAGGAACTCATTATTAACTTTATATGTTTTAATTTTTTCAATAAGTGAATTGCAGTCACTTTTGCAATCTTCCAACGTCGATTTTAAATATGGCATCTCAAAATCAATAATCTAGAGGAAAAGAATGTTACTTATCCATAAGGTTAGTCCTCTTGAGCGAAGCGAAAAGGACAGCGGGCTCCCGAGGCGCAATTCGGGAAGGACAGCGGACTCCCGAGGCGGGACTCGGGAGGGGCAAAATTAATTAACATGTGTGTTTGTCTTTCTTTGAATTACTTCAAATCTTAAATAAAAGTCTGGATGGATATGGAAAAGAATGGCATGTATGCCCTCCTTGAGGCTATCGAAGTACGAGCCCGGGCGAACAGAGCAAGAGTTGCTATGGGAATTAGAGAGCCCAATCCCAAAACTCTTGAAAGTGCATGGAAAGCCCAGGAACTGGGATATGCACAGGTAGTCCTTGTAGGAAGTAAAAAAGAGATCGATAAAATCGGAACCGAACTTGAGGTTATAGATACAGACAACCCCGAAAAAGTCCTTTCTGAACTCCTGGTCTCAAGAAAGGTGGATGCAGTTATAAGAGGCACTGCAAAGGCTTCCGGAACTCTTTCAAACCTGAAAGAAGCCCTTGGCATGAAAAGAGTTTGCAGGCTTGCCCTGCTCCTTACAGCAGACGGGACACCTTTTTTCCTGGCCCCTGTTGGAATAGATGAAGGAAACACGATTTCAGACAAGCTTCGCATGATCTCCCTTGGTGCAGAGCACATAAGGAGACTGGGTGTTGAGCCTGCCGTAGGAGTGCTTTCCGGAGGAAGGATAGGGGATATAGGAAGGGACAGGCGTGTGGACAGGACACTCGCAGACGGGGAATTCGTAGCAGGACGGGCTAAGGAACTCGGGATCATTGCCAGACACTATACTATTCTTATTGAAGATGCCATAAAGGAATCAAATTTCATTGTTGCTCCTGACGGAATCTCAGGCAACCTTATTTTCCGGACTATTGCCTTCCTTGGAGGAGGCGACGGGCTCGGAGCTCCGGTATTAATGGACGATTATGTGTTTGTGGACACATCAAGAGTAGGCGGGCACTTCACAAAAGCCATCATGCTTGCAAGTGCACTATCCTATCTGAACAAGGAAAGAAAAAAGGTGATTCACTGAAGTTCATTGCAGAAAACTGGCCCCCTGTAAAAGGAGACTACGTTACAGGAAAAACCGATTCAAGGATTGCAGTAGTAACCCTTGCAAGCCAGCTTAATGCCTGCCCTGAGGCAGCCATCTGGGGAAGTTCAAAAACCGAAAACCTTGGAGTTGAAAAAATAATAGTAAATGTTATTTCAAACTCCAATATCCGTTATGTGCTGATCTGCGGAACCGAGTCAAGGGGTCATCTGGCAGGGCACTCACTGCTAGCAATCCATGCAAACGGAATTGATGAGCAGGGCAGAATTACAGGTTCACAGGGCGCAATTCCCTTTATAGAAAACATCACAAAGTCCGCAGTCGAACGCTTCCGGCAGCAGGTTACACTCCTCGATAGAATAGGGTTAAATGACCCCGAAGAAGTCCAAAAGCTTGTGGAGGATTATAAAGATAAGGGAGAAGCATACCCTGAAGAGCCCATTGCTGTTTGTGCCCCGAAAAAAAGACAGTCCTCTTTTGCAGTCCCCACGTCAGGAGACATAATAATTTCAGGAGAATTTGTAATGGATTCAAAAGCAGGAATTGTCTGCCTGGCAGAAAGTCTCTGATCCTTAAAAAACACAATGTAATTAAACCAAAAATATATTTTCGATCTATATGTTTTATATGGTTATTCTATAATTAAAAGAACCAGTTCAAATCCTGAGATCAAAAAAGTAAGCTTTGAATCCGAATAAATTTTTTAATTTTGATAAGTGTGGACTTTGAGGGCCTAAAGATGTTTAAGTTCCAGAAAGAACAGGAAATTGCCAATATTGCAGGAATAAAAGTAGGTGGACAGCCTGGAGAACTCCCTACCGTACTTGCAGGGACTATTTTTTATAATAAGCATGAGATTATCGAAGATGCCGCAAAAGGCCTTTTTGACAGGGGTGCTGCTGAAAAGCTTGTAAACTTGCAGGAATCGGGTTCGGATACTACCGGAAATCCGCACATGGTCCATATCTTCGGCACAACCGTCGAGAGTATTACGAACTATATTGATTTCATTGCAGAAGTTTCGGATTCTCCTTTTCTTATAGATTCTCCCGAAGGGACTGTACGTGCCCATGCAGCCGGATATGTAAGTGAAATAGGGCTTGCAGACAGGGCAGTCTATAACTCTATAAATATGAGCATAAACGCATCAGAAATGGAGGCTCTTGAGCATTCCGATATTGATAGTTCAATTATTCTGGGTTTTAATGCCATGGACTCCTCCCTTCAGGGCAGGATGGAACTGCTCGAGACCGGTGCAGGTCTGTTAGAGGAGGGGCTCCTCTCAATTGCGGACAGATGCGGAATAGTAAACAAACTTATCGACCCGAGCATTACCCCTATGGGAAATGGAGCAGGGATAGCCCTCAGAATGACGATTACCACAAAAGCAAAATGGGGTCATCCTACAGGCTCCGGAATCCATAATGCTCCCTCAGCATGGAGCTGGCTGAACCGGCAAAAAGAAAAAGATCCTGTCCTGTATAAGATCTGTGATATAGGTTCTACCTGTCTCCAGCAGGCTGCAGCCGGAGATTTCATCCTTTACGGCCCTATAGAATACGCGGAATACATTTTCCCCATGGCTGCAATGAGCGATATTATGATTGCCGAAGCCGTGGCTGACCTTGATATCGAGCCCGCAAGCAGGCACCCGATTAACCTGCTTGTTTAACTTACTTTATTACGCAGCCGGTCTTCTATCTGACCGCGCAATTTGATCTGTGTCTAAATTTATCAATCTGACCTGTCTTGCCTGAGAATAATTCTTTTGCCCTCAGGAACCGAATTTTGTCTAACACCTCTTAGAAACTTTGCATCCATAAGTATTTACTTTCCAGAACTAAATTCATAATATAAATTTCCTTAAAATGGAAGCTATTCATTATCTAGATAGGGGAGTGGGACATTGGCTATAATAAAAAATAAGACTAATCATACTGTCCGGTTTGTAGCTTATCGGGCTGACGGAACCGAAATGCATCAGAAGGCTACAAAAATTCTGCCAAACCAGAGCCGGTACGTAAGCAGCAACTATACCGGGGGGATTGACTGGTTTATCATCACTGCTTTTCTTCCGGAGAGCAGCATTCAGGACCATGTGGATGTGGATATCCTTCCGGCTGTAAGGGATGGGGATGATGCTCTTACGTTTACAAAGGTAGGAATCGAAGAGAAATTTGTGTTTGTAGAAGATGTCAATAAAAAAGAATTCCGTTTTTACCGCGATGAGGAAGAACCGGAAGGAGAAATTCACGGCTGGTAAGCCAGTAAGTCAGAAAAAGCATCGAGAACTTGAGATATTTTTTTCTGAAAATTCTATTTTTTTTGACTTATCTAATTTTGATACTTTAATTGTGATACTTTAGTTCTGGCCTCTGTTTTTGATTTGCTTACTTAAATACACCGGCATCTCCTGATCCTGGTACAGAACCTTTCTTCCCGGCTGCACATTTGACACAGACGCCTTTTCTACGGTCCATGCACTGGCTGCATACAAGTCTTCCGCATAAATGGCAGGTATGAAGTTTAGCCGGGCGCCCGCAAATTGAACACAACCCCTCTACTTCCATAATTTAGGCCTCCTTGGATCTCTAAATAATTTTTCAATAAACTTTAATAAAAACGATTTTTCTCGAATGGTTTGATAAAAAGGTTGTATAAAAGATAGTTTTGGGGCGGTATAAACGTTTCCAGAAGACAGACTTGACGCTGCTGAGTATGGGTATCTCTTCGAACAGATAACAGTAAACTGAAATAGAAAACAAAAAATCTTGAAAGAAGTGTCTGAAATTCAAAAAAAAGGACAGCGGAGGAAAAGACCTCCGTGTAAACAGAGTATTAAATAGAGTATTAACTGTTTCAGTCCACTATCCCGCCAGTGTTTGCGGAATGGACAGCACGCTGGTATCTTGCAAGGTAGCCAGTGACTTCCTTTTTAGGAGGTACAAAGGCAGCCCTACGTTTTTCGAGTTCTTCTTCAGAGACCTTCAGGTTCAGGATTCTTTCAGGAATGTTGATTTCTATGAGGTCACCGTCTTTTACAAGACCTATTGGTCCCCCTTCACTGGCTTCGGGAGAAACATGCCCTATACATGGTCCGCGGGTCCCTCCGGAGAAGCGCCCGTCAGTGATCAGAGCTACGGACTCTAGCAGACCCATGCCTCCGATTGCGGCTGTGGCTGCAAGCATTTCGCGCATTCCGGGACCTCCTTTGGGACCTTCATAGCGGATGACGACAATATCTCCTGGTTTAACATCCCCTGCAAGAATGCTCTTCATGGCATCCTCTTCACAATCATAAACTCTTGCAGGACCTGTATGGATACGCATTTTCGGGTCAACCGCAGCCTGCTTGACAACCGAGCCATCAGGAGCGAGACTGCCTTTGAGGACTGCGATCCCCCCTTCGGCATGGATTGGTTTCTCAAGAGTTGCAATAATTTCTTTATTCAGCTTTGGGTTAATGATTTCAAACTCGTTCAGGTTTTCCCCGATGGTTTTGCCATTAACTGTAAGCTGATCAAGATGGAGTTTTGAAGCCAGTCTCTGCATAATTGCTTCGACTCCGCCTGCCCTGTCAAAGTGAAGCATGAAATTAGGACCTCCGGGTCTGAGGGAAATCAGGTGAGGAGTTGTCCTGCTCAGTTCATCAAAGGTTTCAAGAGGCAGTTCAAGTCCGAACTCGTGGGCAAGAGCAGGAAGGTGAAGAGTGGTATTTGTACTCCCTCCGACTGCCATATCGACCATAATGGCGTTTTCAAAAGATTTGCAAGTAACAATCTGCCTTGGAGTAATGTTCTTTTTTACAAGCTCCACAATGCGCTCTCCGGATTCTTTGGCGATGCGCGTCTTTTTTGCATCGACAGCATGGGCAGTTGCACAGCCGGGCAGGCTCAATCCGAGGGCTTCGGTCATGCATGCCATTGTGTTTGCGGTAAACATTCCTGCACATGAACCTGCCCCTGCACAGGAAAGGTTTTCAAGCCTTTTAAGGTCGGCTTCGGAAAGTTTGCCTGCCCTGTAGGCGCCGACCCCTTCAAAGACTGAAATAAGGTCAGTGTATTTATCGTCCACATATCCGGGAAGCATTGGCCCTCCGGTCACAACAATGGCAGGGATATCAAGCCTGCCTGCTGCCATAAGGTGTCCTGGCACAATTTTGTCACATGTAGGGATAAGAACCATCCCGTCAAACTGGTGGGCTCTGACCATCAGTTCGATTGTGTCCTCTATGACTTCCCTGCTTGGGAGAGAATATTTCATACCCTCATGCCCCATTGCAATCCCGTCGCAGACCCCTATGGTATGGAACTCAAAAGGAACCCCTCCAGCGTTCCTGATTCCGGCTTTCACAGCCTCAGCAAGTTTATTCAGGTGAGTGTGACCGGGGACTATATCATTCCAGGAATTGACAACCGCGATGAACGGCCTCTTCATTTCCGAATCCGTAACTCCTGTTGCCTTCAGGAGAGAACGGTTAGCGGCACGTTCAGGCCCTTCTTTGATAATTGCGCTTCTCATTGCAAATCTCCTAGTGATCTTCTCTTCGTGATCTTGATATTGAAAACTATGAATGTAATTCGTTATAATGTATAGATAGGAAAAAACTTCATAGTATAAACAGATTGGGGCAGAAAGACTGTAAAGAAGTTACAAGAAGATGTAAAGAAGTTAAGAAAAAAATACTGAAAATCCAGAAAGACTTATAAGAAGCTTGATAAAAGTACCAAAAAGGTAAACTGAACTAAAAAATGAAACCGAAGAGAAAAAAGGGAAATCTGTATTTTAGCAATAGGAGGATAAAATCTGGAAAAGGAGTCCCTATTATAACCTCAAAACTGACATTTATTATCACAAAAAGGCAATTTAATATAATAGTATCCAAATATTTATATAACCAGTCATGGATTTTGGTTTTAGCATAGTGAACGGGCCTGCCCTTGACTACACATCTACAAGATCACACCCAAATAACACACCACAAAATCTAACCACAAAGGGTTTACCCGTTCACCATTCTTTTTCTTTATTATGCGCTCTCCTTTTTCTCTTTTAAACTCAGGATTTATTCCATCACATTTAAATTGTTTTTGTTTACTTCCTTATCCCTAACCTTAAGATTCCAATACTTCAGCCCGAAAAGGCTGAGAAATTGAACTTCTCACGAAAACTCTACTCAAAGGGAGTGAGAGAGTACCTGATGTCTGTCTCAGGGCTGGAAACTCAATGAAGAAATAGTAAAGAATGCGTCAAACGTTCAAGAAAAACAGAAATAAATAAGCTAATCGGACAAAATGGTTTAAGAATCAAAGGAATCGCAGTAAGGCTTCCCTCAAAACCTTACTACAGATCCTTTTATGGAGGTTTTATGTTTTTGGACTATTTTTCTGCTCTAGCTTTTTCAGACTTTAGCCATTTTTTTAAATTTTTTGCCATTTGTTTTGCCATTTTTTAGACTTTAGCCATTTTTCAGGCTTTTCGCCATTTCTTTTGCCATTTTTTCGTATTCCGTATTTGTGGACTTTTCACTGTACTGTGCATATTTCCAGAAATCCGCTTTAGCTTCACGTTTGGTAGGTTAGTAACCAGACTCGATACTGCTATCCTTCTGATGGGGTTCGTGAAGGGGTTCATGAGTTTATGCGGGTGCACAGTTTTTTCCAATCTGCTAATTGGTGGCGTGGTAATGGGGTTTTTCTGACTGGCAGACCTGCACCACTAATACGGAATACGGAATCTTATTACCTTTTTTTTATTATAAATAATTTTCTATGAGATTTCAAAAAAGAATACGGCAGGCAAAGACAGCATCTGGAGAGCCAGAGGATTGGCACATAAATATTTTTCGGCTCCGCAGGATGTAGCTGAACTGGAAAAAGAGGTTACGAGATCAAAAAAACTGATATTTGATAAAAACACAATTATATAAAAAACAGCTAATCGAAAATTAGGAGCGAATTTATAGACAGTAAATCTACTACAGACCGGTAAATTCGAACACAGGCGAATTACAATTATAAAGGTCGACAGTTTCCAGAGTATTATCCCGAAAGAAACAATTGAAATCCTGTGCAGGCGGTTGGAAGAAATGGACAGCGATACTTCAGAAAGCAGAGAAGAACTGAATAGCTATCCAAGCGTAGCAGATTCTGCGGATGGCGAAAGAGGAAAAGCTCTTCATGCAGCTCTGGAAAGGGAAGAAGCTCTGAAAACTATAATCAATAATAGTCAGGTAGTAGTCTTTCTATGGAAAAACGAAGAAAAACGGCCTGCAGAGTTTGTTTCCGAAAATGTAGTGAACTTTGGATACACGGTAGAAGATTTCGTATCGGAAAGGGTACTTTATGAGGAGATTATTTACCCTGATGACCTTAAAAAAGTTGAAGAGGGACTTGAAAAAAGAATTCGGATCGGAGCTCCGGATTTCAATATGGAGTACAGAATTTTCTCAAAAGCCAGGAAGATACGTTGGGTAAGTGAAAGGACCTTCATTCAGAGAGACCCGGAAGGAGAGGTAACTCACTTTCAGGGAGTGGTGCTCGATATCACCGAACGGAAGAAAAGTGAAGAAAAACTGGAAAAGGTCCTTGAGATGCAGAAGATGCTCACTACAGTGATCAATAACAGCCCGGCAGTGGTTTTTCTGTGGAGGAATGAAAAGTACTGGCCTGCAGCTTTTGTCTCGGACAATGTAGTGCAGTTTGGGTATACAGTCGACGATTTTATGTCACAGGAAATTCTGTATGGGAAAATCATACATCCCTATGACCTGAGAAGGGTTGAAGAAGAACTTGAAAGGAATATCCAGAAAGGGGAAGTAAGCTTCAATTCGGAATACAGGATTTTTACAAAAGCCGGAGACTTGCGATGGGTAAATGAAAGAACTTTTATCCAGAGGGAGAAAGATGGAGATGTGACCTGCTTTCAGGGGATAGTGCTGGATATAACTTCCAGGAAAAATATTGAAGAAGCCCTGAGAAAATCCCTCGAGATGCAGAAAGTGCTGAAAACGATAATCAGCAAAAGCTCAGCAGTAGCGTTCCTCTGGAAGAATATGGAAAACTGGCCTGTAGAGTTCGTTTCGGAAAACGTAACGCAGTTTGGATACACCGTAGAAGACTTCACTTCTGGCAGAATCCTTTACGGAGACATAGTTCATAGAGAGGACATCAACTCGGTCTCTGAAAGCCTTTCACGCTCTATTCGAGAAGGATTTGACTCTTTTGAGATGGAGTACCGAATTCTTACAGGGGACGGCAGTGTTCGCTGGGTTGAAGAGAGGACCTATATCCAGCGGGACACTCAGGGTAATGTAACTCACTTCCAGGGAATAGTTGTTGATGTTACCGAAAGAAAAGAAGCCCAGGAAATGCTCGAGATTCAGAGGGAGCTCGGGATAGCACTGAGCAGTACCTGGAACCTTCAGACCATGCTTAACCTTATCCTTGATGCCTGCCTGCAGGTAAAAGAGATAGATGCTGGAGGTATATACCTCAAAGACGAACTCCTTGACCAGATAAACCTTGTGGCGCACAGAGGACTCTCCTCAGAATTTGTGAAAAAAATTTATGCGTACAGGGCAGACTCTCCGGAAGCAAAGCAGGTCTGGACTGAGAAGCCAATTTATAAACTAAGTTTTTTTGCGGAAGAGATGGCAGACCTGTTAAGGAAAGAAAAGATCACCGCAGTCGCGGTAATCCCTATGAAGCACAGGGGAGAGATAATAGGCAGCCTGAATTTTGCTTCCCATACTGTGGACAGGATTCCGCAGAATATCCGCAATTTCCTGGAAAGCATTGCCCTTCAGGTAGTTAACTATATAGCTCCTGTCCGCATAGAGGCAGATTTTATATAAGACGGCCTGTCTGAAGCTTGAACTGTATTCTGGCGACGAAATCCTTATTTAAAACAACTTTTATAACTAATGTTGAATTAGGGAGCGAGAAAAGCCAGGGTTATGCCTTTTAGCTCTGAGCTTTAGATACGCAGATGCCGGTTTTTGCTCTCTTTGTCCGGGACTGCCATCAGATTTATTATATCACCAGAGGGGGATAGAGGTTGAAAGCAATAGTAGTTTATCTGAGCACCTCAGGGAATACGAAAGTTATGGCTGAAGCAATAGGGAACGGGATTGAGTCAAAGAACGTGGATGTAAAGGTTGTCAGTTTCTATGATGTAAAGCCCGAAGAACTCAACGAAGCAGAAGCAATTGCAATTGGCTCTTCGACTTTTTACTACAAAATGCTGCTGCCCATGGAGAAGTTCATGAATGAAACTCTCGTTTCCACAAACCCGCAGGGCAAGCTAGGGGCTGCCTTCGGGTCATACGGATGGAGCGGAGAAGCGCCCATAATGATTGCTGAAAAGATGCGGGAACTGGGAATGACCGTTATGGACCCTGTACTCAGGATCCTCCACAGACCCACGGACAAGGACTTGCAAGAATGCAAGAGGCTCGGTGTTGACATTGCTGAGAAAATGAAGCAGAGAAGTAAAAAAGCGGAAGCGGAAAAGCAGCAGTAAAGTCAGAATAAACTGAAGCCTGGCCGAACTTGTGAGTAAAAGATTACTCAAGAAAAAGAAAATATTCAGTATAAAGGAAAGTACGGCTTAAGAGAGAGTCCTGCTTAGGAATGAAAATCTGTCAATTAAAAGACAGTTAGGGCTCTCAAAAAATCATTGTTTTCAAAAAACTGGTGGCCGAAAATTATCTCACGGCCATCTCCACTCGTTTCCTGAATTCATCAGGATTTTCCAATTATTTCTGAGGAATTTCAGTAACCTGAGTTGAATTAAGTAGAAGCTCGTTGAAAAGCTCAGTACCCAGCTTCAGGGCAGAGGGTTCATAGCATATAAGACTCTCCCTGTCAAAATGCCTCTGATTCTTCGGGAAAAGAGATATCATAAAGAACTTATCAGTAACGGTAAGACTTGCAATTTTCAGCTCTCCCGAATATCGGAAAAACTTTACGTTTTCAAGAGCCATCATACTCTGGAAATCTTCCATATAGTCTTTATAATACCGTTCAAAGACAGACTCAGACATCAGAAAAGTGAATTTAACTCCCTTTTTTGCAAGCTCCTGGCAGAGAGAAATCATAGGCGGATGGAAGTAGGCTATGGCTTCGAAAACGTAACTTGAACTGGAAAGGTTCTCCACAACTTCCGGGTCAAGTTCGAACATGCGGTCAAGATCAGGCTGAATCAGTTTGCATTTACCGAGTTCTCCGAGCTTTTTCCTGAAAGAAAATGGAATGCCCTGAAGATCTTTTTCCGACCAGTACTCGAAATTATTTTCAAAAAGCTCTATAGTGCTGACAAGGGGCTGCATTTTTTCAACGAGAACTTTTCCTATGAGTGAGAGTGTATACGATTTGTCCTCCTGTACGACCAGGGACATATCTTTTAATTTTTTAATTTGGGGCAGAATGGAAGTGGAAGTTGCCTGAAGGGCTTCCGTAATTTCATCCATATTTTTGGGCCCGCTTCTTAAAAAAAGAAGCAATTGTTTTCGCTTATCGGAAAGAAAAACTAACTCTATAAGTTCCAGTTTCACCCTTCAGTCTCCTATAAGTACTATAAAGCTAAAAAGATTACAAATAAGACTAAAAGGATTACAGGTGCCAGAAATATATAAGTTATTACATTTTCTCACACTTCCTGATCAAGTAAAAATCCCTATTAAAATTCCGGGTTTATCAGATGAACATTAACAAAAAGCTCGGACTTGATACCCCAGGGCTGCTAAAACTATTAAGAAAGATTATGAGAGATTTTGAAAACAAAAATCTTTAAAATCAAGTGTTTACAGTGAAAAATCGATAGTGAAAAATCGATAGTGAAAAATCGATATAATCTCCCTGACTTGATAGCTTTCGCTAGATAGACGTCGTTATTATCTCAAGTCAGGGTAGCCCTTAAACTTAAAGTTTAACAGGGATTAGATAACAAAAGGATACTTGAAAGATTCAAAACCTTTCAATACTATCCTATCTGCGTTGAGAATAAAGGAAAAAACTGGATCTTTAAGGTTCTTAAACAGAAGCTTCCTTGGTAAGGATATAAGCAACCATTTCAGGGTTCAGTTTGCTTTCCCTTGCAACCTTTTCCTCAATTCTCTCAGCAGGTGTGCCTTCCATCTTCAGTTCTCTTATCTTTTCGATCACAGAGGACGGAATGCTGTAGTATTCGTTAATGTCTTTTCTGTGCCCCCACACATCTCCTTCGATAAGCTGAATTCTTTGCATTTCAAGGAACATTTCTATAGACTTTGAAACCGTGCGCCTGTAAGATTTCGGTAACTGAATTACCTCAATCTTCGGGCAGGTTTCCACCAGCGCAAAAATATCCTTGTTCGAAGGCCTGAAAGCCAGGTGAACAACACGCTCATTAGGGTTAAGTGTAAAGATCTCTTCCCTAGAACTGACTACTCTAATTTTCATTATGTCTTCCCCCACTGTAAAGTGTTATGTTTTTACCTCAATATAAACTACTTATACTTATTATAAATATTTGTCTACCACGCCCGCTAATTTTTAGACAGTATTCTGCATTTTCCGCCCGTCTTAAGAACTCTAAAAGTGAGAGGAGATCTCAGGAAGGAAAAAAAGCCAGACTTAAATATTCGGACTCAAGATTCTTCAGCCCTAGCCCTTATAGTGATCCTGCTCTGATGAGAAAAAGAAGAGAAAACGTAAACAGGAGAGACTGTTAAGACCTCAAATAAAATCGTATCTCATTATTTACTTTTTCAGGGATCTGCTTCCAGCTTGAGACAGATTTAACAGTGCCCTGTCCTCAAAATTTACAGGCTAAACGACAGGGAATTCTCTGGAAGTTTTTCACCAAACAGTCACGTAGTACAAAACTGCTATACAGGATTTTTAATATGCCTCGTTTTTTGGCAGCTCTTCCTTTAATTTTTCATTTAGAAAATAAGAATTCCACAACAATACCGGATTTCCCAGAGTGAAACAGACTTAAAGAAAAAAATATAATTAGTCCTTATGTATGAGCTCGTCTCTCCGGTAAACCCCTTTGCAGTCCTGAAATATACCGGACACCTTCTGCTGGTTTTTTCAGCAGTCCTGCTTGTCCCTATGTGTGCAGCGCTTGTTCTCGGGGAAACATCTGCAGCCGTAATTTATGGAAGCAGTGCCCTTATATCTGCAGGAACGGGTGTTCTGATTCAGAAAATAATTCCGGATTTCGAACTTGAGCTGAAGGAAGCTTTAATCCTTGCAGCCGTTACTTTTCCGCTTTGCTCTTTAGTTAGTGCGGTACCTATGGCACTTTCAGCCGGAATGCCCTTTCTGGACGCTTATTTCGAATGTGTTTCGAGCCTGACAACAACAGGCCTGAGCCTTGCTCCAAACTCCCCTACAAAACTCTTTTTTTTCACCCGATCCTGGCTGCAGTGGATAGGGGGAATAGGTATAATCGTGCTTGTGCTGGGAATCCTTATACGTCCGGGCACCACGGCATTCAGGCTTTACAGAGTAAACTTCGGGGAAAGTCGGGTTCGTCCAAGTGTAATTGCAACTGCCAGGACACTTGGAACGGTTTACCTGGTCCTGACCCTGATTTCATTGACACTTCTGCTTTTCAGTGGAATGTCTTTTTATGAATCAGTCTGCCATACTCTGAGTGCGATTTCTACGGGCGGATTTTCAACGCAGGCTGAAAGCATCGGAGCATACGAGGGCTTTTTGATCCCGTTCTTTATAACAATTTCTTGTATAATGGGTGCGATTAGCTTTTCGCTCTATCCGGAAGTCCTGAAGAACCCCAAGACCCTTATAAGAGATCCTCAGGTAAGGTACATGCTCGGGCTTTCCATACTCGGGACAGCACTTTTTGCTTTAACACTTTCAGGAGGAAACAGCGGGCCTGAAATGCTCGGGATATTGCCTGATGCTGTTTTTCAGACAGTCTCGGCCCTTACGGGAACAGGATTCTCAACTATAGACATAGCTTCCCTTTCGGATGCTTCAAAAGGCTTTCTCAGTGCAATTATGTGTATAGGAGGCAGCATAGGCTCAACTACAGGCGGGATCAAGCTTTTTCGATTGATTGTAATCGTGCAGCTGATAAGGCTTGTTTTCTACCGTTTTTTTCTCCCGAGGGAAGCGATTACTCCTCTCAAGGTAAAGTCACAGGTGGTCGATCCCGACGATGTTTACCGTATCATGACTTACGTGCTGCTTTACTCGGTTGTGCTTGTGTTCTCAGCTTTCATTTTCATGCTTTACGGCATAAACTCGGCAGATGCCATTTTTGAGACTTCAAGTGCTCTGGCCACAGCAGGGCTGTCAACAGGCATTACAGATCCGGGTATGCCGGCCCTGCTCAAGCTTGTTCTCTGTGCGGATATGCTGCTCGGGAGAGTAGAGATAGTTCCGCTCTTTATCCTGTTCCTCCCCAGAACCTGGTTTGAGAGAAGCAGTAAAACCGGAGAAAGGAAAGTCCGAAAAGATATAGCTTGAAAGAAATTTATTAGATGGAGAAGTAAAAGTGAATAGGAATAAAAAAATCACAAAAAAGGATTAAGAAAAAAATTAAGAAATATTGCACAGACTGCGAAAAAAAGAAAAAAGGTCAGAATAAAGGAAAGAAAAAAATGAGAGTAATCATTATTGGAGCCAGTTCACTGGGAATGCACCTGACTCACACGCTGATCAGGCAGGGAAATGAGGTTGTCCTTATCGAAAGGGAAGAGGAATTTGCGAGGGAACTTGCTGAAGAACTTGACTGCACAGTAATCAATGCCGAAGGCACCCACCCTGATATCCTTGAGAAAGCAGGAATGGACTGTACGGATGCAGTAGTAGCCTGTACTAACCATGACCAGGACAATATCCTCATAGGTCTGATTGCGCAGGAAGCAGGCGTGAAAAAGGTTATTGTCAAAACCGATGATACAAAATTTATGGAAATTGCTAAGAAGTTGGGAATAAGCTCTCCTATTAACCCGCCTCAAATTTCCTCAACAATCATTTCTGATGCTCTGCGCGGAGTTGACACAATCGAACTGAGCAATCTTGTCAGGGCTGATGTGCGTGTAATCAGCCTCAGAACAGGAGAACAGCATTCCGGTAAAAGGGTCTCTGAAGTCCAGTTTCCGGAAAATACCGAATGTATCGGGCTTTATAGAGAAAATGATTTTATTCTTGCGCGGGAAAACCCAAGGCTTGAAAAAGACGACGAGCTGCTCATAATCACACGTTCGGAACATATTGACAGAATTTACGAAAAAATTCGGGAAGCATAATTTAGAGTGAAAAAATATTAAAACATCATCGCCTGTTCTTCAGGGAGCACGTCGGAAGCTATCGAATCTCCCTACCGTTTTTTAACATAATAGCAGATTTATTGCTGGATACTTGCAGATCAGTTAATAGTGAACTACCCGTCATTGAAATGGCAGGCTTCCTGGTTCATCCCTCTCTCTTTTGAGAGCAAGTCCCCAGGCTCTTCCCTGCGTTCCGCAGGTGTCAAACAGTTATGAGATTTTACTCAAGGAGAGAGAACTTTTTGATATTGATAGCGGCGTTAATATCCCTATCATGCGGAGTCTTGCAATCAGGGCAAATCCATACTCTATCCTTTAGTGTCAATTCTGAATTATGATAACCGCAAACATTACAAAGTTTAGAAGAAGGCTCAAATTGTCCAATCCTTAGTACCGTTTTTCCGAGCCATTCTGCCTTATATTCTAGCTTCGTTGCAAAGCCACTCCATGCAGAATCGCTTATAGCCTGAGCTAAATGATGATTCTTGACCATGTCTTTGACATTCAGAGTTTCCAGAGCTATTGCTTGGTTCTCGCTTATTAATTTAGAAGAGATTTGGTGCTGGAAATTATTTCTCTGATTGCTTATTTTTTCATGGATTTTAGATAACAGTTTTCTGGCTTTATTTCTACGATTTGAACCTGGGAAAGCCGTTCTTCTCTCTGAAAAATCTAAAAAGACAGCGTCTACATGTTTTGTCATTCCCTGAAGTGACTGAGAATTAATTTCTTTCAGGAAAGGTTTTTCAGTTTTCAGGGCAGGAAGAAGCTTATCCAGCTCCATATGATTTATACATTTTCCAGTCTGTTCATAAGTCTTAATTTTCTGTTCTAAAGCCCAATTGTAAATAAGCCTACAGCTACCTATGTGCTTATTTATTAGCGTTTCTTGTTTTTTAGCAGGTTTCAATCTGTACTTATAGGCTTTTAACATTAAAAGTTATATTAGTTTTACCCGCATATATAACATGGGTAAATTACAAGTAGTTGTGGAAAGTTGACGGCATTCATCCCGCCACTAAAGTGACGGGCATTCTGCCTTTGATTATCGTAAATGCGAGTAATCCTTTCACTGAAGGCAGAACATCCAGGATTTAACCTGGATATCTCCAGGAAAGCATATAAGAGAACCTTATAATGTAAAAAAGAACATAAAGAACTCGCTTCTAATTTTATGATAATAAATATAAAACTATACTCCGAGGACGCAATAAGTGGATAAACTGAGCCTGGACGAGAAGGTAGATTCCCTTATAGAAAATGGAATTCGAATCCTGAACAAAGCGTATGCACTTGAAAAAAAACCTGTTGATATGGGGTGTGGTGTGCTCCTTTACCCTTCGGAATTCCATTTAATCGAGGCAGCTGGTAAAAATCCGGAGGAAAACCTGACTTCCATAGCTTCCCGTCTTGGAGTAACAAAAGGAGCAATCTCCCAGACGGTTAAAAAACTTGAAAAAAAAGGACTTGTGGAAAAGGTCCGCATTCCAGGAAATAAAAAAGAGGTCGTACTCGAACTAACCGAGTTTGGAAAGGAAGCTTTTGAATGGCACAGATCCCTCCACGAATCCATGGAAGCAGGGATAAGGAAAGAACTTGAAAAAATGAGCGATGCCGAAATAAAGACATTTCTCAGAGTATATGGGCACCTTGAAGAGATGCTTGACCGATGTATGGAAAGATAAAGGTAAAAAAAGTGGTTCTAAAAAAGGAATAGCCCGAAGATGAATTATTAATCCTGCTTGAAAGATAATTTTTGTTCAGTAACTAAACTAAAATAGTAGAAGTGCAGATAGATAGTATAGATACTATACGATATAAACAGAAGTTCTGACAGATTAACAGAAAAAGAGCTCAAAGTGAGTAAAGTGAAATGACTGAAGCAGGAAAACAGGTGATTAGAATGAAATATGAATTCTCTCCAATTTCTTCCGAAGATAGGGAGGCTATAATTGATACTTTCAACTACTATATTGAGAACAGTTTTGCCGCTTATCCTGAGAGTAAAGTTCCTTACGAGTTTTTCAGTTTCTTTCTTCAGACTATTTCAGGGTATCCAAACGCCGTTGTAAGGGATGAAAATAAAATTTTCCTGGGCTTTTGTATGCTCCGTCCCCATTCTCCAATGCCAACTTTCTCCGGAACAGCCGAAATCTCGTACTTCATCAACCCCGAGTACACGGGAAAAGGAATTGGCTCTGTAATGCTGGAATATCTTCTTTCGGGAGCCAGAGAAAAAGGACTTCACTGCATCCTGGCAAGCATTTCTTCCCTCAACGAGGGAAGCGTTCGTTTCCACAGCCAGCACGGGTTCTCCGAGTGCGGGAGATTCAGGGAGGCAGGAAAAAAGAACGGAAAATTCTTTGATACGGTATGGATGCAGAAGCTTCTGTAAAAGTATTAAAGACAACCTTTGTAAAAAATAGCAAAATAAGCAAGATATTCAAGTTAAAGTTAATATTTCAGTAATTATTCGGCTCTGTAAAATTCCTCTGAAATAATTAATCTCCATTAGTGTGAACTACCCCTCCCTGCTTTCTGATGAAAGCGAGGAAGTGGCTTCTTGCTTCATCCCTCGAACTACCGTTCGCAAGTCCACAAGCTCATCCCCTACGTTCCATAGGTGTCAGATAACTATAAGATTTTGATCTTGAAGAGAGAACTTTTTGATATTGATTGCAGCATTTATGTCTCTGTCATGCTTTGTTTTGCAATCAGGACACGTCCACTCTCTAACATCAAGAGTTAGATTAGAATTGTGATGCCCACAAACATTGCATAATTTAGAAGATGGCTCAAATCTTCCTATTCGTAAAATGGTTTTTCCCAACCATTCAGCTTTATACTCTAATTTTGTTACAAAACTACTCCACGAAGCATCTGAAATAGACTGAGCCAGACAATGATTTTTTACCATACCTTTAACATTCAGAGTTTCCAGCGCAATAGCTTGGTTCTCGCTAATCAGTCTGAAAGAGAGTTGATGCTGGAAATTATTTCTCTGATTGCTAATAGTTTCATGGATTTTTGAAAGATGCTGTCTAGCCTTATTCCTATTCTTAGAGCCTTTAACTTTTCTCGATACTCTTTTTTGGAGAGCTTTCATTCTTTTTAGAGAATTTTTAAGGTATTTTGGATTTTCAACCTTTTCTCCATTTGATAGAACTGCAAAATCTTTGATGCCTGCATCAATACCTATTGTAGTTGATTCTGAAAAGTTCTGCTTTTCAGGAATATCTTTTTCGTTATCTACAAGGATACTGATATAATATTTTCCTGTACTTGATCTTGAAATTGTTGCGGTTTTAAGTTTGCCTTCAAACCTTCTATGAAGTATGGTTTTAACTTCACCTATTTTAGGAAGCTTAATTATCTGCTTCTCAAAATCTACCGCATAATGTTGAGGCATTTGATATGATTGAACCGGATTTTTCTTAGACTTGAACTTAGGAAATCCGGATTTCTCTCTAAAGAATTTAGTAAATGCTGATTCTACATTTACTAAAGAGGCAAGTAGAGCCTGTGAATTAGCTTCTTTTAACCATTCGTTAGAAGGTTTTACTTCATGGACTAAAATGTGCTGTAAATCAAACCTCAATATTGATTTCCCAGTTTGTTCATAAGTTTTTATCTTTTGTTCTAAAGCCCAGTTATAGACAAATCTACATGCACCAAAGTGAACTTGTATCATTTCCTTTTGTTTTTTGCTAGGGTAGATTCGATATTTGTAGGCTTTTAACATACTATATATTATATGTTTTAAAAAAATATATAGGTTTTGTTAAACTTAATATAGTGAAGTTGACGGCTTTCATCCCCCACCTGTCGCTTCGCTCCGAGGAAGGGGACTTCCCGCCTTAAAGTTAAACTGAACAGATTGATTCATTTTTACTGATTTATGTTCCGCCTCTTAAAGCTGGTTTAGATAGGTTTTCTACAGAGATGATAGGTTTTAGAACAAAAAGAGCAACACCTGCAATAACAACCAGCGTTGCTAAGGTTTTTTATGGTTTTTCTCTGTGATAACTGTTTTCAAGAAAAAGTTTTATCTTTTCTTTTAAGTATGACTCTGTCCGGGCATTGTCAGGGAGTTCATAAATGCTGCTTCTACCGGACCCCTCCTCTTGGACCGATAACCAGATCGATATGAGCAATTTCCGGGCATGCCCCAATGAGGGCTTCTCCAACCATGCTTTTTAAAACAGTTTTCACCAAGTTCAACACCTCAAGTCTATCTCTACATGGAAAATCCGTGCAGACTCTCCGGAAAAAAATTATTGATATTCTGGTTATGCTAAAAGATAACAGGGAAGTAAAGAACAGAACCGTTTCCGTATGCAGAAAATAAATTAACCTGTTAAGACTTTAAAACATACTTAAATAATTTATCAATTTTTCGCCCTGGCAGCAGAAGAATCTTACCAGTCCAAAAAAGATATTAAATAGGATCAGGATTGTCTGAAACTCGATTCGCAGTCATCTGCAAAAATAATAAAAACGATCCCGTAGAAGAGTGCTCCGGGTTTCAAAGCTCACTTTCAGGCACCTGAGAAAAAGGCATTTCCAGGAAAAAACGGATACTTTAAATCTGTTTCTCAAAGGGAAATCCCTGAAAGGATCTCAAGCCTTTTGCTCCAGTGGTCAAGTCCCCTTTTTGCCGCATACCAGTCGAAGAAGTCAATTTCATCTCCCATATTTCCGGCTTCAAATCTTGCCCTTAGCTCACCTGAACTGTACCCGAACTTTGCCTCGAAATCCTCACAGATTATGGAGTATCGCTTGACCTTGTATTTTGCGACATGTTTTTCATGTTCCAGAGCCGAACGGATAGCTTCACATACTTCCTGAGGTGAGAAATCAGTTTCTATATTGAGTGTGAAACTCATGTCTATCCCGGTTATAATAGTATTCTATTTCATATAAAGTAGTTATGAAAATAAACAACTTTACATAAATTATAGAAATTCTCAACAAATACTGTAATATTGTAGTGTTGTAGAAATGCAGGTCTGCAAGAGTTAGCGTAGAACGTGAATTTAAATCTCTTTTACCTGAACTGCTTCTTTTAGCATATGAAAGAAAAGGTCAGTACCCCATTTAAGGGCTTCAGGCTCTGAACTTAGCAAGCTTTCGTGTTCAAAAATTTTTTCTTTGGGGAAAAGAGTAAGCAGAAAAAAATTATCTGTTACGGTAAAGTCTGCAATTTTAGGGTCCTGAGGATAGGTGAATAACCTGACGTTTTTAAAGCTCAGGAAGGTGCACAGTTCCTCTCCGAAATCCTTTTCGAACCTCCGGAGCACCGGATCCGTAAGCATTAAAGAGATTTTTACTCCCTTCTTTTTTGCGAGTTCAGGGTAGAGTGTAGTAAAAGAAGGATGAAAATAGGAAGTAAAACCGAGGATGTGGGTGGAGGAGTGAAGTTTTTCTACAAACTCAGGATTGAGTTCGAACATATGGCTCATGTCTGGAAGGACAAGTTTGCAGTTCCTCAGTTCAAAAATTCTTTTGCGTAAAAATGGAGGGATGCCTTCAAGGTTCCTTTTCGTCCAGTAGTCAAAATTTTCTTCCAGGACTTCCAGAGTTCCCAGAAAAGGCGGCATTTTGTCAGCAACTACAACTCCCATTAGAGAGAGTTCATAGGTGTGCCTCTTCTGTACAACAAGCTTACCTTCTTTTAATTTTTTGATCTGGGGAAGAATTGAAACAGGATCTGCGGAAAGGTGCTCCTGAATTTCGGCCATATTTCTTGGCTTATCCTTCAGAAAAAGAAGAAGTTTCTTCCTTTTATCTGACAAGAAAACCAGTTCTGTTAATTTAGCTTTCTCCTTCATCAGAACCCCCGAAAAAAAATTATACTGATGTAAAGATAGAAACCCAGCTATTTATACATTATCATTAATTTTAGACTTTCTTATACATTATCATTAATTTTAGGCTTTCCGCGAAGCTGAAAACAATCAGTATCAGTCTACAATGTAAGGTCCTATATCCTCTAAGCAGAAATATCTCTGACAGTAAAAAGTGCTCCATATCTGTTTTAATTTCTATGAGGCCCTCAAGGTTTTGAGCCAAGCAGGGAACAAAAGTATAACCCAGGCTGCTTACATCCTGAAAAATTTGAATTTGCTCATAATGATTAAGTTCTGAATATTTCGAAAATTAGCTCTCCTGCACAGCGTTTAAAAAGGCTTCAATAAAGAAATTATTGTATAATTCAGAATTTATGGGGTAAATATATAAATCAGGAGAGGGATAAACTTAATAAATATTTTAAACCTACTAATAATCTGATCCCGTACATAAGAAAAACCAGAAAAGAAATATCTGCCGCTCAAGTGAAGGCCCAGCCAGGCAAAAAAGGATGCTTGCCTAATGGAATATTTGTCAGGATATATATTAATTTTCTTTGCCAGAATTTGCGATGTTTCTTTGTCCACTGTTCGAACATTGATGGTAGTCCAGGGAAGAAAACTCCATGCGGCAGCCATCGGTTTTTTTGAAATAATAATATACATAACCGCCCTGGGAAAAGTTGTCAACGGGCTTGATGACCCCGGGAATTTGCTTGCCTATGCCCTGGGCTTTGCAAGCGGGAACTACATAGGGATTTTCATAGAAGAGAAAATCGCACTTGGAAACTTTGCTGCCCAGGTAGTCTTAAAAACCAGCAAAAACCGGGAAGTACTCGACTCATTGAGAAATAACGGGTTTGGAGTAACTTCGGTTCAGGGTTCCGGAAAAGAAGGCTCCCGGGAAATTTTGAACATAGCCCTTAAGAGAAAAGACCTGGACAAATTAAAACAAATTTTATATGAATATGATGAGAGGGTATTCATCACCGTAAGCAACACAAAGCCCATTAGCGGTGGATATTTTGCTCCCAAAAAGAAGTGAATAAACTGGTTTATTCCGGAAGAAAACATTTTTTAGAAAAGCTATAACAAAAAAGAGGAGACAAAAAAGAAAAAAGAGAAAAACCAGGAAAAGGAATGATGAAAAAGAATAGTTTCTGCAGCAAGCGGCATTCTGACAGCTGCATTCTGCCGATCAGTACTTTACTGATCAGTACTTTACAGCATTAAGGACAGCCAGCTTTTTTTTCCAGTGGTCAAGGCCTCTTTTTGCGGCGTACCAGTCAAAACATTTTTCGTCGTCCATGAATTCGCCGGCTTCGAATTTTTGCATGAATTCCGTTGAGATCAGGTCATACTGGTCTTCAAATTCATCGCAGATCATGGCATAGCGTTGTACCTTATACTTCGCAAGATGTTTCTCATGTTCCAGAGCCGCACGAATGACCTCGCTTGCTTCCTGCAGCGAGTAATCGGTATCAATCTGCAATGTAAGATCCATGTTTATCCCATAGAAGAATTGTTGCTGATACTAAAAAATAATCCTATATGTCTTTTTCTATTTGTTCAGAAAGCTCGCTTTCCTTAAGTATGCTTGCTTTTCTTTAAGTATTTAAGGGTTCAAGCCGGAAAAACAACAGAGAAATAAATATATTTATACAAATTCACAGGCCCAAAGAAGGCTCATGAAAAAAGAATATAAAAAACAGATAAAATGTGATGCAGGACAGAAGGTAGAGACATAAAAGTGTGGATCCGAATTAAATCCACACCACCATCAGTTTCGTGTTACAAGCCGGATTATCCCGGAATTCTCCATGTTCTTGTAAATGAACGCTGAAGAATACGCAAGCAACATGAACTTGAAGCCCTGTGCAAAGTCCATCTCCATGAACATTGTAATCATGCCCACGAAAAAGGCAAACTGTATTACACACAGAACCATTCCGGCTACTGTGAACATTTTCTGACGGCTTCTACTATCGCTACTATCACTACTGTCTGAATCATCGGATTCTTCTGACATCTTATTTCAAACCTCGCGAATAAAGGTCCTAAAGAGTGTTTTTGTTTTCAATTTTCGGTTTGTTTCGTTTATAATTCTGTTTTTTTAAATTTCAGTTCAGGTAATTTTGTGTAGTTTCAACCGGCTCGAATAGAACAACGACCCCGTTTAAAACGCATGACGTAGCTTATAAAAAGCTCCTAAAACGAGATAAGATGTTGAAAACCCCAATTGTTGCATCTGAAGGTTCACTAAAATTGATCCCTGCGTGCAGCATTACCTGAAAAAACACTCTCCAATTTAGAGACTTTTATACAATCTTACTATTTGCGTGGTATGATATATAAAACTTGCGTGATAAGAGTGGGCAATGGGGAAGTTGAAGGTGTTTTAGAGGTAAAAGGGGAGGTTTAGATATCAATTGCTGAGATGATTTTTAGCCTTTTGCTCCAGAAATTAAGGCCTCTTTTTGCGGCGTACCAGTCTAAGGAACGGCAAATTCCTTAAGCCTAAAATACTAATCTCTCGAAATAAAACGAAAGGTTTTAATTCAATAGAAAATTACTATTTAACATTTATTGCCAAGATTCCGTGGATGTTTTCTGAAAGGTACAAAACAATACATTTATTTTCCGTCCTGATCCATCCGATTTGTTTTTTTCTGGCAGCCTTTATCAAGTTTGGAAGATAGATTGATTCCCGAAAAAGTGTGGAGTACGAGAATCAATTGTTTTTCAAGATTTATTTTCAAAGACCAGTAATGCGAGTAAAGAAGTACAATAAACCAGGCATTATGAGAAGCTAAAGGAAGAGATTTTTTGAGGGAATAGTTATGAAGAAAATTTTAAAGATAATGGCAATGCTCCTTATCATTGCCGCAGTTGTCTTTGCGGCCGGTTGTGCCGAAGAGTCAGAAACCGGAGAAGATGAAACACCGGCAGGTTCGGAACAGGCTCCGCATGCAGCTCCGGAAACAGCTGATACGGAAGGCGAAAATGCTGCTGAAAATAACACAGCTGAAAATAACACGGCTGAGAACAGTACAACTGAAGTTAATGAAACAATGGAAACAGGACTGATAGTAACCGAGGCTGACAACGGGACAAGCATTAGTATCAAAAATGGAGAAAACTTTACCCTTAAGCTCGGGGAAAACCCATCTACAGGCTATGCCTGGGAACTTAACGTGAGCGAGGGGCTCAGTGTTCTCAGCGACAATTATACCCAGGATGAAGTCTCTGAAAATATGACCGGTGTTCCTGGAAACCATTCATGGATAATTGAAGCTGTGGACCAGGGCAGCCAGCAGGTGAATGGAGTATATAAGCAGGCCTGGGAAAATGCAACGGGTACTGAAGATAACTTTACACTCACTGTTGAGGTTGAGTGAGAAGTATTTTTTGTTTCCAGATTTTATTCCTTTTTTTTACTTTTTTAATTTCAGTCAAGTACCTCGCTAACTTGCTTAGGGGAGTGCCAGCAAAGCTTTGATTTTTGGTTTTTGGCAGGTTATATTCAATTGCTGAGATGACTTTTATTTTTTTGTTCCAGATTTTAAGGCCTCCTTTTGCGGCGTACCAGTCGAGTAAGTCGTCACGATCTCCAAGTTTACCGGCGTTGAATCTTTCCATAAAGATTTCTGAATCCATCCCATATTTGTCCTCAAAATTCCCACAAATATCCGAATACTTCTTTATTTTGTATTTTGCATTGATTATTATCTCAAGCTCATTTTTCATCGGAACAATACCCGAAAACAGGACGTTTCGGCGAGTTTCCCCCGATGTCCGGATGAGGGAAAAGACAGTCCTTATGAAGTTGCTGTCAGCCCTGACGGGAATAAGGTGTATGTGACTAATTCAGGCAGCAACACTGTTTCTGTAATTGATACAGCTACAAACACTGTTACAGCCACTGTAAATTTAGGACATCATCCTACTGGAGTTGCCATTGGGCCTTTATAGATTCCAATATGACTGATCAAAGCGCAGGAGTGACCTCCGGTTCAACTGCAGATACGGGAATTGAAGAAACCAGCTTATTATCGCCTGAAGAAAAAAACGCTGTCGAACTCAATAATTCGAACAACAACAGTAAAAATGATAATAATTCCGGACCTGATAATTACAGCAGCTCGGGCGGAAATGAATCGAGAAATAATAACTCTGCTCCGGGCTTCGGGTTATTGGAAGGCTTGACCTGTCTTTATGGAGAACGGAGGCTCAGGAAAAAGTGATGGGGAGTGGACTGCCGGACCGCCGGCGGATGGTAAGATGTTACCTTAATGCAGTCACAACAAAACTCATTTGTATCCTTACTGGCTCCTAAAGTTATGTATCCTTCGTTAAGTTTAACGTCGTATATCTCATGTGGAATTACAACACCATCTGAAAATGTATTGAAATTGTGGTCATAAACCTTTACTTGTTTAGTACAATAGATTTTCTCTCGCGGAAGAAGTTGCCTATGAATTCTTTTTTGACATCTATACTAATAATTGGATTCTCGCTTTTTGAATATTCGTTTATCAGCTCTTGAATCCTCTCAAATTGCTCGTCGCTATCTTTACATGCTTTCATTGTGACAGCTTTTTGCTGCATTTTTCTCTTTACGAAACCATATTTCTTCAAAAGCTGCTTTATTACGTGGGGACTTACATTCATACCCTTTGATTCAAATGCCTTTGATATTTCTTTAAGGCTTAGATTTGTCCACTTTGTTTCAGCATCAATAGGGCTTCCAGCTGTATGGTGATTTAAAATTTCAAAGAAGACTTCATCGATATTTTCTTCCGTTTCGATTATTCTTTGGCTGTTTCTGGGAACTTAACCTGACCGACGGGCTCCGCATTCTCAGCGACGAATACGTCGCAGGTCCAAATTCTCAAAACAGGCCAGATGCTCCCGGGATTCACTCATGGATAATCGAAGTCACAACTTCGGGCAGTCAGCGGATAAGCGGAATATATGAAGTCCTGCGAAAACACAACCAGCGAGGAAGAAAACTCTACACAGCAGGACCACTTTAATTAAGATTAGCTGGAAAAGCAAAAGACAAACACCAGTTTTTGGAGCTGCGGCTGTGTGCTGTTTTTTTCTATCTATGCCCTGACAGCTTTCACCATGAACATCGGTGTGGCTCCGTAGAGCAGTTTTTCTTTGTCGTCCCACAGAGGACCGGTAATATCCCGGACAGAGCTGACCTCTGAAAAGCCGAGCTTTGTAAGCTGCTCCACGTCCCAGCTAGGGCGTTTTATGGAGCTGAGCGGTAATAGATCATAATCGATGCTCACTGCAGGACGTGTCCCCCCATCAAAAGTCTAGCCGTATTTTTCAATGCACAGTTTTTCCCTGTGTTTGACTTCCTCCATCAGATTTTCATCATAATAATGCAGGTTCCAGTTGGCATCAAAAATAAGCAGCACTCCGCCTGGGTTCAGGACACGCTGCCATTCCCGGTAGACTGCCAGGGGGTCGGATAAGGTCCACGTTACATTCCTGCTAACAACAAGGTCAAAGGAGCAGTACGGAAACGGCAGTTCCGTACAGTCCAGCTGCAAAAAATTCGGGGAAACCCCTGAGAATTCAGCGTTGAGCCGTGCTCTTTCCAGCATCCCGGCCGCACAGTCCACTCCGGTTACCTGATGGCCGGCCTGGCTCAGGATGATTGAAAAGAAGCCCGGGCCGCACCCGACATCCAGCACAGCCAGGCTATCTTTTTTAGGGGCCTGACCCAGAATCAGCTTTTGCCACCGGTCAGGTCGGAAGCTTTGCAGTTCATCCCGGATAATCCGGTCATAATTTTGAGAGCCCTGAGACCAGTACTCTGCCATTTCTTTTTGAAGCATTGTCTCTTCATCTCCTTTGCGACTATTTTTGCGCGGTGATGAAAAACATCGGCGTCGCAGCGTATTGAATTTGTTCTTTTTCTGCTCCGGGAAGTCTTGAGCTGCACGGCTCTGCGGCAAGAACATGAAATCTAGCCTGTGAGAGTGCCTTTTTGTCCCATTTCGGACGCTTTTGGGCAGAAAGCGGGAGCCTGGGGGCAACGGAATCCATCACGGACGTGCTGCTGTGTCCCGTCCCATAGAGCGGAGTGCTTTCACGCACCCCTGCTGCCTGGCGGAACTTTTCAAGCTGCTCCTTTTGCTGAGGGTCGAAGAGGTGCAAGTAAAAGTTCGCGTCCAGGTACACCAGCATTCCTCCTGGTTTCAATATCCGATGCCACTCTGAAAAAGCTGTTTCCGGATTTTGCAGGGTCCAGACCAGGTTGCGACTTATGACCAGATCAAAGCAGTTATCTCCAAAAGGCAGCTTTTCCGCATTGTCCGGCCTGAAATCCACGGCTGCACTGCGGGAATTAGCACAGTAAGCAGCTTCCTCCAGCATCAGGGGAGAAATGTCGACCCCCGTTACCTCATGCCCTTCCTCCGCAAGCAGTATGGCCAGAAAGCCGCAGCCTGTACCTACGTCCAAGACACGCAGTTTCCGTCCTGCAGGCAGATAGGTGCTCAATAATTTCAGGTAGGCTTCACGCTGAGGAGAAGCAAGCTCGGACAGGCAGGCAATACTCTGCTCCGGAGACCTTCCGTCCCAATATTCGGCTATGGTCTGAAGGTCTTCCTCCTCCTGTGTCACTCTGGTCGCCCGGACCATAAACATGGCAGCAGCGCCATAAAGCATCTGGCTGATATCGTCGAGCGCAGTCAGATACGAGATGTTTTCATCACACACTATATCCTGAAAGCCCAGCTTCCAGAGCACCGCACGGTCCCATAAGGGCCGCTTTGTCCCGACCAGCGGAAGTCTTTTCCAGTATTCCTCCAGGCGGTACATCGCAAACTTTGCCGGGAGCTGCCCGTATTTTTCCCTGTACTGCAAAATGCCCCTGCGCATTGTCTGCTCCATCTCAGGGTCAAAGTGCTGCATATACCAGTTGGCATCAAAAACAAGCAGCCTGCCGCCGGGCTTCAGGACTCGTTTCCATTCCGTATAAGCTGCCTCAGGGTCGTAGAGGGTCCAGGTCACATTGCGGCTTACGACCAGGTCAAAAGTATTGTCCGGAAACTCCAGGTGGTGACTGTCCATCAGTAAAAATTCCGGATGAACACCTTCTTGCCGGGCATTATTTTTTGCCTGCTCCAGCATTTCAGGCGTGCAGTCGATCCCTGTGACCCGGTGGCCCCTGGCAGAGAGGAGGATGGAGAAAAAACCGGGCCCGGTCCCAACATCAAGCACCCTCAGATTTTCTTTCCGCGGCGCATTCTCGAGCAGGAGGCCTGTCCATATCCTGCGTTTCTCATTGGTAAGCTCTGCCTGAATGGTACTGTTATAGCTATTTGCGGTTTCTGTCCACCATCTAACGGTTTGTATTTTATACTCCATGACATGACCTCATTTCTTTACTTTCGAACGGGATGACTGAAGAAAGCAGTTTTCTGGAATATTCGTTTTTTACCCGGGACAGCCCGGACACCGGAGACTGTTCAACCACCCGCCCATTATGAAAAAAGAGGACCCGGTCACAAAGATAGGCTACCGCCTGAATATCGTGCGTGATAAACAGGTAGCTCATCTGATACCGCTCCTTAAGCTCTATTAAAAGGTTCAGTATCTGAGTCTGAACCGGTGTGTCGAGGGAGCTGATTGCCTCGTCCAGGACCAGGAACTGAGGCCCGGTTGAGATGGCACGCGCAATGCAGACCCGCTGTGCTTCGCCCCCCGAAAGCTCATGCGGCAGCTTGCTGCAGTATCCGGCGTTCAGCCCCACCTGTCCGAGCAGGTCGACAACCCTGCGTGTAACCTCCTTTTTATCGTGCTGGCCCATGGTCCTGAGCAGCTCCGAAACCGCATCGAAAACCGTGAAAAAAGGGTTGATTGACGAGGAATAGTCCTGAAAGACCGCGCTGATATGTCCCAGACGTACTTCGCGCGACTGTACGTCCCGCCCCTGAAACAGGATCTCTCCGCTGTCCGGTTTTTCAATCCCCGCAATCAAACGCCCGAGAGTAGATTTTCCGCTGCCGCTCTCGCCGATAACCCCGAGACATTCGCCGCCATGCACCTCAAAGCTTACGTCAGAAAGGACTAGCTGACGGTTGTTTGAAAAAAAGTCTCCGTTATTGTAGGTTTTATTTACACGGCTTACGGTCAGCACGGCTCATTTCCCCCCAGGACCTGACGAAAACGCGTCCCGAGCGCCTGCCTTGTAGAGACCAGGTACCGCGTGTATTCCTGCTGCGGGTGCTCAAAAATGTCCGGAAGCGGGCCGAATTCCACAACTGACCCGTTTTTCATCACGACAACAGAATCGGCCAGCCTGTTCACGACCCCTAAGTCATGAGATACGAAAATCATGGCGCTGCTGGTACGCTTTTGCAGCGCTGTGAATTGCTCCATCACTTCGAACTGTGTGATGGTGTCTAGCGCCGTGGTAGGCTCGTCCGCAATGATAATGTCCGGCTCCAGGACCAGCGCGAGGGCGATCATTGCACGCTGAAGCATACCGCCTGACAGCTGGTGCGGGTATTTTTTCAAAAGTCCAGCCGGATTTTTCAGCATGACTGTCAGCATGGACTCCACCATCCTTTCGTCAGCCTGCTGGGCTGTCCAGCCAAAATGTTCCTTCAAGGTTTCCCTGAAATGCTGTCCGATGACGCAGGAAGGGTCAAACGCGCTCATCCCGTCCTGCAAAATCATGCACAGGCGGTTCCCACACAGGCTGCGGAGCTTCTGCTGCGGCAGTGTGAGCAACTCCTGCCCGTCAAATTCCACACGGCCGGAGCAGCTGATCCAGGGCCTGTTCAGTCCCATAATGGCTTTACAGGTCATGGACTTTCCGCTGCCGCTTTCTCCTACAAGGGCAAGACAGCTGTGCTCCTTAAGAGAAAAGGAAACATCTTTGACGATTGCTTCCCCGCTGCGGGAGTCCCATACATTAAGGCCGTTTACCTGCAGTATATTTTTCATGAAGGAGCCCTCCCTTCCCTTCTTTTTGCGGCAGCAGGCTCGTGTTTCGGGTCCATGGCATCACGCAGACTGTCCCCGAGAAAGCCAAAAGAAGCCGAAACCAGCATCACTGCGATTCCCGGAGGGAGCATCAAAGCGGGATAAGAGAGCATCACGTCCTTTGCCTCATTGAGCATCATGCCCCATTCGGGTGCAGGTGCCTGAATCCCCAGGCCAAGAAAGGAAAAACCGGAGATCTGCAGAATCATCGAGCAGACCGAACTGCTGAAAATGACTGCAATTTCTGAAAACGTCATCGGAAGGATGTGGCGGGTCAGGACGTGAAAGGGGCTGCACCCGGCAGCCTTTGCAAACCGGACATAGTTCTGTTCGGTAAACTGCATCACTGAGGTGCGGATCACCCGCGTGAACCACGCCCATTTTGTCAGTATAGAGGCCAGGAGAATGTTTTGGAGCCCCACCCCGAACACCCCGATGATGGCAAGGGTGATGACCTCCCCGGGAAAGGAGAGCATGACATCGCAGAGGCGCATGATTACATTGTCCACCCTCCCCTTATGGTACCCGGAAATCATCCCCAGTACCGCGCCGATCATCACGGTAATTAACAGGGCAAAGAGCACATACAGGACGCTCGGGCGGATCGCATAGATCAGCCGGGACAGGACGCAGCGCCCTAACTGGTCATTCCCAAGCGGGTACCGGAAGGACGGCCCTGCAAACCTCAGTGAGGTGTCCACAGCAAGAGGGTCGTTTGGTGCGAAAAAAGGTGCAAAAATGCCAACCAGGACAACAGACGAGAGAAAGACGAGGCAGCACATCGCAAGCCGGTCCTGCTTGAGTTTTTCCCAGACAGGCATTTGCTTACTCCTCCCTCAGTTTTGGGTTTATTGCCGCATTTACAAGGTCGGCAATCAAATTAAACAGGATGAAGAACGCAGCCACGACGATAATATAAGCCTGGACTACCGGCAGGTCCCGGTCAAAAATTGCGGAAACGCAAAGACGGCCGATACCCGGCCATGCAAAAACATTTTCGACCACGACAGTCCCTGCCAGCATCCCGGGAACAGCCATGCAAAAGCCTGAGACTGCCGTCTGCAGGGAATTGCGCAGGATGTGCCGGTTTACCAGACGGTCCGGCAGCCCGCTGGCCTTTTCGTACAGCACGTAATTCTCTCCGTTGTTGCGGACCATGGAGTTGCGGATCAGCCGAAAATAGAAGCCGATATAGCCAGAGGACATTACCGCGACCGGCAAAATATAGTGCGCAGCGCTCCCCATCCCGCTTGTAGGGAGAAGGTTTAACCGCACGGCAAAAAACCATATCATCAGGATGCCGACCCAGTAGGACGGCACGGCGGTAAAAGCGAACAGGACTCCACGTGTGACTTTGTCCGCCCTGCTCCCTTCACGCAGGGCACAAAATACTCCGAATGCCGTCGACAGAAATATGACGGTTACCGAAGTTACCGTAACCAGCTTTAAAGTGTTCAGGAAGGCCGGCAAGATCAGGCTGGATACCGGCCTCCTTTTGACGTAAGACTGACCGAAATTCAGGTGCAGGCTGTCAGACAGCCAGTTCCCGTAACGGATTAGGAAAGGCCGGTCCAGGCCAAGCTGCTCCCGGGTCTGCTCCACCAGCTCCTGTGTGACCACAGGCACATCGTTTGCCCGCAGCGCAGCTTCTGCGGGGTCGGTCGGGGAGAGGTTAATCAGCAGAAAGGAACAGAAGGAAATGATAAAGAAAAGCGGAACTGCAGCGAAAATCCGCTTGATTACATAGGCGCGCATGGTATTCTCCTTGTCCTGCAGGGCAAATTATCCGCCTTTCAGACCGATTACAGTCACAGTTTATTCGAATTGCAGGTCCTTGAAAGGAAGTTCGTACTGGTTTTGCAGGAAATGGACATTTTCAAGATTTTTGGGGGAGATTGCTGTGAGGCGTCCATAGGTGAGGGGGATAATGTTTGCTTCCTCATGTACCGTCGAAAAAATTTCGGTATACAGCTCTTTCCGCGCTGCTTCGTCTCTGCTGGCAAGGACTTCATCAACTTTCCTATACAGTTTTTCTGCTTCAGGAAGTCCTTTAGTCGTGTCGCCATAAGAACCTCCGGGCTTGAGGATATTGGCGGTGCAGTGAGGCTCATAGGGGACTCCCCAGGTCACGTCGAACAGCATATCGTAGTTGCCGGTCTTCCTGCGGTCATAACAAGCATTGTTTTCCTCGCCGGTCAGTTCAAGCTGGATCCCGACTGCCTTCAGGTTGCTCTGGATCAGCTCGCTCATCGCTTTTTGTCCGGCTTTGGCTGAAAAATAGCAAAGGTTGAATTTCAGTGTCTTCCCGTCGCGGGTCCGGTACTCCGAGCCGTTTTCCAGTTTCCAGCCTGCCGCGTCAAGGATTTGCCTGGCTTTTTCAGGGTCAAAGTTTCTTACCTTCAGGTCAATGTTGCAATAGGGGACCGCCTTTGACATAAGGGTTTCAGCCGGGAAGTCTTCTCCGCCGAGGAGGTCATTTGCCAGAGAGTCCCGGTCAATAGCATACCACACAGCCTCACGTACGGGTTTTTCGGCAAGAGGGCTTTCCGGGTTTCCTGTGTTGACCAGGAGAATTTTAGTAGACACCGGGTCGCTCTGAGTAATCCGGTAGTCCCCGGTCTTTCCCAGGTCCCTGACTGCCTGGACGTCGAGCATATTTCCACCTGTTTCGGTGACCAGGAAGTTCACTTCTTTCTTCTGAAGCGCAAGCAAGGTAGTCTGTCCGATGGGCAGGACCTTCCGGATAATTTTCTTAACGCCCGGCTCGCCCCCCCAGTAATCCGGATTTGCCTCAAAGGCAGCATACTGGTCTTCCACGTGCTCGGTCAGCTTATACGGCCCGGTCCCGATATAACCGCTGACCCCGTCCTTCGTTTCCCCATTGATAAAGCATCCGGGAGACATCATGCTGTAAGGGCGCGTATAGCCAAGCTCGTTGAGTGCAGGATAATAAGCTTCGGATAGCACCAGCTTTACGGTATAGTTGTCCACGACATCGCAGCTGACAATCCTTGAGGCCAGCGCCAGCCAGGCATGACGTTCTTTGTTCCGCTGTACCGCATCAATATTCTCTTTTACCGCCTGGGCATTGAACGGCTCCCCATCCTGAAATGTGACATTCTTAAGCAAATAGAAGGTATAGACCTTGCCGTCTTCGGAAATATTCCAGCTCTCCGCAAGCCTTGGCCCGGGACCGTTAACAGTATTTTCCACCAGGGTTTCATAGACCATTCCCTGCGCCATCTGAGCACCCCCGTACAGGTGCCCGTTGATGTCGCCGATATCGTGAGACGATGCCTGGATTAAAGTACTTTCGTCTTCAGATTGCCCCGTCTGTCCATAAGTACTGAATAAAAGTACCGCTACCAGTACCAGTATTAGGGCTCCTGCTATAATCACCCTGGTGCCTTGATACTTTCTCACGTTCATGTCCTTCTTTCTGACTTAATAAAATAATTTTTATATTCCCTGGCTATCCTTAGCCGGACCTGCAACCTGGCCAATCCCTGAGCTGTCTGTTCCTGAGGGTAAATTTTGACCGCCTATTAAACTCACAACAAGAATTGATTGTGAATGGAATTTTGGGAGTGCCTGTTTTCATGCTTTAATTAGGTGCCTGCTTCTTCTTTTCTTCTTAACGATAAGGATGATCCCCTGTCCTGGCGGGAGATGCAAAAGTATCCTTTTGGAAATCAACTTATTACGCTGCATTACGCTGAGCAGCAGGTCCTGCACATACGATTGGATTTTTTTAAATTTGTGGACTCTCGTTATTCCCTCTATTGAATATATTTTGTAATACAATTTTTAAATTTAGTTAAAATAGATGTTAAAATTTTCTTCTTTTTTGTACCAAAACTATACATAAAATATGATCATTATAAAACTTTCGAAATCATCACTTATGCAAAATTAATAACAGAGTGGCTTTTGACCTTAACCCCACCGCAAATAGGGAACAACTTCTCCTAATAACCCGTCTCTCACTCACGCTTTTGTAATGGATATCCATGTGTCTTCGGTCAAGTGAGAAATCGTGAGAAATCGCCTACATTTCCACAACAACCATCAAAAATTTCATTGTTTTGTAGACTGGAACAGAGTATCTATTTCATGTAATGGGGCCAGAATTTAAGGCAGGCTTCCGGTACAAAATCGATAGCTTTCAGGCAAGAAAATTCCTTAACCGATGACCAATGAATAGGTATGTTCATAGGAAATATCTCCCGGTTAGAAGATTTAGAAAAGAGTTTATAATTTAAGATTCTTCAAGTCCTCGTTGATGGAACGAAACCAGGAATATTAGATTCTTCCCATAAAATATTGCGGCATGGATAACTCTTATATTAAATCTATATCACTTACGCCTCGGGACAACTTATTTGCAATCGAAGACTCTTCAGAACTAAATTTTAATTATAAAAATCAGCAAACTTAAACTAATAGAATCTGTTGCCAATTGATTTTAATTCACTGAGGTCACGGACTAACCATGAAAGCAATTGAAGTATCTCATCTCATTAAAAAATTTGGCTCCCTTATTGCTCTTAATGACATCAGTTTCTCAGTCGGTGAAGGAGAAACTTTTGGGTTTTTAGGCCCCAATGGTGCCGGCAAGACAACTACTATTCGTATTTTGACAGGAGTATCAAGACCTACTTCCGGAACTGCAACCATTTTTGGTCATGATGTTGAACACGACACCATTGCTGCAAGACAGTCCGTAGGCATTGTTTCTGAAAATTCTAACGTGTACGATGACCTGACTGCCTGGCAGAACCTGATGTTTTCAGCTGAACTCTACCATGTGGGACGAAAAGAGCGAGAAAAAAAAGCTAACGAACTGCTCAGGAAGTTTGAATTATACGAACGGCGTAATGACAAAGTTCATGGTTTTTCAAAAGGAATGAAAAGGCGTCTGACGCTTGCTATGGGTATGGTCAATAGTCCTCGTCTGATATTTCTGGACGAGCCGACCTCAGGGCTCGATGTACAGAGCAACCTTATCATCCGGGAAGTGGTCTCAAGTCTGGTCCGCGAAGGTGTCACTGTTTTCTTAACAACTCATAATATTGAGGAGGCAAATGTTATGTGTGACAGGGTAGCAATTATCAATAAAGGGAATATCGTTGCAGTCGATACACCTGAATCGTTGAAAAGGACAATTCAGAGTGTTCAGTCTATAGAAGTTGCTTTTGATAATAATTCCATAGATCACCTCGAAGAACTCAGCCGCCTTCCAATGATAAATGAAGTTCACAAAGCAGGTGACAAATTTAAGATTTTTACTGAACTTCCGTCTGAAGTTATTGATGCTCTGGTTGCTTATGCCCACTCTTATAACTTAAAAATTCTCAGCATAACAACTCCCGGTCCGAGTCTTGAAGATGTATTTGTAAGGTTAACCGGTCTTCAACGGGCAGGTGATGGAATTCATGCCATCGACTGAGTATAAAGGATGGACAAAGCACCTGTCTCGGGAAATGAACGGTGCATGGGCAATCGCCAAAAAGGATATGAGAATCTACTACTTCAGGTCCAATATAATAGTTTCCGGCATACTCTTTCCCCTTTTTATGTTCCTGTCTTTTGCTATTGGGAAGAATGCCCCCCCAAAAATATTGATACCCGGATTGATTTCAATCACTTTACTGTTTTCTGCTTCACAAATAGAACCGGTTTCATTAACTCTTGAACGGCGCGTAAAGACTTTTGAACGCTTGCTCTCAGCACCTATTTCCCGGAACTCAATGATTTTCGGGGAGAGCATTAGCGGGTTTCTCTACAGCCTTGTCATTGCGTTATTACCGCTTGCTGTCGGCATCTTCATATTCGATACGCAGATAGTAAATGCACCTATCCTTGTTATTTCCATGATTCTCACATCGTTCTGTTTTGCTATGCTCGGGACGCTATTTGCTGCATACCCCACCGAGACTGCGGGCGAGGTCATGGCAATTCTTAATACTGTCAGGCTACCGCTTATATTTATCTCCGGCATTTTTATTCCGATATCTTCCATGCCTCAGATAGGCCAGAAGATTGCACTGATATCCCCACTTACTTACGGAAACGATTTGATAGAGTGTGCATATACGGGTAATTCACTATATTCTCCACTTTTAGATATTTCAATGCTTGTGATATTCATTATAATCTTCCACCTGGCTGCAAACTATATGTATAAGAATTTCAATGAGTGAACGACGTAACTGTAAACGCTGGCAAGGGATTATTCAATCTGCTTTTGTAACCGCTTAAAACGCGTAAGGACGCGAAAGAACCTTGCCTGTAATGCCTTCTTCTTGCTCTTAACCCAGGATACCTTTCATTCAGACTTTAATCTTTTGATCTTTCTGAAATATACCAATATGCAAACATCATTAATCCTACCACTTTTTCTTTTTTTGTCAGCGACCGCCCGATATCTGCTCACTTCGTGAGCATGCGGGAGTGGAGGGAAGTTTTAAGATAGATTAAAAAAATTTACTTATTTTGTGTTACTATGAGCATAATATAAATTGATACTTATTCTTTAGAATATACTCTCATAAATAGGCAGTAATGTTTTTTGGCTTGTTAATCATGGAAATAATAAAAAAGAACTTTAAAGCGAAATAATTTCAGGATAAAACATACGCTCCCCAGTAATGAGAGAGCTTAGCTGAAAAGATTGTACAGAACATATGGTAGGTCAACTGCCGACAATCAACAGCCAGAGTGTAAAGTTCACTTATAATTTTTCTCAAGCTTTAGTTTAGCAACGATCGGCTGCATGTTAAGATACATCGGAGAGAAATCTTTTTTCTTATTTTTCTCTGCAAGCTTGAATCCATATTTTTCATAGAAGCCGATTGATTCTTTTTTAGAATCTACAAGAATGTATCTGCATCCTACACTGTCGCAGATTGATAATGCTTTACCTATCCCGGCAAAAAATAAATATGTGCCTACTCCTCTTCTTTCAAATCTCGAATCTACTGCCAATCTTGCGATTTTAATTCCTGGATATTTGCTGTACTTATAGCGCTTGAGTCCATCTGATACATATATTTCCTTAGTTCCGATTGTATCTGTTGATAAAGTAATATATCCTACCAGTTCACCTTTCCAGAAGCATAGGTTCGTTTTACTGATCAAATCTTCCTGATCGTTAAAAGCATCTTCTTTCAGAAAATCATTTAATTCAGGACTTGCACAATTAAAAGAAGAAAAGCCATTGCCCTCATCTAGAGGAAAGATAGTAAGTTCGGAATTTGGAATGATATAAGACAAATTCAAAACCTATTTTTGTCATATATCTCTTTAGCTTTTTTGAACATCTCTACCATTTCATCAGTCACTACGGGATTCTTTTCATTTTTTATGAATTCTTTTGCGTCCTCTCCTTCAAGGACAAGCCCGAACTCAATAGGTTTCGCCATAATAATTCCTTCTTTTTATGTGATTTAATAATCTGTTATTGTACTTATATATCCCTACTGTTGACTCTTGTTCTGGCACCATGCAGACAAGAAAGCTGCACTGCAGTAACAGGTCTAAGATACTGGAGGCAGGAGAAATGGTACTGCTCAGGGAAACAGTGATATTACCATGACTAAAACACAATAAGTTCTCTGATGACTATTTTTTAATCTACTTTTATTCCTTTTTGCCAAGAGCCACCCGATATCCACTCACTTCGTGAGCATGCGGGCGTGGAGGGAAGTTATTAAGCAAAGATTCTATTTTTAAATAGTAATCTCTGAAATTCATATCTGAATTCCCGAGAGAATCTTTAACTTCTTATTCCAGATATCAAGTCCCCTTTTTGCTGCATACCAGTCAAAAAAGTCGTCATCATCTCCGAGTTCTCCAGAATCGAATTTTTCCATAAAAAGGTCTGAATCCATCCCATATCTTATCTCGAGATCCTCACAAATACTTGAACACTTTTTTATTTTATATTTTGCAACGCGTTCATTCTGATCAAGCGCTGCACGAATGACTTCACTTACCTCCTGAGGCGTGAAGTCATCTTTTATGTCAAGAGTGAGAGTCATATTCCTTTTACCGGATAGAAATTAGACTTCATTTTATAATAAGGTGATTCAGAGGACTTACTGTTAGTTGAAGAAACAGAGCTCGAGAAGCCTGACCGGGAAAAGAGGATATGAATTATTAAGACTTGTATTATATCTTTTGGCTGTAATGGGCCACTCGGAACTAAAACCAAGTAGCCGAAGCAGCCGAAACTGACAACGGGACAAGCATCAGTATCAAAAATGGAGAAAACTTTACCCTTCAGCTCAGGGAAAACCCGTCTACAGGCTATTCCTGGGAACTTAACGTGAGCGAGGGGCTCAGTATTCTCAGCGACAATTTTACCCAGGATCAAGTCTCTGAAAATATGACTGGTGTTCCTGGAAACCATTCATGGATAATTGAAGCCGTGGATCAGGGTACCCAGCAGATGAATGGAATATACAAGCAGGCCTGGGAAAATGCAACGGGTACTGAAGATAACTTTACACTTACTGTTGAAGTTGAGTGAGAAGTATTTTTACTTCTCGGATTTTATTTTCTTTTTTTGCTATTTTTAATTTCAGTCAAATACTTCGCTAGCTTGCTTCGGAGTGATCCAGAGCAACTTCTATTTGCAGTTTTCAACCAGCTTAAATAGAGAATCGATAAATGGCTCATCTACTATGTTCTGATAATCTTTTGTATAAAGAGCCAAAGGATTAGTATTGCTCAGAAAAAAGCAAAAGACGGGAAAGAAATGAAACACATAGAAGTTGTGGCAGGGATAATCATTTATGAGGATAGAATCCTTTGTATGCAAAGAGATGCTAACAAATATGATTATTTATCTTATAAGTATGAGTTTCCCGGAGGCAAAGTTGAACCTGGTGAAACAAATAGTCAGGCGCTAATGCGTGAACTGCTCGAAGAAATGGGGATTGAAATAAAAGTCTCAGAAAATGATTTTTTCATGACAGTAATCCATCAATATCCAGATTTTAAAATAACGATGCACAGCTATATTTGCCGAGTAAGTAGTTCTGAATTCGTTAGGAAAGAGCATATTAATCATGTATGGTTAAAGCGCCTAGACCTCGACAAACTGGATTGGGCACCCGCGGATCAACCTATCGTAAAAAAATTGATGTTGGAGTGATAGTACGGATTGTTGTGTAGAACTGAAAAATGGAATAAAATATGGTTTTTTAGATTCTTCCATTCTGGCACTCGAAGAATATAAGCCCAGGTTGCTAATTAACGATTTTGACCGAGGGGAAAAAATTTTAACATCGTTAGTAGTAGAACTTACTAAATGCGATGAGTTCATGATTTCTGTTGCATTCATAACAAGTAGTGGCGTAACCGTTTTGTTAAACACTCTAAGCGACCTGGAACAACGTGGTGTGAAAGGTCGAATCATCGCATCTCAATACCAGAACTTCACAGACCCAACTGCTCTAAAGCGTTTGCTATGTTTTAAGAACATTGAGCTGCGGATAGTCACTGAAGATGTAGCTAATATGCACACGAAGGGATACATTTTTAGAAAAAGCGAAGAGTACTCCATTATTGTTGGAAGCAGCAACCTTACACAAAATGCTCTTTGTGAGAATAAAGAATGGAATCTTAAAGTTAGTTCCTCTTTTAAAGGTGGAATAGTATACAACGTAGTTTCTGAATTTGAAATCATGTTTGAACTTGCAACGCCGGTTGATGATAATTGGCTTGCTGCATACATGGAGATTTACCGCACTGCAAAAGAATCTGAGCACATTGCAGCATTATCTGTCGAAAAGAAAATAATTCAATTTACAACTATCAAACCTAATAGGATGCAGGAATCTGCTTTGCAGTCTTTAGCCGACTTGCGAAACCAAAATGCTGAGCGCGCTTTGGTTATTTCAGCGACTGGAACTGGAAAGACATATTTATCGGCGTTTGATGTTAGAACTGTTAATCCCAAAAGATTCTTGTTTGTTGTCCATCGTGAGCTCATTGCTAAAGACGCAATGGATAGTTACAAGCGTGTTATTCATAATGGAAAAAGTATGGATGTAATGAGTGGCGGTAACAAGGTAGATGCTGATTATATATTTGCTATGATCCAAACGCTATCTAAAGATGAAGTTCTCAATCAGTTTAGTCCAGAAGAGTTTGATTATATTGTATTTGATGAAGTTCATAGGGCTGGTGCCGCTTCATATCAAAAAGTTTTCAACTATTTTAAGCCCAGATTCTTATTGGGAATGTCGGCAACACCTGAACGTACAGACGGATTTGATATCTTCAAGATGTTTGACTATAATATTGCCTACGAAATTCGTCTCCAGCAAGCCATGAAGGAAAGAATGATATGTCCTTTCCACTATTTTGGAATTTCTGAACTCACAATAGATGGTAAGGTAATTGAGGACAAGACAGAATTTGGCAAGTTAACATCTGATGAGAGAGTGCGCAATATTATCGAAAAAATAGAGTACTATGGATTCAGCGGTGACCGTGTAAAAGGTTTAATATTCTGCAGCAGAAAAGAGGAAGCTGTTGCACTGTCCACAAAGTTTAATAATTATGGATATCGTACCTGCGCACTTCTTGGCATTGACAGTCAGAGTGAACGTGAATTAGCAATAGAACGGCTTGAGCAAGATAAGTATGAAGGTGCGCTCGATTACATTTTTACCGTTGATATTTTTAATGAAGGCGTGGATATACCGGCTGTAAACCAGATTGTCATGCTTCGACCAACTCAATCCGCAATAATCTTTGTCCAACAATTAGGTAGAGGTTTGCGAAAAAAGGAAAACAAGGAATACGTTGTAATCATTGATTTCATTGGTAATTATGAAAGGAACTTTTTAATACCGATAGCCCTTTCCGGAGATCAAACTTACAACAAGGATACAATCCGCAGATTTGTTGCTGAAGGTAACCGCGTAATTCCTGGCTGTTCAACAGTAAACTTTGATTCGATAACTCGCGAACGTATTTATGCTTCCATTGATCAAGCTAACTTTAACGATTCAAAACTAATCAAAGAATCCTATCTGGCTCTTAAACAACGTCTTGGCAGAATTCCTCGGTTAGACGAGTTCGCAGAATACGGTTCTATTGATATCATCCGTATTTTTGATAAGTTTGGTTCATATCATAATTTTCTAGAAAGCTACGAAAAAGAATATACAGTCAAACTATCTGAAAACGAATCTACATATATCGAGTTCATTTCCAAAAATTATGTCAATGGCAAACGACCACATGAACTTGAATTCATCAAACTACTTGTTGAAGGACATCAACATCCAGTTGTTGGGTTTGAGGAAGTAATGAAAGCAAACTACCCAGCAATTAAATTTACTGAACACACTATAACTTGCGTCTTAAATCAAATGATGCAAAAGTTTGCCACAGGTACAGGAAAGGACAAGTATCATTCAGCTGTTTTCGTAAATAGGACAAACGCCGGTGAATATGAGATATTCAACGAATTTTCGGAGTTTCTCACAAATAACAAGTTCAAGGCAATGGTACTCGATTTGATAACATTAGGATTGAAGAGAAATAGGTTGTTATATGGTGACAGATACCAAGATACAAGTTTTCAGCTTAATCAAAAATACACATATGATGATGTATGCAAATGCTTAGATTGGTCTCAGGCAGAGGTACCACAGAATATTGGTGGATACAAATTTCATCAGGCAACTAATACCTATCCTGTCTTTATTAACTATAATAAAGAAAATGATATTGAAGACACAATCAGGTACGAGGACCGCTTCCTATCACCATCCTCACTTGTTGCAATTTCCAAATCCCGCCGATCTATATCTTCTAAAGATGTCCAGCAAGCCTTAAATGCCCGAGAAAATGGTATAGATTTGTGCTTATTTGTTCGTAAGAATAAAGATGATCGAATCTCAAAAGAGTTCTACTACTTAGGCCGTATGTTTGCTACTGGGCACGTAAAAGAATTTGTCATGCCAAATACAACCACAAAAGCCGTGGAAATTGGCTATTCTCTACAAAAGCCTGTTAGAGATGACATTTATGACTATTTAGTTGGATAACTTGTAGATAGACTCTAACAGGCCATATTAGTGAACGAGAGGTGCGTATATGATTATTTTTTGATTCCATCCACCACCTCTCAAACTACACCTTTAAATCCCTCCTCACCCTTTTCTATCCCACAATATAACTTTTACAATTATACCCGGTGACCTTTCATGAATAACAGGCTGTACAAGTATTACCCCGAAGATTTCGGGGAACTCAGGGTTGATGTTTTGCACATGGACCTTGGGTTTGATATCTATGATGACAGGACAAACGTGAAGTCCCTGCTGAGGGTCAGGACAAAAGATGAACCTCTTGAGAAACTGGAATTAAACTGCAGGGACCTTGAGATCAGGGCTGTGAGCTGTCTTCAGTCTGAGGTCTCTTACAGGTACAGGAAAGACGATGCGGTTCTCGAAATCAACTTCAGGGATGTGATTCCGCCTCATACCGAGATTGCAGTCATTACGGATACGGTCTGCAGGCCGACAAAGAACATCCTTGAAGGGCTGTACTATGACGAAACTCCGGCAGGGGCTCCCCCGCAGCAGATCACCCAGTGCCAGCAGTGGGGGTTCCAGAGGATTGTGCCCTGCATTGATGACATGACTGCAAAGTGCACTTACAGGACGACCATCACTGCAGATTCAAGGTACACAAACCTAATAACAAACGGAGATGTCCTGGTTCAAAGGACTACAGTAAAGCCGGGCAGGGACAGGATTGTCTATGATAACTCGGTAACGCCCATGGCAACCTACCTCTTTTTCCTCGGGGCAGGGACTTATGCGACCTTTAAAAGGGAATTCGAATACCCTGACGGGCGCACTTTTATGCTGGAACTGCTCGTGCCGCCGGATTCGGATGCAAGGGCTGCAGAAAAGGCACTCGATATCCTGCACGACTGCGTAATGTGGGTCTACATCTTTACCGGGCCTGAGCAGTTTGATGAGGACAAATTGCCAGCCAGACAGATGCTCTGGGACCTTGTCCGGAGGCGGGAGAAGCTGAAAATAGAGGCAAAGCCCGAACCCGGGCAGGACGAAGAACTCGGGAAGATCAGGGAAAAGCTTGCCGGACTTGTCAAAACCATCACTCCGGGGTATAAATATACGGGGACTGTCTACAGGGAAATAGGGATGCAGAACTCGGACTTCGGGGGCATGGAAAACGTGGGGAACACCACAATTACCACAAACCGCATCATGCCTTTCCCGCAGATAACGGACCCTGCTTTTGAGTACATGATCAGGGTCAAGGTACACGAATACTACCACAACCAGAACGGGTCCGAGGTTACCGGGAGAAGCCCGTTTGAGATATGGTTGAACGAAGCCGTTACCGTGCACGTGGAAGAGCAGTACCACGCTTTCCTTTTCGGCGAGGACTATCAGAGGCTAGGTAGGGTACTTGAGCTGCTTGCACCTGCGTCCGGGACTTTTGCACTGGACTCGGGGGCTGCTTCCATGCCGATTATTCCTGACGGGTTCAATGACCCCAATGACCTGATCACTGCAGTTACGTATGTAAAATCCCCTGAATATGTGCGCATGGTCGAGAGCCTCATAGGTAAGGAGACTTTTGCAAGGGGGCTTGACCGCTATTTTAAGAAATTCAGCCACTCCAATGCTTCCACCCGGGACTTGATCGAGGCTATGGAAGAAGAAAGCAGGGTTCCCTTAAAAGAGATGTCCGAGACCTGGCTGAAGCAGACCAGGTTCCCTGTTGTCGAAGTCTCAGCAGAATACGACAAACCTTCCAGGAAATTTACTTTCTTCCTCAAACAGCACTTCCCTATTGGCGGAAAGCCCTGGGAATTCCCGTTCAGGGCAGCCCTTGTGGACGAGAACGGGAAAGACCTTGCCGAGGTGCTGGAAAGGATAAGCGGAGAAAACGCAGAGATTGTAATTGAAAATGTGGATATGCCGGCTTTCCTTTCCCTTAACAGGGGGTACTCTTTCTATGGAAAACTTGTTTATAAAACAAGCCAGGAAGAACTCCTCATACAGGTCAGAAAGGACAGCGACATCATTGGCAGGTTCACTGCTTTCTATACCCTGGTGGACAGGGAAAAGCTGAGGCTGCTTAAGGTTCCGAATGCTGTTCCTTCCGAAGACTTTGTAGAGCTTTACTACAGACTCCTTAACGACCGGCAGCTCCTCGAAAGGGCAGGAGGGCAGTTCCTGACCATTTTTGAGTCCGTGGAGGACCCGGGCTATGCCCACCACTACCAGGCACTCTATGATGTAAAACAGAAGCTCTTGAAGGCAGTTGCCTGGAAGTACAGAAGCTCTCTCATTTCTGCCTATAACTTCTTTGAAAATGCCTCTGTTTCGAGAGATTCCTCTCTGGAAGAAACCGCAAGGGTGATCAAGAGCAGGCAGGCTAAAAACATCTGCCTGGGAGTCCTTGCAGCCCTTGATACCCCTGATATCCACGCTCTGATAAAACAGCAATTTGAGACTGCAGCCTGTACAACCGACAGGTTGAGCGCATTTGCTGCATACCTGAACAGTTCGGCTCCTGACAAAATAGAAGTCCTGAGAGCCTTTGAAGCCGAATCGAAAAAGAATCTCATTGCCTGGGAAGCCTTCCTTTCTGTTATAGGAAACAACAGCAGTGTTGATGCAGTGGAACTGGTCAGGGAAATGGAAAGGTCGGACGCGTTCAGGATCGAACAGACAAACGACCAGCGTGCTCTTTACGGGAGCTTTGCCCGCAACCGCAAGAAGTCCCTCCAGACCGAGGAAGGCAGGGCCCTCTTTGCAGAAATCCTGAGAAAACTTGCTCCTGTGAACGAATATACTACAGTAAACCTGCTCAATGCTTTTGCAAACATAGACCAGATGGAGATAAGGTACCATATTCCCCTGGTGGAGATCCTTGCAGGCCTCCTTGAGGAGCTTGACCCCCAGAAGTTCCCGAGCGTATATAACAGGATTAGAAAACTCCTTCTCGGGGCTCCCAAAGCTGTCGAAGCCTACGGGATAGAGCATGGAAAAATTCAGGCTCTGCAGTCCTGAACTTTTAAAAATGAATTTTGTTTGGAATTGCCTTCTCTGCTCCGGAAAATAAACTACCGGAGCAAAACTTTTTAACCGAATTTTTCAGGCAGTGGTTTCAGACTTTATTTTAGCCAGCGTTCAGATCTTTTTACCTTTTCTACATATTTGATAGACCTGTTATTTGCAGATGATGCAGGCAAGTCTATTATATTAAGATAATTATAGAATATAGATAAGATGTAGAATACAGATAAAATGATATAGATAAAAAAATTGAAACAAATATAGGGTATAAATGAGAACCTGAAACAAAGGCATGGAAAAATCTGGAAAATCACTTCTCTGGATTTATAAAATTTCGTTTTTGAGATCAATGTAGATGCAGGATACCTTCTGGAAGTGGAAGAATGGTACTTGAAATAACTGGTGTGGTTCTGACAACTTTTGTAACATTTTTTGAGGTTGTGAGTGCAGTTTTGATAATTTATGGAGGGTTAAAAGCTACAATTAAAATCCTGCTTGTAGAGACTCACAAAAGGCCTGAAGATTATCAAGGTATAAGAAAAGAATTTACGGACAAAATCCTTTTCGGGCTTGAACTGCTGATAATTGCTGATTTGATTGAAACTCTGAGAAAACCCTTCTTAGAGGAACTGCTGATAGTTGGAACCATAGTGATCATTAGAACTATTCTTGGTTACTTCCTGAGTAAGGAAACAAAAGAGTCTTTTTTAACCGAATCTTGAAAGACAACTTGAGGGATAAAAATTGGTTCTGGGGTCATTTGAAGCATTTTTGCAGATTTTTGAGTGGGTTTTCGAAGCAATTGGCACAACTATTATAATTTACGGCGGATTAAGAGCAGTACTTCAAATAGTTTTTCAAGAAATATCAAAAAAATCTTATAACCTGGAGGAAATCAGAAAGGAACTTACAAATAAAATACTTTTTGGACTGGAGTTTTATATCATTGTTGCTATCTTCGGAACTATGAGGAATCCTTCAAGAGATGATCTGATTATTCTTGGCGTTATTGTGCTTATCAGGACTGTACTTGGTTATTTCCTCAGTAAGGAAATTAAAGAGTATAAGTTTGATTGAGTATGTATCATTTTGAGCAGGTATCTAATAATATCCACTATGTGTTTAATATTAAGCCGGTTCCGAGACATGGAATTACCTGTCAGGGTATAAATCTAAACAAAGAATTTTAGACTATCCTTCAAGTTTATGGTCCTTGAAAACGGTTCTAAAACTCCCACTGATATGCGGACAAAATGGTTTTGCAATGCACAATGTATAATGTTTAACTGTGATTGAAAACAGCCAGTTAGAAAAAGATATGTTTTTGCTCATCAGTATAACTGTCAAAATATGAGAGCACAATTTCGAAATCTGTTTTCTGGTAGTAATTACAGCATTAGCTTTAATAACATAGTTTTAAGATCCTTTATAAAAGGCTCCTGTCCTGGAGGGACGTCCGAAGCCAGAAACAGTATGATTTAAAAGCAAGTAGAGTGTTAAGGATACAAAATATTATTAAACTCTAATATTATACTAATCAGAAATCCAGATTATGTTGACCTGAAACCCGGATTACACAGTACAGGGTTTATACAGATATACGTTGCACTAGTTCGGGTCTGACTGAATCAAACTGTTAAATATTTCATGATAATCAGATATTAATCACAAACAGGAGCAATTTAATGTACCATCTGAAATGTATCGAGTGCGGTGCAGAGTATTCGAAAGATGAAGTAATCTATACCTGCAGCAAGTGTGACGGGCTGCTTGATGTTATTTATGATTATTCTTCAATTAAACTTGATATGGAAAAATTAAAAACCGAATGCCCTTCGGTCTGGAAATATGCAAAACTTCTCCCGGTAGAAAGAGAACCTGTGACTATAAAGGAAGGCGGTACCCCCCTTTATAAATGTGACCGCCTTGCTGAAAAGATAGGGGTTAAGGAGCTCTACGTAAAGCACGAAGGTATGAACCCGACCGGCTCTTTCAAGGACAGGGGAATGACCGTTGGGGTTACAAAGGCACTCGAACTCGGAATGAGCACAGTTGCCTGTGCATCAACCGGAAACACTTCAGCAGCTCTTGCAATCTACGGAGCAAAAGCCGGAATTCCCGTAGTTGTGCTGCTCCCGGCAGGAAAAGTTGCCCTTGGAAAGATAGCTCAGGCCCTTATGCACGGGGCAAAAGTTCTTAGTATCCGCGGAAATTTTGATGATGCACTTGCTCTTGTACGCACGCTCTGCTCCCAGGAAAAGATCTATCTCTTAAACTCTATTAACCCTTACAGGCTCGAAGGCCAGAAGACCATTGGTTTTGAAATTGCAGACCAGCTCGGCTTCAAAGTGCCTGATAGAGTTGTCCTTCCCGTAGGAAATGCAGGGAATATTACTGCCATCTACAAGGGTTTCAGAGAGTTCAAGCTGCTTGGCATCACGGACTCCCTCCCGAAAATGACCGGAATCCAGGCAGCAGGCTCCTGTCCCATAGTAAAAGCCATTCAGAGCGGGGCTCCGGAAATCACTCCAGAAGATAATCCGGAAACGGTTGCAACGGCGATCAGGATAGGAAACCCTGTAAACGCAACAAAAGCCCTGAGCGCAATTCGGGAATCAGGCGGAACTGCGGAATCCGTAACTGATGAGGAAATCCTTGCAGCCCAGAAAGACCTCGCAAGGCTTGAGGGCATTGGGGTCGAACCCGCAAGTGCAGCCTCTGTCGCAGGGCTTAAGAAGCTTGTCGAGATGGGAACCATAGGAAGGGACGAAACCGTGGTCTGCATTACCACAGGGCACCTCCTTAAAGATCCCCAGACCGTAATTGATGTGTGTGAGGAGCCGACTGTTGTTGATGCAGACATTGAGTCTATCCGGGAAGCAATCTTCGGAAAGAAAAAATAAAATCGGAAAGATAAGATATATTCGATAAAAAATACTTGATTAGAGAATTGGATTAATTAGACGATCAGATTATTGGAAAAACCAACCAGACAAATGCAAAGTTAAGTGTTACGAAGATAAGTATTTACATACCGGAACCGTAAACAGTTGAAAGATTGACAACCGGGCTCCGGTACCCTTCGTTCCTTTAAGGTTTTCCGGGCAGCAAATCAGCTTCCCTTAGCTGTTTACTATTATAACTAATATCTCTGGTTTGTATTCAGACTTTTATATCATAACAATTATCGGTGGGCGTGAACACGAATGGAGCAGGACTATAAGCCTCACGAAATCGAAAACAAATGGCAGAAAAAATGGAATGAGAGCCGGATTTTTCAGGCTGAACCGGACAAACGGGAAAAGTTCTTCATAACAATCCCCTACCCCTACCTTAACGGGAACCTGCATGCAGGCCACACTCGTACCTTCACAATAGGCGACGTGGTGGCAAGGCATAAAAGGATGCTCGGGTATAACGTGCTTTACCCCATGGGCTTCCATGTAACAGGTACGCCCATTGTCGGGCTTGCAGAACTTATTGCAAACCGTGATCCGCAGACTATGGATGTCTATGAGCGCCTCCACGGGATCCCCGGAGATATCCTGCCGACACTCGATACTCCGGAAAAGATTGTAGACTATTTCAAAAGGGAAGCCGAGAAAGCCATGCGCATGATAGGGTACTCCATTGACTGGAGGAGAAAGTTTACAACAACTGACCCGACCTACAAAAAGTTCATTGAATGGCAGTATATCCGGCTTGAAGAAAAAGGTCTGATCGTCAAAGGGTCCCACCCCGTAAAATGGTGCCCCAACGACAATAACCCTGTAGAAGACCACGATATCCTGCATGGAGAAGAAGCTACAATCGTGGAGTACACTCTGATAAAGTTCAGGTATAAAGACCTGGTTCTCCCCTGTGCTACCCTCAGGCCTGAAACGACGTACGGAGTAACAAACCTCTGGGTCAACCCTGAAGTAGATTACGTAAAAGCAAGGGTTGAGAAGGACGGAAACGTGGAGTTCTGGGTTGTCAGCAGGGACGCGTTCAGGAAACTTACCTTCACTGACAGGACAGTCGAATATGTTGAGGATGTGCCTGCAAAATCCATAATAGGGATAAAACTCACAAACTCGGTAACCGGAGATGAAGTAATTTCCCTTCCGGCATCCTTTGTGAGGCCTGAAAACGGAAGCGGAATAGTGATGAGTGTCCCCGCCCACGCGCCTTTTGACTACCTTGCCCTCCGCGACCTCTATGATGCTGACCTGAGCGAATATGGAATAACCGAAGACCTCAAGAAAATCGAACTTATCTCTCTGATCCAGGTCCCTGAATTCGGGGAATTTCCGGCAAAAGAAATAGTGGAAAGCATGGGAATTGTAAACCAGAAAGACCCGAAAGCCGAAGAAGCCACAAAGATCGTGTACAGGAGAGAATTCCACGGCGGAGTCCTTAAGGAGCTTACAGGGAAATATAAAGGATATCCGGTCTCCAAAATCAAAGACGTACTTACCAGAGATTTCATTGCCTCGAACTCAGGAGAAGTTTTTTATGAATTCAGCGAACCAGTGGTCTGCCGTTGCGGGACTCCATGTGTCGTGAACATGGTGAAGGGACAGTGGTTCCTGAACTACTCAAATCCCGAATGGAAAGCAAAGGTTTACAAGTGTCTCAGCCAGATGCGGATCATTCCAGAAGAGTACAGAGTGGAGTTCGAAAACAAGGTTGACTGGCTCAAAGACAAGGCATGTGCCCGCAGGAAAGGGCTTGGAACCCGCCTGCCATTTGATAAAGAGTGGCTAATTGAATCCCTTGGGGACTCGACAATCTATATGAGCTATTATATCATTGCCAGGTTCATCGAGAAAGGCGAGCTTGCCCTTGAACAGCTTACCCTTTCATTCTTCGACTATGTCCTTCTCGAAACAGGCGATTCCGCAGCAGTTTCTGCAGAAACCGGCCTCAAACAGGAACTCCTGGAAGAAATTCGCAGCCACTTCAATTACTGGTACCCGGTTGACCTGCGCTCTTCAGGAAAAGACCTTGTCCCGAACCACCTGCTTTTCTTCCTCTTCCACCATGTGGCCCTCTTTGAAGAGGACAGGTGGCCAAGAGCCCTTGCAGTAAATGGTTTTGTTTCCCTTGAAGGACAGAAAATGAGCAAGTCCAAAGGTCCTATCCTGACTCTGGAAAGTGCGGTCAGTGCTTACGGAGCAGACATAACAAGGATGTATATCCTTTCAACAGCCGAACAGACCCAGGATGCAGACTGGCAGAAGACAGGAATAGATTCTGCCCGCAGGCAGGTTGACAGGTTCTACGCCTTTTCAAAGGATGTCATTGAAAGCGGAAAGCGTGCAAGCCTGAATACCGAGCTGAAGCAAATCGACCGCTGGATGCTTTCGAGAATGCAGAACTACATAAAGGAGACAAATATTGCCCTTGACTCCATCCAGACAAGGGAAGCCATCCAGAACTCCTTCTTCCTGCTCATAAATGATGTCAGGTGGTACCAGAGGAGAGGCGGAGAAGCCCTTCTCTACTACGTGCTGGACAACTGGGTCAGGCTTATGGCTCCTTTCACCCCTCACCTCTGTGAAGAGATCTGGGAAGCCATGGGACACGAAGACCCGATTTCCCTTGCCCAGTACCCTCTCTACAACGAAGACCTTATAGATGAGGGCGCAGAACTTGCAGAAGAGGCTGTAAAGAGTACCCTGAACGATATTGAAGAGATCATAAGGGTTACGAAGATGACCCCTCAGAAGGTCTATCTTTATACAGCTCCTGCCTGGAAAGCCGAAGCCATAAGGTGTGCCTGCGAACTGCAGGTAGAAGCTCCTCTTGAGGTCGGTACGCTGATCAAAGCGCTGATGGCAAAACCTGAGATAAAGCGCTTTGGAAAGGAGATCCCGAAGTTTGTTCAGAAAATAGTTCCCGAGTTCAAGAGCGGAGGCGCAGAACGCTATGAGACATTTGCTTATCTCGGTCTTGATGAACAGGACCTCCTGAAAGAATCAGCCTCCTTCCTGGAAAAAGAAATCGGCTGCCCGGTTGAAATCCAGAGCGCAGATTCTCCTGAGTATGACCCGCAGAAAAAGTCCAGGTTTGCAGAACCCCTGAGGCCTGCAATTTATATTGAGGAAAAGAAGGAAGAGTAAAAAGTTTCTTTTCGACCAGAATACTCTGTATCCGGGCAAAGAAAAAGCTCGGGACTTCTTACTTTTTTCTTTTTTTGTGCTCCCTGGTTAATTGGCAGGTATTATTCCTGAACGGCTGTAAATTGCATCTCAAGTTCTTTCTGTCCACGCGCCGCGCTCCGCTCGAACCCGCCTGCATACAGTAGATAAAAATAAAATTATTGTCCGCGCCGGGAAGTCTGATCCCGGAATATCAGCTATGTAGTTGAGGACGGCCGGTTTCTGTCAATAAACAAAAAGAAGGATGGTGTGATAATGAATCAGCACAGTATAATCGAACATGTGCTTGAAAAAGCAGGCAACAAAAATTTAATAAACGAACTTACAACCAGGCTATCGCAGTCTGAAATCACTGCATTTTTGCTTGCCCTTTCAAAAGAGATGGCGAACAAAAACACTCCACATGACATATTAAGCAGGTATGAGTCCAGCCGCTTTGTAAAGCCATCCGAGCTTAATCCGATTAAAGTCAAGCAGGTAGAACTATTAATGCTCGAAATGGCTGAAGCTTCGGATTTTTCACCTCTTTTATTATCTCCCGCAAGCCCGCTGGGAAGCTGTTCTGTTATAGCGAAGGTTGACCAGAACAATGTCATTTCTGCAACAAGAGGACTGGAGCTCACTGCAGACAGCACCAATATGCTTGCCATATACCTTGCAAATGGAATAAAAAACAAAACCATTGATAACACAAAAAGTCCAGTTCATTTATCTGCAACCTGCAGGGTTACTCGCGGACAGATGTTTAAGAGTAATGCATTTGTCCCTCATTTTAGCTTGTTTACTATTGTCAGTTCCGGCAAAGACACCGGTTCTTACGGCTTTGAAAAAGATGCGATATCCAGACAGATAGGATTTTACATAAACTATTTCGGAGAGAAACTGGGGCATAACCTCAAAGTGTCCCTTAACATAAGAAATGGCCATAAGGATAAAATGGGATTTATTGATAGAATCCACTGCTATCTTCGTGAAAGATATCCGGAGATTGATTTCATAGTGAACAGGGAAGAAACCGATAACACCTATTATCAGGGCCTCAATTTCAAGATCAGCGTTAATGACATAGAAATTGTGGACGGCGGCTTTGTTGACTGGACACAGAAATTACTTGGCAATAAAAAAGAACGTTTGTTAATCAGTGGAGCAGGGATTGATTTGCAGCTGATTACCGGGATGCTGGATAAGAGAATTTAAGCGCAGAAAATTTCATTTGGCAGAGTTACATAAGTAAGATAAATCGTTTAATTTTCGTATAATTCTTACCCCTTTACCGTTTTCACTTAAAACTGAAACTCCTCCCGGTAATCCCCGAAACTCCGTGTGTTCCAGATTATTGATATTATGGTGATGCCACATGTAAAATAGCATACTTAATGTGCCGCCGTGAGAGACTATTATAATATTTTCTTCCTGAGAACTCAGTATTTCGCATAAAAAAGGAAGCAGTCGACCATATAGATCTCTTTTTGATTCTGCATCCGGTACGGGCTTATAATCCAGTGGCGATATAAGTATATCCTGCTTGATTTGATTTTTACGTAACCATTCAACCGATTTCCCGGTGGCGCTCCCCAGGTCAATTTCTCGAAGTTCCTTTTTATAAATCGGGACTATTTCCAGGGAGGAAGCTACGATGTCTGCTGTCTGTCTGGCTCGCAATAAGTCGGATGTATACATCACATAATGTTGATCTGTTACTTCTTTTCTCAATGCTTCACCGATATTAAATGCCTGCTGCTTTCCCAGAGCAGTTAATTCCCAATCAGTCCAGGACCCGATCATTCCATTTGTATGATGGACAGATTGTGTATGCTGAATTGTAATTATATTTTTCATTTTTCTACTTCCCTAAAATATTCCGGTACAGGACTTATACGATTGAATTGAGAAACCAGCTTTCAATCAAATTGCGTGCTGCTCACAGTAATAAAAACAACACAGGTTTAATAAGATTAATCTGATTTTTCAAAAAAGTTCCGAAAATACATTAACTGTCGGAATAAAGCTCAGGTCTCCTATCTTCAAAAACTGGAATAACTTTTCGAATCTCATCTTTTCCGGACAGGTCAAGGTCGCAAACAATCACACATTCTTTATGCCCTGCCTCGGCTTTTACTTCACCCCATGCATCGATAATCATCGATTTTCCGAAGTAGTCGCAGTCAGGAGCAGAACCTGTCCGGTTGCAGGCGATGTGCGGGATCTGGTTTTCGATTGCTCTTGCCTTTGCAAGGATCTTCCAGTGTTCGGACCTGGGATTTGGGAAGGCAGCTGTGGTCACAAGCAGGTCAGAGCCGGCAAGGGCCAGTTTTCTTGCAACCTCGGGAAAACGGATCTCATAGCAGATCTCAAAGCCAATTTTCAGGTTTTGTTTTTTCAGGGAAATAGGTTCTATCGAACTGCCCTTTGAGAAATAACTATTTTCTTTTTTGAAGGGGTGAGTTTTACGGTAAGTACCCGCAAGGGTTCCTGACTCAAAGCAAAAGCCGAGATTGTAGTAGAAGGCGGAGTTTTTACTTTCCGGTATTTCCCTTTTTTTTCCGGAAATATTATTTTCTTTTCCTGCAGCACCGTTTTCTTCTGAGTCTTCTTCTGTAAAACCATTTTCTCTAAAACCATTTTCTCTACACTTTTCTCCACTGTCCTTCTGGATAATTGAACCCAGAATGATGCAGTCGTTAGCTTCGGAAAAACATGCCAGGTTTTCAAGGACCGGGGAAGGAAAACTTTCTGCGACATGGCCGAGATTTTCATAGCAAAAACCTGTGGAGAAAACTTCGGGAAAAACAACTAATTCGACCCCTTTCTCAACAGCTTCGAGAGCCATGTAAAGGGCATTTTCAAGGTTTTCCTGCTTCTTACAGTGAAGCACATCCATCTGGATACAGGCAACTTTCATGTTCTGGCCAGCCTGCGGCTTGATCGTTGATTAGTTCAGATCCGCATAAAGGTAGGATTGGAATCAGTGTAAAGGTTTTCAGGGAAGCAGGGTAGTTTGCTTGCTTTTTGCCACGAGCCCTTCAAGGTCTATCCTGTGTTTTATCATCCCTGCAAGCACGTCATTTGCAAGCCTTGTTATCTCTTCCCTATTTTCGCGAATTTCGTATGCAGGGTCATCTGAGGGGATTTCAATTTTTGTGATGTCGGCTCTGGACTTTCTCAGATGTGAGTCCGGAGCTTCGCAAACAATGCCGGGTTTTTCCATATACTGGTCAAGATGCTTCTGGGTGATCCCTACCAGTTTTAATTCCCTGCGGAAACAGGGTCTTTCGAAAAGTCGGGAAATTACATATACGCCAACAGGAATCCGGAAGTCCAGATCGATTTTAAGGAGCTGTGTCCTGAAAATAAGGTAAATGTCCTCAGGCTCAGAGGAATCTGCTGACTTGAGGTCCCTGCCTTTTTCCGGCAAAGGCTCTTTGCTTTTTTCAGACAAGGCATAGATTTTGGAGGGGGGAACCTCGCTTTCTTCTAGAAGTTCAAGATCCCTGAGTGCCCTGAGGTAGCCGGTCAGAACCAGCCTGTGTTCTTCTATTCCCTCAGCTTTCAATTCCCGCGTGAGTCCGCTTATTGAAAGCTGCCTGCCATCGAGCAGTTGCATAAGTTTAAGGTTGAGTTTCTCTGCCATTTTCTCTGCCTTTATATCGAGATTAGGGTTAATTAATGATAGTTTGTCTTCAGGCCTGAAGCCAGGAAAACACAATCTCCTGCTACAATAACGCATGTAATCGGGTCCGCATTTCCGAAAGCCTCCGGAAAAAACTGAACATTTCCCGATTAAAAGGCTGCGGACAGGAAAATTGCAGGGAGTAACACACGATGTAATTATCCTGCATAATATAAAGCTTATGAGAGATTTTGCAGAAAGATCGGGAAGTAACCGGAAAGTAAAAGAATTCCAGTGAAAAAATCCAGGAGCCAGGAAGTATTGGTAAGAAAATATAAAAGCAAAGAAAATCTTATCAGTTAGAGATTAATTTTGAGTGAAGAAATTTATTTAACATAGGTAATAAAAGTAAAGGAACTTTAAATCGAAAGACTTAGTGTAAAAAACTTAGTGTAAGGATTTCCTGAGAAACGCATTTAAATAGAAATGGATAGAAATGAAGTTTTGCAGTCCGCAATACCTGAAGAAATAAAAATCAAACTTTTTTCCAGCAGAATTGAAGGGTAACGCTTAAAAATAATAATTGCTATCTGATTTAAGCTTAAATTGATGGTATTTCAAGGCTGCAAAAATGATTGCAAAGTTAATTCCGAGGAAAGTATTCTTCACAAGTGGAATCGGCACACACCCAGAAAAACTTGAATCATTTGAGGTTTCACTCAGGGATGCAGGCATTGAAAAGTTTAACCTTGTAACTGTAAGTTCCATCCTGCCTCCGAAATGTGAAATTGTGACAAAGGAAGAAGGTCTGAAAGAACTGATCCCTGGGGAGATAGTTTTCTGTGTGATGTCCAGGATCTCCTCCAATGAGCCCGGAAGAACATTAACTACTTCCGTCGGATGCGCTCTTCCCAGGGACGCTGGCAAGCACGGTTATGTCTCCGAGTATCACACTTACGAAGAAAGTGAGGAGGATGCAGGGAAACATGCCGTAAAACTTGCAGAAAGCATGTATAGTACTTGGACAAACGAAGCACCTCTTAAAACTTTCAGCATTTCCAGGTCAGCCTTCTTGCACGGAAACGGAAACTGGATGACTGTAATATCCGCAGCAATTTTTGTAGTTTAAATAAAAAGGTTTTCGTACAGAACTCAAGTAATGCTGTTACTTCATATACGTTAGCAGTATTATTTACGTACATCATTTGCACAGTATCACTTATTTATGAACATCCCCATGTTTACTTTAATATTTCCTTTATGAATCATTAACTTAAAGCAGTAAAATCATTAACCGTTCATTACACGCAATTCACTCTTAATTTATAACTCTTAAAAACATCAAACCGGGCTTCCTTTAGAGAGCCTGCCTCTGCAAGGATTCTTCAGGCGAGAGAGTCTGCATATATTGATATTTAATAAAAAATATATAATCCCTTAACGTTATTTGCGTCTCTTACCGTCTATTGCCGGGTACCTGCAAGACAGGACAATAAGGGGATCACAGGCAAAACCTATCTATCGCAATCTGCTTATTTATGTGGAGAATGGTATGCGTCACAATGTATTCACGAACAACCCGACAGTTCCAATTGATGTAAAAGACAGGTCTATAAGCGAATTGATGGACGGAATGCTCAGAACCGGCTTTCAGGGCAGAAAGCTTGCTGAGTCAGTTCAGGCCTGGCACAATATGCTCGGAGAAAAGGACACTACTGTGCTTATGGGTTTATCCGGAGCCATGGTTCCTGCAGGAATGCGCAGGGTTATTTCATATCTGATTCGGGAAAGAAAGATCGATTGCCTTGTAAGCACAGGGGCAAATCTGTTTCACGATTCTCACGAAGCTCTCGGTAGGAAGCACTATGTCGGTTCACACCTCGCTAACGATGAAAAACTCTTTGAACACGGCGTGGACAGAATTTATGATATCTTTGCAGTTGAAGAAGAATTTAGAACCGCAGACAACCTGATTGCAGATTTTGCAAAGGAGATCGGAGAGATTAGCTGTTCTTCAAGGGAGTTCATGTATCTTCTCGGAAAAGAGCTTGTAAGGAGAGGAGCTGCCGAAGACTCAATAGTTGTAAGTGCATACAGGCATAATATCCCTATATTTGTGCCTGCCCTGTCTGACAGTTCCATAGGCATAGGGCTCACCATAGCAAGGAGAAGAGGGCTGAAACTTGAAATAGACCAGATAAAAGATGTTGATGAAATTACTCAGATTGTAGAAAAGTCAGGACATACGGGAGTAATCTATGTAGGGGGCGGAGTCCCGAAGAACTTTATCCAGCAGACAGAAGTGATAGCTTCGATTCTGGGAATGGATGTCGCCGGGCATGAATATGCTATCCAGTATACCTCGGATGCTCCGCACTGGGGCGGGCTTTCAGGCTGCACTTTTGACGAAGCGGTTTCCTGGGGTAAGATTGCACCTCAGGCAAAAAAAGTGCAGGTTTTTGTGGACGCTACCATTGCTCTCCCGATCGTTGCTCATGCCCTGCATGAAAAGTCCCGCGGGATAAAGCGTTCTGCCCCTGTTTTTACATGGGATGGGCCCGAAGGGCTTGAGATTGCTTATAACGAATAAATCACATCACAAATCTTATAAAATTTAAAAGCTGATAACATAAGGCGAGAAGGAGAGGACATAAATGGGTAAAAGAACTCGAATAATTAACGATCCTTCCTATTTAGTACCATTACTCAGGACTTTTGGATCCAGAACCCATAAAAAAATATTTGATGCACTTTCTAATAAATGGATGACCAGAGCGGAAATCGATGAGTTTATAGGCTCGGACTCATCAAAAAGTCTTCATATTCTGAAAAAAGCCGGGCTCCTTGAAAGCCAGTGGAGAGTCCCTGAAGCAGGACAAAAACCTTCAAAAGAATACCACAGTTCTTACTCAAAGGTTCAGGTGAACTTTCAGTGTTCCTTTGAAGACCTCAGTGATATCATCATGCTGACCTTCAAACCTTATGAGGAGGTCAAGGATGCTATGGAAGAACTGGAAAGACTGGTAGAAGAAGGCAACACCTCAATGAGCAACCTCACAAGGACTCTTAACAAGAATCCTTTCTATATCTGTGCTGTTGCCCGCAGGTCCGAAAGGCTTTCAGTAATGGGGCAGAGATTAAAATTAATTGAAGATGTTGAGGAGAATTACGATTGATGATTAAAATCCTCCAGACCAAGAGCGGAGTCACCAAGTTTCAGGTCCTTATTGAGATTGCAGCCCACCAGCCGAATGTAAGGCAAAAAGAGATTGCCGCAAAAATTGGAATAACCCCCCAGGCTGTTTCCGAATACATTAAGGAACTTGTGAATGACGGGCTGATTGTCACAGAGGGCCGTGTCCGGTACAGGATAACAAAAGAAGGCGTTGAATGGGTCCTTGAAAACGCTGCCGAAATGAAGCGGTATGCCCGCTTTGTCATGGAGGATATAATCAGCCATGTCTCAACCTGGACAGCCATTACGAAAGAGGAAGTAAAAGAAGGTCAGCAGGTTTACCTGAAAATGGATCACGGGCTTCTCTATGTGAGCACCACGGAAAAGACAGGAGCATCAGGAACTGTCATATCCGACGCTGCCCAGGGAGACGATGTAGGAGTAACCAGCCTCAAGGGACTTATAGACCTGGAAAACGCAAATATCACGATCTGCAAGGTTCCGCGAGTTGAGCGCGGAGGGTCAAGGAAAGTGGACCTTGAGCGTCTGAAAATGCTGGCAAGTTCAAAACCGTATATAGCAGCAATCGGTGTGGAGTCATTAATTGCTCTTCGCAAGATCGGCATAAGTCCCAATGTCATGTTCGGGACAAATGAATCTGTCATTGAGGCTGCATATCATGGACTTTCATCTCTGGTAGTCTCAGTGGACGAACAGGTATCTGCTCTCCTGAATAGGCTGGAAACCGAGAACCTTGAGTATGAACTTGTGGACCTGACAGTTGAGTAAACTGACAGTCGAGTAAAATATCTTTCATTTTTATTTTTATATTTAATTCGGGTTCTGAGGTTCTGAATATGGATCCGGAACTCGAATCTTCGTTTTTCAAATGTTAAGCGTAAATTTCAAATTAAAGTGTGACTCTCAGGCTTCCTGAATTTACGCTGTACATTTTTATCTTCAAACGGTACATTTTACGTTATAACGGAGGTTTCTCATGAAACTGATTGCACTTTCCGATACTCATCTTAAAACAGGAGAGATTCCCGGGCAGCTTCAAAGCCTTCTCGAAGACTGCGACCTGATCGTCCATGCAGGAGACTTCAGTACTATAGAGGCTTATCAGGCCTTTAATGCCAGCGGCAAGCTGAAAGCCGTTTCCGGAAATGATGACAGCTTCGAACTCAAGCAACTCCTTCCCGAAAGGCTGAAATTTGAGGTTGAAGGGGTAAAAATCGGGGTGATTCATGAAGGAGGGCTCTCAGTAATGGATACAACAGCACAGGGATATCTGGCAAAAGAAATGGAAGTGGATATTCTGATTTTCGGCCACCTGCACCGCCCTTTGATTGAAAGAAAAGACGTAATGCTTGTCTGTCCTGGTTCTCCTACAAAACCCAGAATGTCAAGTCCAAGTGTAGTAGAACTCATTATCAAAAAAGGGAGTATAGAAGGAAGGGTAATTACACTTGAAGGAGACAGCTGTGAATATATTAAGTTCCGGGATGCCCTGAAAAAACAAAAAGAGGAAAAGAGTCATAAATAAAAAAGAAGTACAGGCGTCTTAAACTGCCAGTGGATTTTTAAGAAGATAGATTCAGACCTGTTTAGGGATCTCTTATTGCCGGACCTGCTGCCAGAAATCAGGCACATGCCTCGCTAGGTGAGATCTCTGGAACTACTACTTATTCAGCAAACTTTTGGGAATTCACATACTCTCCAGTTTGAACATTACACCTGTGCCCTGAAGGCTCAGATAGACTTTATCTCCAAACTCGAGAATCTTTTCAACACCAACATTGCTGTTCCAGTTATATACAAAGTCATAGCTGCCCTGCATGGGTTCGAAACCCAGGGACAGCAACCTCCTGTTGACCTCAGACGGGCGGACTCCTTCACTACTGAACCAGACCACAAGATAGGTTTTCACAGAATCATCCCATATATCGATTAACTGATCAATTTTAACGTAGATTCTAATTCAAGCATGTAGTACTTATTTTATATCTGCTTCGTTTATTTATCTATATTTTGCCTTTAACTTCTCTAATTTAGTGAAAAAAAGAGAAATTTTTTCATTAAATTAAATTCAGGGAACTTTATGGAAAGAAATCTGGAAAAGAATAGGAAAAGCATATAAAACCAGAATAAAACAAAATAAAAACCTGAGAAAAGGATTCAGAAAAACTAAAGAAACATAAAGTTCCTTTACTTGAAAACGAAAATTCAGGATAAAAAGTCCCTGAATTTCCGACTATTTAAATATACCGTTTTACACGGTTACAAAATTTATTACTTTTTATGTATTGTCTTTAAGGGATTCGAGAGCCTTTTTCACTGTTTCGCGGTAAATCTCCGTATCAGTGGAATAGTGCTCTTTTGCAAGCTTTGAGTTAGGATCTTCCTGCGCCTCGACTGCCCTTATCCTCTCAAGAGTCTGCTTTGCAGTATCAAGCACCCAGAGATTCCTTGTCAGCTCATCCACCTGCTGGATAGATTCCGGACGAATGGAGGTAAGGACATTTCCATCATCTGTAGTATAGGTACTGGTCTTACCGATCACCGCAACAAAAGCAGGCAGTTCGCATTCAGCAAGGAACTGAGCAGCTTCGGGCTGGTACTGCCCTGCATAGACAAGGAAAGAACCTGTGGGATCGGAAACTCTGCCCCTCCAGTACTCGGAGTCAGTGCCTATATCTTCTTTTTCAATAAGTGTACCCACAACGAAGATGCGGTTCACTTTTGCCCCTGTCGGGGTGAGGAGATACTGCGGAGCATACTGGTCGCTTTCATCCTTTGAGGTAAGGTTCGAGTCTTTCAGCTCCTGGGCAAAAACTCGGCGAGCTGCCTCTCTAAAGAAGCCTGCCATTTACTCCACCTCCTGTTGGGCGAGCGGTTCAGCAAGCATTTGATCAAGCAGTTCCCTATCAAGAGAAGTCCTTGGAGTAATCGATTCCACAAGGATATAACGGTCAAGCTTGTGTCCGGTGACGGTATAGTACCTGCCGACAAGCTCGTGTTTCAGTTTGTCCAGCACAACTCCGGGGTCAAGGGCATCTGCAGCCATTGCAATAGCAGTGTCAAGAGAGATGCCTGAAAGCTCTTCGGTAAGTTCTCTGTTAATCAGGGCATCCTGTGTGGAGGTTCCGGAATCGAGAACTGCCTTTATCCTGAGGTCATATTCTCCTTTGACCTTTCCATGTTCGGCACAGGCACCTTTAACCAGAGCTCTTTTACACTCAGGGCAGCGTTTTATAAGTCCGGATCCGGTCTGAATATCAACCATTGCCCCGAAGTATGTAAACATGGAAGTCCTTACTTCAATGTCTTCATCGAGTGTTTCTATGGAGCTTGATCTGTTAAGCTGGACCTGAGCCTTGCCGTTCCATTCGCTAACGACCACATTTTTCAGCATGTAGCTCTTCCCTTCTTCCATGTCCGGAAGTTCGGAACTTGCCCAGTTGGTGAATTTGATGACTCCGGTTTCGTCGCCTATAAGCCCTGCCTGTTCTATAGACTCATGGGAGTTCTCCCAGAGCTGGACAACTTTTCCTCTTACTGTTGCCCACTGGTTTTCGACAAGATCAGCAATGTTCCTGAGTTCGGCTTCCCTTACCACAGGAGTGAAATCCCCGCCTCCTACTTCAACAGGCTCGGAGAGCTTCTCAATGGAGCTGTTCTTGTTAACCTGGACCTGGAACCTCTCGTTATATTCCCCAACAACTACACTCCTGAGAAGGTAGCTTTCTCCCTGCTCGAGAGGAGGAAGTTCGGCATTTTTCCAGATGGTAAACTTTATGATTCCTGTTTCATCTCCAAGAAGTCCAACCTGAGATATGGATTCATGGGTATTTTCCCAGAGCTGAACAACCTTTGCCTTAAGGTTTGCCCATTGCCCGTTTTCCGAAATATTCGCGATTTTGGTGAGCTGGGGTTCAGCCTGCCTGACATAAAACTCATTTTTAGGAATTGAATACTTTTTCAAAAAATAGTTCGTTACACTGCGCTGAGCTTCGTTTGAAGGTACCTTGAACTTTTTAATCAGCTCGTCGAGTCTGCTTTCGATGTCCTCAACAGGCACATCGACGCCAAGTTTCATAAACCGGTCTCTAATGGATTCTGCAGTCTGTCTCATTTTATTCGACCTCAAGCCTCATGGTTGTCTGAATCTTATTGTGAGGCACTTTAAATTACTGCAGCAGAGGATATAAAGTTGAGTGAAGCGGGGTGAAAGTATTCTTCCGGCAGGAAGCAGCTGCCCCTTTAAGAGTCTCACAGTAATGAATTACAAGCCCGAAAAGGCACATGCTCATTGACTCAACCGATTTTGAGGGATGAGTTTATCCTTTTTAAGGTAGTCCCGCCTCTCCTCAAAGAAAATTCACTTGCCTTCCTCTTGTCTCTGCTTCGAAATTAGCCTCAAGTTTCTTTATACGCTTTATTAATTGGTTATACAATCGGATGGTTACGTTAACTTTACAATTATTCATCGGTAGAGAGATATTATTAAATTGCCAATAACCACCCAATAATTTACCCACAAGGCACTTTGTAGTAAACATTTTATATAGTCAGTCAAACAGTTGATAATATAAGTTACTCAGGACAAAATTTTGCCCAGTAGCTTAGAATAGATTGTTTCTTAATATTGATATATTTTGGGATGTAGGAAGTCTCTGAGAACTGAAAAACATATAAAAGTCCTTTTTATTAAATTCATTATTTGAACATTTAAAATTTGCGTATTTACTCTATAGTTTTCCCAAGAAAAATTGAATCGAAGCAAATATCTTTTCCATGTATTTTTTCATAGTTAGGGAAGAGAGATTTCTTCCTTTACAAATCGGATTCATAATGCAAACTATTTTAAAATTATTTTCTCTCTATTTATATTACCAGAGAATAATCCACAAACTAATTTGTTTTATTTGTAAAGTATATCCGCGGTCTTCTTGGTCGCATCTCCTTCCCCAATAACGGTTACTATATCTTCATATTCAAGCACAAGGCTTCCGTGGGCAATAATAGAATCACTTCCCCGCTGGACCATAACTAGGAGGCTCTTTTCAGGGAACTGGATATCCTTGATGGCTTTCCCGATTACCCTGGGGTTCGTGACCTTGACTTCCATCATATCTCCTTCGCCGCCTACCTCACACATGGAGAAGAGATGAGGCCTTCCGATCATATTGTCAAGCATCACTGCAGTGGTCATGGCCGGGCTAATGGCACGGATTCCCAGGTTCCAGAAAGCCTGAAGGTTTTCTATCTCGTTTACCCTGGCCACCAGCTGCTCGCCTCCGAATCCGAAAGAAGTTTTAGCAATCTGGCAGAAGAGAAGGTTTGTGTCATCTTTATTGGTTGTTGCAACCACATATTTGGCATTCTCGATTCCTGCCTTTTTAAGGACATTTACATCCCCTGCATCACCCTGAATAGTCCGGATTCCGAGGTCCATACATTTCTTGCAGTTGGACCCGGAAATATCCACAACAACTGCATTTTCTCCTCTTCTGTCAAAACGTTCGGCAAGAATCCTGCCCACCTTTCCTCCACCAATGATAAGAATTTCCATAGGAATTACCTCCAGCATCTCTGCGATTTTTTTTGAGAGACTGCCACTTAAAAAGACCGTGATAATAACCGTAAGAAAAACAAGCCCCACAAGGGCCTGCCCTCCAGGAATACCCATTGAATCGAGCTTGATTGCGAAATAGGTTGCAATCGAAGTCGGTACAACGCCTCTGGGGCCAATAAAGGAAAGAAAAAGTTTTTCGTTAGTTTTAAGCCGCGAATTCCACATCGAAACAAAAACTGCCATTGGACGAATAAAGAATATGAGAAGCAATACAAGGACTATCCCGCTCACTCCTATTCTCTGGATATCTTCGAACTTAAGCATTGCAGCAAGCAAGATGAAAATCAGAGAGAGCATCACAGTCACAATATCACTCTTGAATTCTTTGATATTCTCCTTGTAAGGGAATTCTGAAGTCCCAAGGATAATCCCGAAGATAGCTACTGCCAGAATTCCGGATTCATTGCCCAGGTGTTCCGAAAGGACGAAACAGGCAAATACCGCAGTCAGGGAAACCAGTCTTGCAGTCTGATTGCTGATTGCTATACCCCTGGTAAAGAACCACCTGAGGGCAAAACCGCTTAAAGTCCCGAGTGCAATTCCTATCCCCAATCTGTAAAGGATAAAGACAACAGCATCAGTCCCGGAAAGTTCTGCCGCAACCCATTCGAAAACCATGGCTGCAAGATTACACTGGCAGCATCATTCAGAACCCCCTCAAGTTCCAGAATCTTTCCAAGCCTGTGACTAATCCGGATATCTCTTACAATAGGAGTTATTACTGTCGGCCCTGTTGCTGTGACGAGCGCTCCGAAAAGGGCTGCAAGCTCAAGAGGGAGGCCTATCAGGAGGCTGGTAAGAACCGTAGTCCCCAAAAAGGTCACAAAGACCCCTATTGTTGTCAGTTTCAGAACACTTTCCTGGACCATCCTTATATGCTTCAGGTCGATGTGAAGCCCTCCATCAAAAACAATCACGGATATCGAAATTGCCACGATAGCGCTTAGCCCATCGATATAGAGAGCAGGGTCCAGCAGGTTGAGGACTTCGGGCCCTACAAGAATTCCTTCGATCAACAGGAAAATGATAAAAGGAATCCGAAAATAGCAGCTGAGGGCGCGTGCTACAAGGGACATGATAAGCACGGCAACTACCAGCCCAAGCAGAAGTATCGGATCAAGCATGAAATTCCCTGTAATGAGGCGTTAACTTAACAAAAATATTTAGCAAACATCCAAGATTAATTGAACGGAAAGATATGCCAGGGTTGCATTGCCAAAAAAGTACAAAATGCCCGATAATGTATTACAATATAATTATATTATATAAGTTTGAATTCTGGCTGTTAACTTCTTGGCTGTTAACTACCTGAAAACCTTCCTCAAGATAATGCTTATTATTGTATATGAATCGCTTGATATAAATTTAGCCTGTGGTTTCAACTTCCAGCAACATTCTCTACGAGTGCTCTCATCATATATAAATTAGAAAGGCAATTCACGGAGAAAGAACAGTTTTTTACAATATCTGCAAATTCCACATGATATCTTAAATTATAGCGTTTAGGTCCTGTCTTTACAAATGTCTTAAGTTCTATTTACAGTTTAAGTTTTAAGGTATTCCGGGGTCAAACGGCGTTCCAGCGCTGAAAAGAAGAAGTCAAGAAAAAGAGCTATGCCTATGACCGGAAGGGTCCCTGCCAGAATTTTGCTGGTATTGAAATTTGTAAGTCCTTCAAAAACCATGGATCCCAGACCTCCTCCACCTATAAGGGCTGTCAGGACTGCAACGCTGTTTGCAAGGATGGCGGCAAACTTAATTCCTGCAAAAACGGCAGGGTATGCATTTGGAAGCCTCACATACCTTATAATCTGAAACTCTGTCAGCCCAACTCCTTTTGCAGAATCCAGCAGTGAAGGGTCTATACTGAAAAGCCCTATGTATGTATTTTTGATGATAGGAAGCAGTACCCTCAACGTTATGGCGATAACAGCAGGGATAAAGCCGATACCTATTAAAGGCACAACCACAGCTACAACCGCAAAACTGGGGACTGCCTGGACGAGATTGGAAAATCTAATGACAAGGGAGGCCAGTTTTGCATTATAAAGGGAAAGAAGTATCAAGGGAATGGAAATAAGAATTCCGGCAAGGAGAGCGGTATAAGCAAGAAAAAGGTGTTCAAGCGTAGCTTCCAGGATCTCCGCGGTTATTACCATGTTCCATACCTCTCTTTAAGACTGCTTTCTATTAAGCCTGCAATCCCATCCAGGAGTATGGCAAGCAGCCCCACCCAGGCTCCGGTTACAAGGATAGTTCCCATATCATAAAGCTGAATCCCGTTCTGAAGGGCAGCTCCAAGCCCTCCTGCAGCTATTAGCCCTCCCAGGGTTACGACTCCCATTGTAAACACGACTGCAATCCTTATACCTCCGGCAATCAGAGGAAGAGATAGAGGGAAACGGACTTTTAAGAGAACTTCCCGGGAGGTCAGACCCAGGGCTTCGGCAACCTCTATGTACTCCCTTGGCACGTTTGAAAGACCGGTATAAGTATTTCTGGCAATAGGGAGGATGGAATAAAGTATAGAAGCTACAATTGTCGGCTTGGTACCTATCCCGAACATGGGGAGCAAAAGGACAAGCAAAGCCACATCGGGAACTGTTTCTACCACGTTTAAGCCGTTTAGAACAGGGTCTGCAAGTTTCTTGTTCCTGTAGGCAAAAATTCCGATGAGTACACCTATGAGAATAGAAAAGAAGAGAGCAACCAGGAACATGTAGAGGTGCTCAAGTGTGCGAAGAGAGAGCAATTGCGTGTTCCAGACTCTTATTATTTCTGAGATGAGCTCATTAACGCTCTCAATCATCAGACAATCACCTTTCCCGACTGTACCTTATATGAATAGTAGTTAGGTATCACAATCCAGGTGTGTATTGATTTCTTTTTATCCATATGCAGGATGGGGTCAAGCAGTTCACGGCGCTGTAAAGAATGAATTGACAGTACCATCCGGTTTTCTCGAAAAAGATCTTACCTGATTTCTCACAGGCTACCGTTTTTTCAAGTTTAATAGGTTTTGAGCAGGCGTAATGTAAAGTAAAATTAAATCAGGCTCTGGACAACCTGGTCAGAAAACAGGATCCCGACAGGTTCGTTAGCTTCGAATACAAGCCCCATAGATTCTCCTTCGGATTTGAGCTTTGCAAGGGCTTCAAGAAGCGGAGTATCAAAAGAGAAAAAGGGCAGAGGTTTTGCAGCTTCCTCAGTTCCTTTTCCTTCAGCTCTGGCTTTCAGGATATCGTTTAAGCCGACGCGCCCCAAAGTATCCGGTTTACCTGTAACAAGAGCAACTTCAAGCCCTTTCCTGACCATGATGTCAAGGGCGTTCTCTGCAGACAGTCCCGGATCCAGAATGTACTCTCTGGCAAGCGGCTGCATCATGTCACCGACCTTCAGGGCATCGATATGCCTGTATTTTCTTTTTGAGTCTACGATCTCGGCAACAAGGTCACTGGCCGGCGAGAAAATTAATTCTTCGGGGGTTCCTATCTGGACAAGCTCAGCGCTATTCATAACTGCAATTCGGTCACCAAGCCTGAAGGCTTCGTTAATATCGTGCGTGACGAAGACAATAGTTCTTCCAAGTTCTTTTTTTATTTTACAAAATTCATCCTGCAGCTGTGTCCTCAGGAGAGGGTCAAGTGCTCCGAAAGGTTCATCCATAAGAAACAGAGGAGGGTTCAAAGCCATCGCTCTCGCAAGCCCTACTCTCTGCTGCTGACCCCCGCTCAATTCATGAGGGTAGCGGTCCATAAAATTCTCGGGAGGAAGGGAAACAAGGTTTAGAAGATCTCTAACCCTTTCCCGGATTTCCCCTTCTTTCCAGCCTTCAAGCTTAAGGAGCAGCCCGATGTTTTCCGAGATGCGGAAGTGAGGGAGCAAGCCAATATTCTGGATCACGTAGCCAATATTTCGCCTGAGACGGACAGGATCAAACTCCCTGACATCAGTTCCATTTATAAATACAGTTCCCGAGTCAGGCTCTGTCAGGCGGTTTATAGTCCTCATAGCCGTGGTCTTTCCTGAGCCGCTTCTTCCTATAAGGATAAGAAGTTCTCCTCCCTGAACTTCCAGGTTCAGGTTTTTAACGGCAAACTGCTCTCCGTACGTCTTTGTAATGTTCTCAAGCCGGACTGAATCGATCCGGTCAAAAAGTTTTTTGGATGACATAGACAGAATGTTCAGGGTAGTGACTGTTCAGGTAGAAATCAGACCTTCTTCTATCAGAAAATTCCTGGCAATGTCCCTTGCTTCCCTGCCCTCAATATCATATTCTCCATTAAGGCGCCTCATAGTGTCCTGGTCAATTCTGCCGTTAAGCTGTGCAAGGGCCTCCATAGCTTCAGGATTTTCCTCTGCAAAGGTCTCAGTAACAAGGATCACGGCATCATATGGAGGAAGAGCATGCTTATCGTCTTCAAGCACTTTTAGCTCATAGAGGTCGTTTCGGGTATCCGTGGTGTAAGCGCTTATAGCATCAACTTCTTCATTCCTCATAGCCTCATACATTATACCAGGAGCCATTGAATTGTAGCTTTGGAATGAGAAACCGTAAATGTGGGCAATTTGCGGAAGCCCGTCTTCTCTCGTTGCAAATTCAGGATCCGTACCTATCGACATTTCCGGGGCATAAGGCTCAAGATCACTAATTGTGGATACATTCCGGCTTTCAGCCCATTCCTTATCAACAGCTATTGCATAGGCATCTTCAAAGCCCAGGCGAGCCGCAATCACTATTCCATCACTTTCAAGCATACCCTGTTCGGACTCCTCGTATACTACAGCAGGATCCCATTCCTCAAGAGGCGGTTTTTTTAAGATCTGGCTATAAATTGTCCCTGTATACTCGATATAGGATTGGATGTCTCCTTTTTTTAGAGCCTCGTAATTTACAAGCGTTCCCCCGAGGTTTTCTTTAACCTCGGTTTCATACCCCTGCTCTTCGAGCAAAAGAGAAACCATATGAGCGGTAATATAGGATTCCTGGAAGAGCTTTGTCCCTATTACAACATTTTCGGCAGGCTGCGCATTATTTTCCCCGGTTTGATTGTTTTCCGCGCAGCCACTGACCAGAAGAGAGGCTATAAGCAAAAGGGCTGCAATAAAATAAAATTTCATTTGATTTCCCCCACAGTATCCGATAATTCGTTCGGTATTTTGTCCCCTTAAATAACCCTTAAATAAATCAGATAATTCGTTTTGTAAATTTACTGTCGATAGTAGTTATAACTTCTTATGATCAAAAAACTTATAAAGTACTGCAAAAACGAGAGCTTTTGGTCAAAGAGCGTTTGAGTTATATTCTTTGTCCACTTTAAAAGACGACATGGACTTGCTTTTAGTTTTTCTTTTTCTACTCAGCCTTGCTATGATAAGCAAAGGTTCTGACTGGTTCATTGAAGCTGCAGTTGCAATTTCAAATAAGAGCGGGATACCGAAGATGATAATAGGAGCTACAATCGTGAGTTTTGCGACCACAGCCCCGGAATTTGCAGTTTCTGCAACAGCAGCTTATCTCGGGCATACGGATGTAACAATAGGAAATGCCGTTGGTTCTGTTATCTGCAATACCGGACTCATACTGGGCTCTATTATAGTCATAAAAGCAATTCCTATGAGAGATGATACGTTTCACATTAAGAGCGGGCTTATGCTTCTCGCAGGAATTATCCTGATAATAGTCAGCCAGGACGGAAGTGTAAACCGGCTTGATGGAGTTTTACTTCTGTTAGTATTCTTTGCTTTCATGTTCCATGCTTCAAAGACTCAACGCGTGATATTCGGAGATGATGAAGCTGAGAAACAAAAACTAAAATTTAAAGATGTCCAGAAAGATATAGCTTTCTTTATCCTTGGCTCCCTTTCCGTAGTTATAGGAAGCAGGATCCTGGTAGATTCCGGAATAGAAATCGCTGAATTGATCGGCGTCCCTGAGGTAATAATAGCCCTGACAGCTGTTGCAATAGGGACATCCCTGCCAGAACTTGCAACTGCAATTACTTCCCTCAAAAAAGGACATCAGGAACTTTCCATAGGCAATATATTGGGGGCAAATACAATGGACATTGCCATGATTCTCGGAGCCTCTTCTCAGATCAGGGTGCTTCCTGTCTCGGAACAGCTTGCAGGATATGACTTCCCATTCATGTTCCTGATATCTCTTGCCCTGATAATCTTCGGAATTACAGGAAAAAAACTGGAAAGATGGGAGGGAGCCATAATTCTCGGGGCATATCTTGCTTATGTAGCAGGACTTTTTAAGTTCTACGGATAATTCTGTCCTGTGATTTTTTAGTAAAGCCAGAACTCTCTTCACTTTCGAGGGGAGATCTCCACAACTTATATAAATTTTTTCCCCTCTTATAGATATAACACTCATTATTACATATTATAAAATATCTTTGAACATTCCTAAATATATAAACGCAAGTTTATATATTTATTCCACTAGTTTTGAAGGGAATGTATAAATTCTAAAAAATGTTCTTTAACTTTATGAAAGCTATTATCCTCGCAGCAGGAGAAGGACTGCGTTGCAGGCCTCTTACTCTTACTCGTTCCAAAGTAATGCTTCCTGTCGCCAACAGGCCTATTCTGGAACATGTCATATCTTCGCTTGAGAAAAACGGGATCAAAGAGATTATCCTGGTTGTCGGGTATGAAAAAGAGCGTATAATGAACTATTTTGAAGACGGGCTTAACTTCGGGGTCAATATAACATATGTAGAGCAAAAAGCCCAACTCGGGACAGCGCATGCGATTGAGCAGGCAAAAAAACTAATAAATCCCGAAGACTCCGAATTCCTTGTTTTGAACGGGGATAACCTCGTCGAACCAAAAACCATAGCCGATCTCCTGAACAATCATGAAGGAGATGCGAGCCTTCTAACCGTAAGAATGGAGGATACGGCAGGTTATGGAGTGGTACTTAAAGAAAAGAAGAGAGTCACCCAGATCCTGGAAAAGAGACCCGGAGGTTTAAGCCGCATTGTAAACACCGGAATTTATATTTTTACACCGCAGGTCTTTGAAACCATTGAAAAGACTCCTATATCCGAAAACGGGGAATATGCGATAACCGATACTCTCCAGCTTATGATAGACGAGGGAAAAGTGGTTACTTCAATCCCGACAGAATCCAAGTGGCTGGATGCAGTCCATGCATGGGATCTCCTGAAAGCGAACGCAACTGTACTGAACTCCTCCCGAAATCAGAAACAGGAAGGAGAACTTGAAGAAGGAGTAATAATCCGAGGGAAGGTCACAATCGGGAAAAACACAATAATCCGTGCCGGAACTTATATCGTAGGGCCCGCGGTAATCGGGGAAAATTGTGATATAGGACCTAATGTAGTAATTTTGCCCTCCACTACAATAGGGGACAATGTGTCCGTAAGATCCTTTACCGAAATTCAGAACAGCATCATAATGAATGACTGCAGGATTTCGTCCCATGGACAGATTTCGAATTCCATAATCGGGAGCAATAACACCCTTGGTCCCGGCTTTACCTCAGAGGAAAAGGGGGACCTTGAGATAAACATTAACGGCACGATCCATAAAGCTCCAAAGCTCGGCACCATACTTGGGGACGACAACCGGATAGGAGGCAGAGTGCTCGTGAAAGCCGGAGTGATGATTGCTGTCAACTGTCAGGTAGAATCTGGAAATACCATTTACAGAAACCTGTCCCGTGATTCGGTAGTCCTTTGAGTTCTATAAAGAGGAGATAGAAAAATGTGTGGAATTGTCGGATATGCAGGGCAAAATGCTGCTGCACCGGTTATCATAGAATCCCTTAAGAAGCTTGAATACAGGGGATACGACTCCGCAGGAGTTACTGTTCTGGGAAGCGGAATTGAGACTTACAAAGCAGTAGGAAAAATCGTAAATCTCGAATCCGAAATCCCGAAGAACCTCGGAGGCACTGTAGGAGTAGGACACACCCGCTGGGCAACCCACGGACGTCCAAGTACGGTAAACGCTCACCCTCATAACTCGGGGGTAAACCCGGAAAAAATCTCGCTAGTGCACAACGGAATTATTGAAAATTATATGGCATTAAAAGAGCGGCTTACTGAAGAGGGTTATGTATTCAAATCCGAGACCGATACCGAGGTGGTCGCACATCTTCTGCATAAACATATTTACGGAAGCCCGGAAGGAAAAGAAGCTCGCTGTGAACTCCTTGCAGGTGTCAGAGAAGCTTTAAAAGAGATTGAAGGATCCTATGCTCTTGCAATCCTTTCTGCCGATGAACCCGGAAAGCTCGTACTTGCCAGAAAGGACAGCCCGCTGGTCATAGGGCTTGGAAAAGGAGAAAACTTTGCTGCATCTGATGTAACTGCTTTTCTGAATCATACAAGGGATGTTATCTTCGTAAATGATTTTGAGACAGCAGTCCTGAGCCCAACCGGTGTAGAGATATTTGACAGGGAAGGAAATATCAGAGAAAAGAAGATAGAAAAGATTGAATGGGACTTCGAAGCTGCAGAAAAAGCAGGTTATGAGCATTTCATGCTGAAAGAGATTCACGAACAGGTAACTGCAATCCACGACACCTTGGCAGGCAAAATCTCTGAACTTGAAGGAGCTATATACTTAAAAGAACTGAACCTGAGTGAGGAGGAAATAAAGAAACTTTCAAGGGTTCAGATTCTAGCCTGCGGGACCTCATGGCACGCAGGTTTGCTTGGAAAATACCTCTTTGAACAGCTGGCAGGGATTCACTGCGATATTGACATCTGCTCGGAATACAGATACAGAAACCCTGTTATGAATGAAGGGACTCTTGCCATTGCGATTACTCAATCAGGAGAAACTGCAGACACACTTGCAGCCGTGCGGGAGATTATGTCTTATAACTGTCCCACCCTTGCAATTACAAATGTCGTGGGAAGTACGATTACAAGAGAGGCAAACAGTGTGCTCTATACACGAGCCGGCCCTGAAATAGGAGTCGCTGCCACAAAGACATTCAGTACCCAGCTTACCCTTCTTTATCTCCTCGCCGTAAAGTTCGCTCTTGTAAGGGGTAAAGTTAGCCCTGACTATGTAAAGAGTTTCATTACGGAACTCAGGAAAGTCCCGGGAAAGATTCAGCAGGTCCTCAATCAGAAAGAATCGATAAAAGAATGTGCTGAGAGCTTTGCCCGTTCAAAAAGCTACTTCTTCCTTGGAAGGCACCTGAACTACCCTATAGCACTTGAAGGGGCTCTGAAGCTCAAAGAGATTTCGTACGTACATGCCGAAGGCTTTGCTGCAGGAGAACTGAAACACGGTCCTATTGCCCTGCTTGATGAAGGAACTCCGGTAGTTGCAATTGCCACCAGAGGGCAGACTTATGATAAGATGCTCAGCAATATAAAAGAAGTAAAAGCAAGGGATGCTTTTGTAATAGCGGTTGCCGACAGCAAGGATACGGAAATAGCGAAGTATGCGGATACCGTCCTTAGAGTTCCGCAAAGCGACGAACTGCTGGCTCCCCTTTTAAGTGTTGTTGTGCTTCAGTTGCTTGCTTACTACACTGCTCTTGCCAGGGACTGCTCTATTGACAAACCTCGCAACCTTGCAAAGAGTGTCACTGTCGAATAATAGTAAAAACTTCGAATTTCAGAATTTGGAACTTAAAACCAGGTTAATTACTATAGATAAATTTTCAGAAAAAGAACTGAACTTCATGAAATATGGAGTGGGACTTATGAAACTCTTCGGATCTTCAGGAATTAGAGGTATAGTCAATAAGGAAGTTACACCCGAACTTGCATTGCAGGTAGGGATTGTGCTCGGAAGCCGGAAAAGAACTGCGGTAATAGGGAGAGATCCCAGAGTTTCGGCGCCTATGATAGAGCACGCCCTGGTTGCCGGGCTGACTGCAGCAGGCTGTGACGTAACTAAAGTGGGAATGGTAACAACCCCAACTCTTGCATATGCAGCCAGAAAATACGAATGCGGAGTGATGGTTACAGCTTCGCATAACCCCTCAGAGTATGTGGGGATAAAGCTATGGAACCCTGACGGCATGGCTTTTGACTCGGCCCAGCAGGAAGAGATTGAGGAAGCTATTGAAAAAGAAAACTTCTCGCGGGTTACCTGGAACTTAATAGGAAAAATTACTGAAGACCAGAACGCCATCCGGGACCACATGGATATGATTGAGGCGCTTGTAGGTAATTCTAGGCTGCGTGTGGTTCTCGATTGCGGATGTGGAGCCGGAAGTACAATCACTCCTTATCTCCTGCAGGAGCTTGGCTGTCAGATAATAACCCTGAACTCCCAGCCTGATGGACATTTCCCGGCAAGAAATCCTGAGCCTAACGACCAGAACCTCTCCCTGCTTAAAAAAGCAGTTGTGGCATTCGGAGCCGATCTCGGAATAGCCCATGATGGGGATGCAGACAGGATGATGGCAGTAGACGAAAAAGGCAATTTCGTGTCAGGCGACGAACTGCTTGCAATATTCGGGCGTTTTGAATGCGGAGATGAAAAGGGGTCCGTTGTCGTGCCTGTTGACACCTCCATGATGGTAGACGATTATCTTGGAGGCTCGGAAATCATAAGGACAAGAGTAGGGGATGTTTATGTTGCAGAAGGCATAAAGCAGTGCGGGGCAATCTACGGCGGAGAACCTTCCGGAAGCTGGATTTTCCCGAAGATATCTTACTGCCCGGATGGAATTTATGCAGCTGCAAAGCTTGTTGAGATTGTCAGGGAAAAGAAGTTAAGTGAGCTCAGGGCAGAACTTCCGGCCTACGCTACAAAGAGAGGCGCTTTACCCTGTGCAAACGAAAAGAAAGCCGAGTTCATGAAAAATGCAAAAGCAAAGCTGGAACCCCTTGGAAAAGTTCTTGATATTGACGGCATCCGTGTGGAACTTGAAGATGGCTGGGTGCTTGTCCGCCCCTCGGGCACGGAAGCAAAGGTAAGGATTACGGCAGAAGCCCGCGAAAACGTGGATGGAATCTATGAGATGGCAGAAAAAATAGTGAAGGAGGCGCTTAAATGAAAGCTGTTGTCCTTGTGGCAGGCAAAGGCACAAGGATGGAGCCTCTCACTTCCGATTGCCCGAAAGTAATGCTTCAGGTTGCGAACAAGCCTGTACTTGAACATATCCTTAATTCAGCCGTAGAAGCAGGCATTGATGGTTTTGTCTTCATTACAGGCTACCTCGAAGAGCAGATAAAAGCTCATTTCGGGGACGGAAGCAAATGGGGAGTGAGTATTGAGTATGTACAGCAGAAAGAACAGTTAGGGACTGCAAACGCCATAGGTTACGCAAAAGGACATGTTGAAGGGGCATTTCTGGTACTTAACGGGGATATGCTCATAGGTCAGCAGGACTTAAAAGCCCTTATCTCAAGACAGGAAGAAGCTATTATCTGCGTAAAAGAGGTGGAAAATCCCTCGGATTTCGGAGTGCTTGAAATCGAGAACGGTAAAGTGATAAAGATAATTGAAAAGCCGAAAAATCCTCCGACAAACCTTGCAAACGCCGGAATTTATCTATTCAGGGAGTCAATTTTTGACCTCATTGACAGAACCCGGCCTTCCGTAAGAAATGAACTTGAGATTACAGACTCAATTCAAATGCTGATCGACAGCGGGGCACCTGTAGGTTACAGCCCTCTTGAAGACAGCTGGATCGACATCGGATACCCCTGGGACCTCCTGAAAGCAAACGAATATCTATTAAAAGCCGTGAAAGGCTACTGCCAGGGTACTATTGAGCCAAACGTTGTAATAAAAGGAGAGGTTACGATCGGAAAAGGCTCTCTTATCCGAAGCGGGGCTTATATAGAAGGGCCTGTCGTAATAGGAGAGAACTGCGATATAGGACCCAACTGTTATATTCGCCCGTCAACAGCAATAGGCAATCGGGTTAGAATAGGAAATGCGGTCGAGGTAAAAAACACAATTGTCATGGAAGGCACTCACGTGGGGCATCTGAGTTACGTTGGAGACAGTGTAATAGGACGCCGCTGTAATTTCGGAGCCGGTACGAAAGTTGCAAATCTCCGTCACGACGGGAAGAACATAAAGGTAATGCTCAAAGGCAGGATTCTCGACTCCGGCAGAAGAAAGCTGGGCGTGATCATGGGAGACGATGTGCATACAGGCATCAATACGAGTATAAATATAGGCGTAATAATGCACAAAGGAAGAGCCACACTTCCCGGAGAAGTGGTCAAGCACTGAGAAGTCGATCAAAGTATTAAAAGAAGTTAGGGCTCCTCCTTATTCCTGCTGGAATAAGGAGGGAAATCTTCCGTATTTTTTATCCAGATTTGTTCTGTTAATTGTTTTATTTTGTTTGAGTTTACTTAACCCTTTTTGAAGAATTTTATTAAGATATTATTTACGAATACAACTGTTTTATACTCCAGAACACTGTTTTTCGGAAATAACCCTCAACTTCCACATTGAGAGATCCATCATTCATCTCTTCTACTGCTTTCCTTAAACGATCATCAGAATCAAGTATCTCTCTTACTGTTTCTTCATCGGACTCAACGGTTATGGAAGGACCGAACTTTGAATTTGGGTCATTGGGAGTGTCATATCTGTAAAAGTCTCCTACTTTTCCACCGTTCATAAGTAAAGTTACGTAGAGCATCTCACCATTATTAAGCTCGATTTTCCCGGCAATTTCCTCACTTCCAACCAGCCTTTTAACGAGCGAGGGGACATTATCGAAGTTTTCGTTATAAAGTTCCATCTGTGCGCTTAATTCGGAAAAAAGATCATTTTCAGCACTGGAATTAACAGAAGTTGTAAAAGTACTGGCTTCTGTAATGTCACCCACACAGGAAGCTATACCTGTTATTGAAGCAAGCAAAAGCAAAACTAAGAATAAACCCAGAATTCTATTTTTACTGTAAGAAACCATAGTTAAAAGTAAGAATCAGAGATATAAAAAAGTTCTCATAGAAAGAAAGGTTCTCAAAAAAATAGGATAATAAAAAGCTAGTTTCCATGCCTGAGTACCTGTGATGTTATTAAAAAATAGTAGCAGGCAGTCTTGCCTGACTTACATGAACAGGCCAGCAAGCCCCATACTCATTGCCCAGAGTATAAGTTTTTGCAGTAAACCTGCATCTTCAACCGTCACCTTTCCTGATTTCACAGCCTCGCTGAACTCCTGCACAGGAGAAGGAGATTCAATAATTGAATGAACTGTTGATTCATCGCTCCGGACCGTTAATGAGGGCTCCTGACCGGTTAGTTCCTCAAGTTTTTCAAATTCAACAAATTCAGCATTCTCCGTAGTGCCCAATGCGTACATTTCTCCACCGTTCTGAAGGGTTATGACAAAAAGGATCTGCTCGTCCCCGATGAGACTTTTCAAAGCACTGGGAGTAAGGTTGAGGTTCTGGTTGTAAACCCCGATATTATAACTAATCAGATCAAACAGTTCTGATTCCGGGTCTTCGGTTTCATTAAGATATGTACTGTTTCCGTACCCGGGACCCTCAGCAGCTGCCATAAATGGCATCAAAAACAAACAAAAAACAATAGCAAGTAAAATCCAGGACTTGTTATATTTGTTTAAAGGCATAGTTCCATATTTGCACTTAAACTAAATAAAAATAATGGTTAAGTATATTGGCTGAAAAATAAAAATAAAAATAAAAATAAAAATTTACCGGGATAAATATTATCCAGCGGCAAGATTTTAAAGTTTGAGGGATGGTCTGAATACTTCAGAACAGTACTTGTCAAAGACCTTGTCCTCAACCTGTTCGCAGATTTTCTTATAATCTTTCGACTTTGGGTCGTGCTTGCTCATAGTTTTTTTGACTTCAGCGTTCATTTTGTCAAGAGTTTTCTGGTCGAAACCTTCCGTGTTCTCCATAGTAAACATATAAATCATACTCTGGAATTAACTTACTTATGTGTTCAAGATTTTTTACATTGTTTGATTTCAATGTAATATTTTACGATACAAATATGTTAATTAAGTAGTGCACTGGTAATGAATTGCCAGTTTTAACTATTCTGGAAAATAGTTTCAATTTGATAATACAAATATTTATATTATTGATCTTAATATATTAGCTTTCCCTTTGATCAATTTCATTCATACTTTAAATGAGTAGATCAAAGGATTTACAAAGAACTCGTTATGAAAGCCTCTTTACTCATAACAGATAGTTCATTGAGGCCTCATCGTTTGTTCAAACGAGTTTTAAACAATAAGCTCTTTATCCTTACTCCTATAAATATTTTACATCCACACAATGCCTTTCAGGATGCATATCTGTAGATTAAATATCTGAATATATAATGGTTACCTGAAATTAGATAATGATTTACAGAAAAACGCCGGAAAAATGACATCCTGAAAAAGTGGTTTTCAGTAAACAGGTTTCCTTTTTACAGAGTAGGGAGAAGGCATTCGCAATCGAATCTAAGGATTGGATCATGGGTTAATTTTATTAGCTCTTCATGTCACTATAGGGTATAGAAAAGTATTCGAGTTGATAACAAAGTGCGACCAGTCTCACAAAGAGTGAACGCGAAAAAGACTCACGAGAACAACACCGAATTTGGGAAATCCACATCCGAACTCCTTATCCTGAAGCCTGAAGGATACCCACTGAGCGGCATGATGGAAGAGTATCCTGTTATTGAAAATAGGGATGTTTTTGAATTCTATGCACGGGAACAGTGGAGCGGATATGTTGCCCGCAAAGGAGACTATCTCTTTGACAGGAGGATGTTTCCTGACTTTGCATACCGCATTATAGATGTGGAGCCTGCAGAATCCATAATAGGGAATTCAACATCTATTATCGTAACCGAAGAGGAAACCGGAATTCCTTCTTCTTCAGAGATTAGAAGCGATGTCAGATTCGAAGATGTCATAGGGCAGGAACTCGCAAAACAGAAATGCAGGCTGATCGAACGTTTCCTTGAAGAACCCGAACGCTTCGGGAAATGGGCACCAAGAAATATCCTGTTCTTCGGACCTTCTGGCACAGGAAAAACCATGCTTGCAAAAGCCCTTGCAAACAAAACCGATGTACCGATCATTCCGGTCAAGGCCACCCAGTTAATAGGAGAATACGTAGGAGATGGAGCACGCCAGATCCATCAGCTCTACGACCGTGCAGAAGAGATGGCCCCCTGTATAATCTTCATTGACGAACTTGACGCCATAGCTCTCGACAGAAGGTTCCAGGAGATCAGAGGAGACGTAAGCGAAATTGTAAATGCCCTTCTGACAGAAATGGACGGGATAGTTGAACGTGACGGAGTCTGCACCATCTGTTCGACAAACCGTGTCAATTCCCTGGACTCTGCCGTAAGAAGCAGGTTCGAAGAAGAGATCGAGTTTGTCCTTCCAGGGGAAGAAGAAATCGTTCACATACTGGAATCAAATGTAAGAACTTTCCCTCTGAGTGTAGAGAAATGTGATTTTCAGGCACTTGCAAAGAAGGCCAAAGGGCTTTCTGGAAGGGATATTGTCGAGAAGATCCTTAAAACTGCCCTGCACCAGGCTATTATCGAAGACAGGGAAGTTGTCACCGGCAAAGATTTTGAAAAGGCTCTTGCAAGATTGGGCAGGAAAGATTTCACTCCGGACCCGACTCATCTGTACGTATAAAGTAGAAAACGAAGAATTAAAAGAGAAAGTGCCTCATTACTTTCTTTCTATTAAATACTCCAGGCACATCTCTTATGCATTATTTTGTTATTGGTCATTTCATTTCACTGGTTTCAGAATTAATCTCCTGTAGTCCATATTGTAGATAACTTTTTCAGTCAAGAAAGCTTCTTTTTGGACTTGCATTTATAAAAAGATGTTAAAAAGTTAAAGAATTTTTTGCTGTTAAAGCCTCTGGGATAGTTTTATGTATAGAAATCGTTATTCTCTATCAGAAACCATATTCAAGTGAGTCTCAACAATACCCGAAACAATATTTAAAAGGGATCCCCATGAATGAAATACGTGAAGTTGACCGTTTTGAGTGCAGGGTTATAAGTGTAATCAAAAACTTAGCCTGGAAAGGCGTGACAGTTGAAGAGAAAGATACCAAAGGGAGGGTGTACTTTAGCAGGGTTAACGGGGAAATTGAAATTAACCCTGGAGACACATTCTATCTTGGAGTAAAACCGATTTATGAAATAGAAGATAAGACCATGAGAGTTACACTTTACGACGCTGAGGACAAAAAACTGGATTGGACACTTGTCTGACCTTAGAACACCGGACAAAGATCCTTTCTACGGACTTGTTTTCTGAAGAAAGATTTAATCTACTTTTTTAACCTGTTTTTTAAAAATTAAACTATTTATAAAGCCAGTACCCGAAGGCTCACTCAGGTCGATAAGGCACCTCAATTTCCATCAGGTCTTCGGCTACAATAACATTTTCAAATACTTTTTTCGAATCTTTCAGGATAGGTTCCACATCATCAGTATAACGCGAACTGATATGGGTAAGAACCAGTTTCCTGACCCCAGCTTCTTTTGCAAGAGCTGCAACCTCGCCTGCTGTTGAATGCATGGACTCTTCAGCCCAGTCTGCCATCTCATCGGCAAAGCTGCCGTCATGGATTAAGACGTCAGCATCCCTGCTGGCTTCAAGTACTGCTTTACAGGGTCTGGTATCCCCGGTATAAACAACTGTCCTTCCAGGCCTCGGGGCTCCCATGACTTCTTCGGGTTTTACGAGCTTTTCATTCACCTCTACAGGGTTGCCTTTCTGCAGTTTTGCAAAAAGGGGGCCGGGAGGGACTCCAAGTTTGACTGCCCTTTCCCTGTTGAAACGTCCGGGTCTGGCATTTTCAATAAGAGCATAGCCAAGACTCGGAGTGCTGTGCTCGGTCTTCAGGGCTCGAACCACATAATCTTTCCCTTCTACTGTGTCTCCGGGGCTCAGTTCCACACCCCGGACTTCATATTTAAGGTTACAATAGCCAAGGACCTTAAAAAACTCGGTAAACTCTCTTGTCCCTTCAGGCCCATAGATTATTAGCGGCTCTTTCCTGCCCAGAAAAGACATGGTTTGAATAAGGCCTGGAATCCCAAGGAAATGGTCAGCATGAAAGTGGCTGACAAAAATGGAAGATAGGCTCATCATTCCTGTCTTTGCCCGCATCATCTGCTGCTGGGTACCTTCTCCGCAGTCAAAAAGGAGAAGTTCCCCTTTAAGGTTAACAATTACTGCAGACGGATTTCTATTGCGGGTCGGGAGAGAGCCTCCAGTGCCAAGAAAAATAATACGAAGCATAATTAACTCACTGATTATGATGAACTATGATTATAAAGAACTCACTAATTACATTATGAGTATTTATTGGTTACTACTCGCTCTGTCCGCACCTCATTAAGAACAGGAAGGCAAGCAAGTGTTAGTCAGAAGATTCAAGTAGAAGAAAAATATATGATTAAATATATAGAAGTTATGCAATAAAATTGCATAAAGATGGTATATTATTTATTATAAAAGCTCTTTAAACCCTACAGATTTACACTTCTATCAAACCTCTCCTTCTCAGAAGATGGCTCTCCCCTCAGAAGAAACTATTCTGTTATGGAACTCCCATCCAGGTGTAAGGTCATCTCTCAGGATACGAAGGAAGAGGACTATTTATCTCCAATTGTAAAGCAGCAATGTAAAGGAAAAAAAGGAACCGTCGTCACATGTCAGGAAATTACGGAAAAGTCTATCTTGTGGGTTCTGGTCCGGGCGACCCTGAACTCCTTACCCTGAAAGCCCGCCGGCTGATTGACAGTGCTGAAGTCGTTATTTATGACCAGCTTCCGGGAAAAGCAATTCTGGACTCAATGCCGGAAAGTGCAGAGAAGATTGATGTGGGAAAATATGCGGGCAACCACACCATGACCCAGTCCGAGATCAACGAAGTGCTTGTTCGGAAAGCAAAGGAAGGCAAGATGGTAGTCCGCCTGAAAGGAGGAGACCCATACGTTTTCGGAAGAGGTGGAGAAGAAGCTGAGGTGCTTGTAGCAGAAGGTATAGAATTTGAAGTCGTGCCCGGAATCACCTCTGCAATCGCAGTGCCCGCCTATGCCGGAATTCCTGTAACCCACAGGGAAAGCACTTCGATGGTAACCTTCATAACCGGACACGAAGACCCCACAAAGGAAGAAAGTGGACTTGACTGGAAGACCCTGGCAAAGTTCAACGGGACCATTGTAATCTTTATGGGCGTAAAGATGCTCAGGCGAAACACTGAAGAACTTATGAAGTACGGCAAAGACCCGAAAACCCCTGTTGCAGTCATAGAGAGGGGAACCCGGCCTGACCAGAGGGTAACCGTGGGCACCCTTGAAAGCATTGCTGACCTGGCAGAAGAAAGAAAAGTAAAAGCTCCTGCCATTACGGTTGTAGGAGATGTCGTTAATCTGCACGGTATCCTCGGAGAACAGCTGACTGGAGCGGAGTTTTAATTCGCCGAAAATAGGAGAAGGGAATATGGCAGAAGAAAAGATCCCAGTGCTTGCTATAATGAGGCCGGAAAGTTACCGCGAAAAATCCGAGGCAATCGCCAGAGAGTGCGGTTTTGAGCCCATATATGCCCCAATGATAAAGCTTGAAGGCGTAAAAGATGACGGATTTGAGCCTTTTGTGCAGAGAGTCATTGACGGAACTTCGGATTATGTTGTTTTCACAAGTGCAAACGGAATAACCTTCACACTGGATAAGCTCTCTGATGTTGAAAAGGAGAACTTTATAACAGCCCTGAAAAAAAGCAAAGTAATAGCAATCGGTCCTAATACGGAAAAAGAGCTCGTAAAAATAGGAATTGAAAACTCTTTCCTCCCTGCGGACTACAGTTCCGAAGGAATCGTAGAAGCTCTCTGCCCCGAAGTAAAAGGAAAAACAGTTGACCTTGCAAGAAGCGCTTTCGGGGCAAAAGTCTTAGTAGAAGGCCTTGAGAAGTGCGGAGCAACTGTTTACGAGACTCATGTATATACCCTCAGCATCCCTGAAGGTTCAGCCCAGAAAGAGCTCATAGAGCGTACCCTTGCAGGAGAGGTTGACGCCTTTGCCTTTACAAGCTCGATGATGGTTAAAGGTTTCATGAGGCATGCGGAGCAGCTGGGAGCAGGAGAGGCCATAAAAGAAACTCTCAGCAGGGCTGTTGTAGGCGCAATCGGAACCCCGACTGGAAATACCCTGAAAAAACACGGGGTCAATGCGAATGTAATTCCTGATGAGTTCACTTTCGAAGCACTCATAAGAGCTATGAAGAAAGAGCTGTGATTGAAAAAAAATCAACTCAAAAAACAATACTTAAAATTGCAGAAAACAATTCCACTTTTGACGATCGATATGATAGGCATTTCAAAACTTTACTGCGGAACCGTGGAACCTTCTGACGCCCTTCGCTATGGAAGGGACTCAAAGAGACTTCCCTCTCACCTGCTGCAGTTTTCAAAAGATAAAAAACCGGTTGTAGTCTGGAATATGACCCGCCGATGCAACCTGAAATGTGTCCACTGTTATGCTCAGGCAAAGGATATCGAGTTCAAAAATGAGCTTTCGACAGAAGAAGGAAAAGCCCTTATTGATGACCTTGCAGCCTTTGGCTCTCCGGTTATGCTCTTCTCCGGAGGTGAGCCAACAATGCGAAAAGATCTGCCCGAACTTGCAGCCTATGCACGGGAAAAGGGGATGAGGGCCGTAATCTCAACAAACGGGACCCTTATAGACAAACCCCTTGCGAAAAAGCTAAAGGAGGTAGGGCTTTCTTACGTTGGAATCTCTCTTGATGGCATAAGAGAGACAAACGACAAATTCAGAGGCATGCCCGGGGCTTTTGATGCAGCTCTCAGAGGCCTGCACAACTGCCAGGAAGAAGGCATAAAGGTAGGCCTCCGTTTTACCATTAACAAGCAAAACGTAAAGGATATTCCTGCTATCTTTGACCTGCTTGAGAAAGAAAAAATCCCGAGGATCTGCTTCTACCATCTGGTCTATGCAGGCAGAGGCTCAAAAATGGTGGACGAAGACCTCTCCCTTGAAGAGTCCAGGCAGGCTGTGGACCTGATTATGGAAAGGACAAGAAAACTGCACGAAAAAGGCTTTCCAGCAGAAGTCCTTACAGTGGACAACCACTGCGACGGACCCTACCTCTACCTGAAAATGCTGAAAGAAAACCCGGAAAGGGCTGCCGAGATTTTTGAGCTTCTTTCCATGAACCAGGGAAATTCCTCAGGAATAGGGATCGGGTGCGTATCCTGGGACGGTTCGGTGCACGCTGACCAGTTCTGGAGGCATTACTCTTTCGGAAATGTGCGGGAAAGACCCTTCAGCGAGATCTGGACCGACCAGAGTGACGAACTTATGGCAGGGCTCAAGAACAGAAAGCCCCTTATCCAGGCTCACGGAGACCGATGTGCAAAATGCAAATGGTTCGATGTCTGCAACGGAAACTTCAGAGTAAGAGCCGAAGCCGTATACGGAGACGTCTGGGCAGATGACCCTGCCTGCTATCTCACAAACGAAGAAATAGGATACGATGAAGCCTGAAAAGAATTCAGGCTTATTTTTTAGCTTATCTCTTCTATATTTAGCTTTTTCTGATTCTTCTTTACTTTCTAACTTCCTTGATATCCCATATTGCATTGAATATTAGAGAGAAAATATCCCATTTAGCCAGAGAGATACTTCTGTTTACTTCCAGAACCGAGTTTTAATCCACAGGTAAGCATAAATGCCCCCACCAGCTTGCCTGGCGGCTCTGCCAAAGAGAAGAAAGAATGTAAAGGTAGGGACAAATAGAAAGAGTAAAGGCAGAAAAAAACTTGAAAATATGATAAGGGCAGAAGTAGTTTATTATCTGTTTTCTTCTGTTTCTTTTTTTTCGTCTGCCAGGCCGCTCTCCTTCGTCAGCGTGACAAGAATGGTTCAGTAAAGCGAATAAGGTTGTACAGGCAAGACGTTTGTAATTCAATTAATTCAATATCTCTAGTCCTTTAAATTCGGTTCACTCTTAAAATCCATAAATTAGTCCTCTTGAGCGAGCGAAGCGAGCGAAAAGGACTTCGTGCTCCCGAAGCGAAACTCGGGAAGCGAAGCTCGGGAAGCGAAACTCGGGAAGCGAAACTCGGGACGTCGAAAATTTCTTTTATAAATAACCATTTATTCATGTTGAATGCATATTTTTAGAGAAGAAAAGTAAGAAAAAGAGTTAAGGGAGGCAGGGCAAATATATGAAGCAAATCCATTTACTTCTGTTTTTTTCAGCTGCTTTCGCAGTACTTTTTATAGCCTTTTCAGGCTGCGTATCCGATAGAGGAAGTCCGGGAGTTTATGATAACGAGACTGAAACTCTCTCTTATCAGGGCGAGCAGTTAACCCCAATTGCACAGCAGCGTAACAATGCGATCAAAGGTACTCAATATATTGACAGAGAGAGTTACAGGCTGCAGATTGACGGGCTTGTGGAAAATCCCCGAAATTTTACGTATGAAGAAATAATCGAGTTACCTCAAACCTCGAAAGTTGTTGACCTTAACTGCGTAGAAGGCTGGAGCTTTACTGCAAAATGGACAGGAGTAAAGGTAGCTGAGATTTTTGAAGAGACAGAAGCTATGGAAAATGCAACAACGGTTATATTTTACAGCGCTGACGGATACTCCACATCCCTTGATAAGGACTATCTACTGGAAAATGACATAATACTTGCGTATAGACTTAATGATGTGACCCTGCCGCCCGAAAGAGGGTTCCCCCTGCAGCTTGTGGCTGAAGATAAGTATGGGTATAAATGGGCTAAATGGGTAGTAAGGATCGAACTCACCGATTCACCTTATAGAGGTTTCTGGGAGGAGCGCGGGTATAATAATACGGCCAATGTCGGTGGGCCTGCTTTTGAGAGGAGAGGATAAAAATCCGTATTGAAACACCAATAATAATATAAGATACCCGAACTATACTATACTCTTACCAGTAATGAAGATTCAAAAAAAGGAATCAAAATCCTGTCACTGGCTATGTTTAGTTATTATAGGATTCGATTATTTCTGCCTTTTATTTACAATATACTTCATTATTTATATGATTCTTAAGAGCCGCGTTTCATCATCGACGTATTTCACGGTCTGCATCTCATTGCAGCACTGTTTAAAGGAAGAGAAACTGAGAGGCAAAGCATTGTTGAGATTGTTTTTGGAAAAATGGGGGTAATTTGAAGTGGCAAATCGCCATGTTAATACTTTAAGCTCTGGAGACCCGTTCAGGGACTGGCTTGTAGAAGAAGTTGTAGGAAATCGAATTCACAACAAACAGTGCTGTGTAAACGTTTTTAAATATAATTCCTCACATACCGTTTGCAGGTATCAGTTCAAAGGAGAACACTTCAGTGTAATGGCAAAGTTTTTTGCCGAACCCACAGGGAAGCTGAAGGCTTACAATCCTTATAAAGGCATGATGAACGAGTACAGGAACCTGAAAAAAGCAGCTTCGCTAATAAATGTTGCAAAGCCCCTCGCAGTCAGGAAAGATTTTAACTGCGTTCTCGTAACCGAACACATACCCGGAAAATCTCTTGGCTGGTACCTTAAACGCGAAGAGAACCTTTATGAGAAACTCGCTGCAGTAGCCCATATGCTAAGGCAGCTGCATGAAAATACACAGTCTTCTTATAATAAAGAAAATGAGTTCAGGAACTATCAAGAAGTCATGGACCACCTTAAACTTGACCACAGCACGAGAGAGACTTTCAATAAACTCCTTGGAGAGTGGTGGTACAGTTCCTGGCTAGACCGAGAGCACGGCTGTATGGTCCACAGGGATGTTAATCCTTCCAATTACATTTTTTGCAAAGGCAAGCCCTATGCTCTTGATTTTGAGAGTTCCTGGTTTGAGGCACATCCTGTAAGGGATCTCGGAATTCTTACTGCAGAACTTAAGAACGAGTTTGAATCACACAAAGGGGGAGGCTGGAAAGCCGAGCCTTATATAGGGAATTTTCTCTGGGAATACAGCCGCGGAGAGAAAGACTTTTACCATACTACCAGAGTTTTGCCTTTTTTCATGAGTATAGGGCTGCTCCGTTCAGCAAGGCTTCACCAGAGTGAGTACAGGAATTATTTGATAAGAGAAGCTCGTGAGTGTTTAAAGGCGATTAATAGAGGAAATTAAGGAAAGAGAAAACTTTAAGCTAGGAACCGAGGGTAAAACTAAGGAGATTAAAAACAATTATTAAGGGGATATGGGAGGCAAGAACATTTCAAGAAACAATGAACTGGAAACAGATGAGAGCACTATAATCGTTCCCGCCGATCCTATCATAGCAGGGGAAGATACATTTGAGAGCTGCAAGATAAAAGGGGTCATTTTTGACTGCTACCAGACGCTTATTGACATCCATACCGAAGAACACGAGATCGAGACTTATAAAACCGTAAGCGCATGGCTTGCCTACCACGGGGTAAAAATAAAGCCTGAAAAGCTGTGGGATACTTACATACTCAAGGTGCAGGAAAGGATGGAGGAATCAAGAGAGATATACCCTGAAGTAAAGGTAGAAGATATCTTTGCAGAGATCTGCAGGGAAAACTCTATCTGGAAAATCGACGAAAAAAGCCTCGGAATTGAGACTTCAAGAGTTTTCAGGGCAGCCTCCATCAGGAAACTTCGTCCCTTTCCTGAGAGCATAAAGTTAATAGAACACTGCATTAACACACCCAAGTGCATAATTTCCAACGGGCAAAGGGTTTTTTCCGAACTGGAACTCCGGTTCCTGGGGCTCTATGACTATTTTGACTTTGTAATTTTCTCTTCCGACGTAGGGTACAAGAAACCTGACCTCAGACTCTTTATGACCGCACTCAAGAGGATGGAACTTGAACTTGAACCCAAATGTGTTCTATCCCTTGGTGACTCTTACGAAAACGAGATACTTCCGGCAAGAAAGCTCGGGATGCGGGCAATGACCATTGAAGAAGCCTGGAAACATTACGGGATAATTGACTGATTTTTAAATTATGAAGGTGGGTACATTTGTGGGTACTTCACCTTCCCATTGGTACTCCAGCGTACCGTTTTTTTCCATAAATTTTCCACAAAGCTCCTGTCGGAGTTTTCAGGCTATGCCTTTTAACTCCTTCCGTCGAACAGTCGGGTCCCACCAGACTACAGCAGACCGGTATTTTCTGACGCACGGCCCTTTACCCGAATCACTGTACAGGGCATCTTGAATCTTTTCTTCGACCTCAGGTGTGAACTCCGTATAGATCGAGTAGAAAACCCTGTACATCCTTAGCATATTCTCAGGTGTTCTCGTGCTTGTATAATCAATAACCCGCACATGCGGCACCCTGCCACGCATATAGAGAAGGTTATATATCAACGGGTACTCCGGATACTGCGGGTACGGCACATTGCCCATAATCTTCCGCCAGAGTTCTGTTTCAAAAGTCTGCCCGGTACTGACACCACCGACCACACAGCAGTGCCCCCGTGTTACCTCTTCCATCCGGCTGATCTGGGTCATGATATCACGGAACATCCAGATAACGGTTGAAGTAATGGTTAGATCATACTGACCCCGGAACTCTGTGCTGTTCACGTCCTGCCAGATCTTCTGGATAATCTCATAGTTTTTCACTCCTGCTTCCGCAGCGTTCCTGCGAATCATACGGATCATACCTTCCGCAGGTTCGACAGCAGTTATATGGTCAACATGCCGTGCAAACGGTATTACAAAAGTCCCTGGACCCGAGCCGACTTCAAGGACCCTGGCATGAGGAGGGATGACTCCGTGAAGGTCGAGTGTAGAGTATACTGACTCTCCGAACTCATACTGGTTTGTCCGCCTTGATTCCGAGTAGTCTTCTGCCCGTTCACTCCAGTCATCGAGCCCGTAGTCCCTGCGCATTATCCTTGAACGGGCATCATAGCTGTCTTCCCAGGATCTGACCCAGTCGATACCGGGTATAAGAGAGCTGTCCATTACGCTACTTTCCACCATAAAACACCCATCCTCCCGTTAACCTGATACATACCTTCCACAGCACGATTCTGCACATACTCCCGAATAAACGCACTATCACTGGCATCCAGCGGCCGGTATTTCCAAACGAGATTCTCGACCGAGGCAACTGCCGAGGCAACCGACCTGGTAAGTGTGTAATCTATCACATCAATATTCGGGCATATTCCAGTATTATTAAGAAGGTTGAATATAGCAATGAACTGGTCAAAGCTACCGGTATCAATCCCGAGGGTATCCGTCAGTTCACGTCCTTCAGGAGAGGCTTCAAATCCGTGAGCGAGGCAGCAGTACCCCCTGGAAACTGCCTCCATGCGCCGGATCTGCGGGAGAATGTCCGGAAATTGCCACAGGGCATGGCAGCAGATGGTTAAATCGTAGTTCTTTGCATACGTTGCAATATCCACAGCCTGCCAGGTCTGCGGTATTATATCGATATTGGAAAGCCTTCTTGTCTGCGCATATGACATCAGGGCCGCTGCCATTTTCTCTGCAGGTTCAACCGCGGTCACCCTGCATACCTTTTCCGCAAACGGAACCGTTACCGCTCCAGGCCCCGACGCAATATCGAGAACATGCCACTCTTTCTGCAGCAATCCTTCCCGTTCAAACAGGTTGAAGATGTTCCGTCCATGATTACAATCGCTTGCCAGAACCATATCTGAGTAATCCTCTGCCCGCCGGTTCCAGTAGCCTGTGGTGGAAAGACGGTTCATTTCCTCTATACCTGCTGCCCATGCTGTCTCCCAATCGATCTGTACAGTCATGCTATCTCCTTCTTCATGATACGTTTCTGCTAATATGTGTGAATTTATAGCAATTTATTTTTCAATTGTCATAGAATATATGAAAACAAATATAAATAGTAATAACATACACTCTGCAATTTTCGTAATAAAAGTTAGCAAAAAAAATGGGAAAAATTGAGCATGACCACGATTCTTGAGGTTCAACAGCTGCATATACACTTTCCCACGTCAGACAGGACTGTCAGGGCTGTTGACGGAATTGATATCGGTATCGCTCGGTCCGAAACACTTGCAGTCATTGGGGAAAGTGGAAGTGGAAAATCGGTACTGGGCCTTGCAGTCCTCGGACTGCTGCCTGTAAACTGTACCGTTACCGGATCTGTACGTTATCGTGGCGCTGACCTTCTAACTCTCCCTGAGAGTGAACTTGAAAAGATCCGCGGCAGAAAGATTGCCTGGGTTCCGCAGAACCCTGCTGGATCCATGAACCCTTCGATGACCGTGGGATACCAGATAGGAGAGCCGATTGCTCTCCATGTGGAAAAGAACAGATCTATAGTTCGAAAAAAAGTTCTTGAACTGCTCCAATTCATTCGCATAACTCCTCCCGAGGAGAGAATCGGCTCATACCCTTACTCCTTCAGCGGCGGAATGCTCCAGAGATCGCTTGTTGCAATGGGGATTGCAGGTCTCCCGGAAGTGCTCATAGCTGACGAGCCGACGAAAGGTATAGACATAATAAACAGGCAGGCGGTCTCTGCCCTTCTCCGGGTTTTACGCGAGAAAGGAATCACCCTGCTAATTATCACTCACGACCTCTCATTTGCCCAAAACCTTGCCGATAGAGTCGCGGTCATGTATTCCGGAAGAATCATGGAAATCAGGGAAAGAAAGAGTTTTTTTGATGGCCCTCTGCACCCCTATGCAAAGGGGATGCTCCTCTCACTCCCTGAGAACGGCCTTCACCCAATATCAGGGAAGACAAGAGAGTCAGATAAATATGACGGAGGCTGCAGATTCCGATTCCGCTGCACATACACAATGGAGCGGTGTAGAGCCGAACCGCCGCTAATTGCCCTTCCTGATGGATCGGCAGTAAGGTGCTGGTTGTATGATTGAAGGAAGAGGATTGACAAAAGTATTCAATCCTCCCGGAAAGAACCGGATTATTGCTGTTGACAATGTGGATATCCGGATCGATGCCGGAGAAACACTTGCTCTCGTAGGGGAAAGCGGATGCGGAAAGTCAACCCTCTCGAGATTGCTCCTTCTGCTCATCCCTCCGACCCGGGGAGAGGTATTCTTTGAAGGACAGGCACTGACAGGTCTGAAAGAAAAAGAACTCCGATTGATCCGGCGAAAAATCCAGATCGTGTCCCAGCAGCCGGAAAGTGCGCTGAACCCCAGGTGGAAGATAGCTGACTCCATCTGTGAGCCCTTTCGCATCCACCCGGACTCACTACCCCCAGGAAGTCATATGGGAGAAAAGCTGGAAAAGCTTCTGGAGCTTGTCGGGCTTGAGCCTGAACAGGCATTCCGATATCCACACCAGCTAAGCGGCGGAGAACTGCAGCGTGCGGTCATTGCCCGCGCTATCGCACTGGAACCGGCCCTTATTATCTGTGATGAACCAACGTCAATGCTGGACGTATCCACCCAGGCAGCTATTGTCCGCCTTCTCCGGACACTACAGAGCAGGCTTGGGTGTGCTCTTCTCTTTATTACCCACGACCAGGGACTGGCTCATGCTATAGGAGACCGGACCGCCGTAATGTTCGGGGGGCAAATTGTAGAAGAGGGTCGTGAAATCCTGGACAAGCCGTTCCACCCGTTTACCCGCAGGATCACATCATTCCCGGGCACGGGTTCCTTACAATGCACTGAGCCTGAAGGGACACGGGTCCCAGGCTCATGCGTATACTACCAGTTCTGCCCGGAAAAAACAGAAAAATGTCTTCACAGCCCCGATATGTTGGAATACAAAGGAAGGAGGGTACGCTGCCATAATTTTTCATACGCCTGACAGCAGCGCTGGCCTGCAACAGCCGGAGGCAGGAAGGGGCAGAAAACAGCTGGATTACTCCAGATTATTCCATACATTTACTGCATACTGATTTTGCAGCACTGATATTGACACATAAATTGGGTGTGATGAGTTAAATGAAAAGAAAAGAAGAGGTTATTTTGGTTCTGCTGGCTCTCGTTGTCATGGGAGCGGGCTGTGCAGACCAGGAACAGAAGGAAAGCATTCGGACGTTATCTATCTCGGGTCAGTGGAGCCCCAATACCATTGATCCTCACCTGTCAGGTTACATATCTCAAAGGCTCGGGTATGTAGAAACTCTTGTAGGGGTCGATTATGAGGGGAAGATCATCCCTAACCTTGCAAAATCATGGGAGGTTTCCAGCGATGGTAAAAACTGGACATTTATATTGAGAGAAGGTGTCCGGTTCCATGACGGGACACGGTTTACAGCCGTGACCATGAAGGACTCACTCGAAAGGTCCTTTGTCAAGTCGGACTCGGTTTTCGGGAAAATCCCGGTATCAGCCATTGAAACTCCTGATAACCTTACCCTGACAATAAGCCTTGATTCACCTTTTCCTGCACTGCCTGCCTATCTTTCCAGAGCGGAAAGTGCGGCCCTTGCCCCAGGGTCTTATGATGCAGGCGGAAATGTAACAAAACCTATCGGTACAGGACCTTTTATTTTCGAGTCATGGAAACCGGAAGAAGAGATTGTTGTCGTCAAAAACCCCGATTACTGGGGGCAGGCTGCTTCAGTTGATAAAGTGATATACCGGGTAATCCCTGAAGCACTTACGAGAAAGATGCTCCTTGACAGTAAGGAAATTCAGATCGCAATGATCCTTCCTCCCGAGATTGCGGAAGAATATACGGAAAAGGATGGTTATACCGTCCTGCAGCAGCCGATCGCTCGCGTAAGGATGATAGGGTTCAACACGGAGAAGGAGCCTTTTGACGACAAGAGGGTGCGCCAGGCAGTCAACTATGCCATTGACAGGGAAGCAATAGTGACGTATATCCTTCACGGATACGGGACCACGGCAGCAGGGCTCTTCCCTCCGAACTTTTACTGGGCTAACCAGAGGATTGCTCCTTACACATATGATACGGAGAAAGCGAAGTCGCTTCTTGAAGAGGCAGGGTGGACCGACACGGACGGAGACGGAACCCTGGATAAAGACGGCAGACCTCTGAAGATTACGCTCGTTACTTACCCGGAGCGGGCAGAACTGCCGCCGATAGCCGAGGTGATCGAGCAGCAGCTCAGGAAAGTAGGGTTTGAGACCGAACTTAAGGTTCTCAACACCGATGCCGCAAATTCCCTTCGAAATAAAGGCGAGTTCGATATCTTCCTGGTTGGAAGAGGGCTACTCTTCGTACCCGACCCCGACGAGATCATGATGACTGATTATCACTCGAACGGTACGTCAATAGACGGCTGGGGAGCTTATCACTGGCACAGCGACCGTGTGGACGAGCTGATCGAACAGGCCAGAACCACGTCCGACACGGCTGCCAGAAAAGAACTCTATGATGAGGTTCAGGCAATAGTAGTTGAAGAAGCACCTGTTGCATATCTGAACTATTATGTCAATATCGACGTCACCACCTCGAATATAGAAGGATACCGCCTCCATCCTACGGAGTACTCTCTCAACCTTGAGAATGTCTCAATCGCCTGATGCGGGATAAGCCACCCGCATCCTGCTGTAATTAATAACAGGTTTGAGTAAGAATGACACGCAAAATCGTACTGAATCGCCTGTTTCAATTGACATATGTAATGGTCGGAGTCTCACTCATTACCTTTGCTGTAGTCTCCCTCTCTCCCGGAGACCCGGCTGAAATCACGCTGAGAGCTACACTTGGCACTGAAAGCCCACCGAAAGAGGCGGTAGCCAGACTTCACGAGGAAATGGGACTTGACGATCCCTGGCATATCAGTTATCTGAAATGGGCATCAAGGGTTGTGCACGGAGATCTGGGGTATTCCTACCAGACAAAACGAAGCACTTTCGAGGAAATTACACATGCTCTACCCACAACTATCTCTCTCTCCGTCCTTGCAATGCTTTTCTCAGCTGCCACAGCCATTCCTCTCGGAATTGTCTCTGCGCTGAGACAGAACGGGCCTGTGGACCATCTCTGCAGGCTTACTTCCGTTATCAGTCTCTCAAGCCCTGACTTTTTCGTTGCGATAATTTTTATGCTGGTTGGAGGCGTTTACCTGGGAATTTTTCCGATCGCAGGAACTGGCGGTATAGAGTATTTTATCCTTCCCTCCCTGACTCTCTCGGTCGGCCTTACCGCAGTAACAATGCGCATTATGCGAACGAGCATGATAGAAACGCTTGAGCAGGATTATATCAGGACAGCCCGCGCAAAAGGGCTCAGCCGCAGAAACGTTATTCAGAGGCATGCTCTCAGGAACGCTCTGGTCCCTGTTCTGATATACATGGGCACCCAGTTTGGTTGGCTCTTTGGAGGTGTGGTCGTTATCGAAAGCATGTTTGCACTGCCAGGGCTTGGGAGGCTTCTTGTAAATTCGGTTTCCTCGATGGACATTATGGTGGTCCAGGGGTGTATGCTCACTTTTGCAGTGATTATTGTCCTTATCAATCTCGGTGTCGACCTCGTCCACTTTTATCTTGATCCTTCAATAAGGGGGCAGTAAGATGGAATATCCGTACCTGGACGAAAAATGGGCTGTGTCCGGCATAAACCGGGCATTGTCACTTCTGCGAGGAAATGCAACGCTCACAATCGGGATTCTGCTGTTTGTCATTATCTCCATCATGGCCATAGCTGCTCCTACAATTTCTCCGCACGACCCTGCAGAAATGCACTTTGAAGAAAGATTATCTACACCATCAGCATCCTTTCCCCTGGGGACCGACCAGTTCGGCAGGTGTATCTTCAGCCGCATAGTATACGGGGCGCAGACATCGCTCTCAATTGCGATCATCTCAACTCTCATCGTAGTAACCGCAGGGATCATCATAGGTATGTATGCGGGTTATTTCAGCAGGTATGATGCGTTCCTGATGCGAATAACTGATATCCTGCTTTCTTTTCCCAACATTGTCCTTGCAATTGCTATTGTTGGTGTTGTCGGTCCCAGTCCTGCAGGTATCATTCTTTCCTTCTCCGTTTCAGGCTGGGCAAAGTATGCACGGATGATACGGGGATCTACCCTTTCGTTAAAAAATAGCGGATTTGTCGAGGCAGCCAGGGCTCTCGGGGCATCTGACAGATATATTCTCTTCCGCCATATTCTCCCTAACAGCTTCGGACCTATTATTGAGATTGCAACTCTCGGACTGGGGTCCAGGATTATTGCAATATCGGGGCTTGGGTTCCTTGGGCTCGGGGTTCAGCCTCCCACACCTGAACTGGGGGCGATCCTGAAGGACGGGCTGGTATACCTTCAGACCGCCCCTATGATGGCTTTATCTGCGGGAGGCATGATCATGCTGTTTGTGCTTGCGACAAATCTCATTGGCTCAGAATTGAGGTCCATCACCGATCCCAGGTCTGATTTAATAGAGCTTTAACTGGCAATCAGAGAGCAGCACTGTGATTTCACTTTTTGGGGCATTTCCTATTGAGTAGAAGCCTTTCACCTAATGGAAATTTCCCCTTGATCTGCTGTCAGCTTCAAGCCGTTTGAAAACTCATCGATGAAAGACATACACTCCTACAAATGGACTTTTCTATTACTAAGTAGCCACAACGACTATGGCACCACCAGATCAGTTTAAACCTATCACTTTTAATTTCATCTCCGAGTCGATACCAAAGAGATAGTATATAGTTATATAGAACTATATATTGAAGTCTATAAATAAGAGGAGTATTTACGAAATATCTATATATTCAAAGGATAATATCTAGAGTGATAGAAGATAGAGATAGAAAGATCCAAACCATATAAAAATCCAAAAAACTAAACGGAGAGTCCCTATGCTCCAGAAAGGAAAAATAAAAGGTTTAATCTTTGATTGTTATAAAACTCTTATAGATATAAAAACAGATGAAGGAAGCCGAGAAACAAATGAAAGAGTAAGCAAATGGCTACTCTATCAGGGGGTAAAGATAGAACCCGACCGGCTCAGAGAAGAATACAGGTGGAAAGTAATAGGCAGGCTTGGTAATTCAGGCCAGCAGCACCCGGATATCCGCATAGAGGAGATCTTTGCAGAGATCTGTGCAGAAAACGCTTTTAGAGAGATCGATCCCTTCTGGCTTGGAATTGAAACAGCCAAGGTATTCAGAACTTCATCTGTAAGAAAACTCGAAGCTTACCCACAGAGCCTCCGTCTGCTTGAGAAATACAGAAATGTTCCGAAATGCATTGTGTCCAATGCTCAGAGAGTGTTTACTGAGCAGGAACTGCGCTTTTTAGGCCTGTATGACCGTTTCAATTTTACAATTATGTCTTCGGACCACTATTTCAAGAAACCTGACACCCGGCTCTTCAGGATGGCTCTCGATGGTCTTGGACTTGAACCCTGGGAAGTGCTATCTATCGGAGATACACCCGAAAATGATATCTATCCACCTCAGAGCCTTGGAATGAATGCCATGCATATCCGGGATGCATGGAGATATGCGTAAAGAAGTATAAAACAAAAGAAGGCAAATAAATGACAAGAGTTATGATTGTGGACGACACCGAATTTATGAGAATGGTGATCAGAGATACTCTTATAAAGCATGGATACGAAGTGGTTGCTGAAGCGGCTGACGGAGAGGAAGCAATACAAACATATCTTAAGATAAAACCTGATCTTGTGTTAATGGATATAACCATGCCAAATATGAGTGGAGAAGAAGCATTGAAAAAACTTCTTTTTATGGACCCGAAAGCAAAAGTGTTAATGTGTTCTTCTCTTGGACAGCAGGCCGTGATAACAGAGTCGCTGAAAATAGGTGCTGTGGGTTTTATAGTAAAACCTTTTGAACCTGATGAAATGGTGGCTGTAATGAGAAAAATTACTGCAAAGTAATTATTTAAAAACTACATAATTTTTTTCCTAGTTTCCTGATCATATTATCCATAAATTGATTCTCGTATTGATCATAATAATTCGTTTCTTATTGACAACCTTCTTACTTAGCGCTGAGCCTGTTATCTAACTCAATACTGCTGATACGCAGGTAAACATATTCCTTTCAGAAATCTACTTTTCGGACAATTTACAGAAATATTTTTGAAATATTATAATAGAAAGCTTATTAAAGATAGAATGTCACATTATTGACTGGGAAAAGGGAGTAATCGAAACCTTTGTTCAGTTAAACATATGCCTATTTTCCCTGCTTCTATAGCAGAAAGGAGTGAAAAAGAGGGGAACGAGTATGGATATACTTATTCAAATCAACTCTGGAAACCTGGATACAATTATACCCGGTTTGATCATGGCTACCAGGCTCAAGAACGAAGGAGCAGATGTATCTGTATCTTTTCAGTGGAGGGCTCTGATTGCTTTTGCAGAGGGGCACTTCGAGTTTTCGCCATCAGTAGCAAGATATGCTACTAAAATCAACAAAAATGCAGAAAAGATGGGACTTCCAATCGATCCCATGAAATTTCTGGAAGGGGCTAAGGCTGACGGGATACCTTTATACGGTTGTGCCGTGGAGGCAGCAATCTGTGGTATCAAGGAAAAAATACCTCAGGAGATAGAACTGATGGAAGAATCAGATATAACAAACTTTTTGCTAGAGGCAAAGAAAGTTATCAGCGGATTTTAACTACTCATGAAAAATTATCTCTGAAGTTAGAAATAATCCCTGAAAATAAGATTTATTGGCAAGTTATGGTGTTTTTAAGAAAAAGAAAAACTGCAATTCACTTTTAATGTTCCTGCACTGGATCCGATATGACCTATATATGCCAACTCAAAATATTTTCTTTCCTTCACTCAGGCATCCGACTACTGAAAAGCCTCTTTTGAGACTTGAGACTTAACTTATTCGGTAGTGCTGAAGATTTGTTTTTGTTGCTCGAAGCCAGCGGTTCCGGCCGCGCAGGACAGCAGGACAGAAACACAGTAAATATTAGCCAGTTTGCCGAGGAATGAGACTAGCCGGTTCCTTACCTATCACCTGAAGCCAATTTCCGGATAAAAACGTAATCAACGAAAACCGATTTATATTCCTGAGAATCATTGGGCAGTAAGAATTAACATTTTGTTCGAAACCAGATATATTTAAATAATCGCAAGCACTCTAAAACCAAAGAAATTCTTACACTCATTTCTCATTACGGAGTGTCTTTATGACAGAATCAGAAATTCCAAAAGAATATAATGCAAATGAGGTTGAGAAAAAGTGGATGGAGAAGTGGAACCTCTCCATGTACCACTTTAACTGGGGAGAAGATACCCGCCCCCAGTATATCATTGATACCCCACCTCCATATCCTACAGGCAATTTCCATATCGGAAACGCGCTTAACTGGTGTTATATCGACTTCATAGCCAGGTACAAACGCATGCGCGGATATAACGTAATGTTCCCCCAGGGCTGGGACTGCCATGGCCTGCCGACTGAAGTCAAGGTTGAAGAAATCCACGGTATTACTAAGAACCAGGTCCCCAGGGCTGAATTCCGCAGGATGTGCAGAGAGCTTACTGCAGGAAATATCGACAAAATGCGCCAGACAATGCTGCGCCTGGGCTTCTCCGTGGACTGGAGCAACGAATTCGTCACCATGGAACCCTCGTACTTCGTAAAGACACAGAAGTCCTTTGTCAGGATGTATAACGACGGGCACATTTATCACGAAGACCACCCTGTCAACTGGTGCCCCCGCTGTGAGACCGCCATTGCCTTTGCGGAAGTAGAGTACGACGAAGGGCAAACAAAGCTTAATTTTGTCCACTTCGACAAGGTAAACATTGCAACCACCAGGCCGGAACTGATGGCAGCATGCGTTGCAGTTGCAGTTAACCCCAAAGATGAGCGTTACAGCCAGTATATCGGCAAGGAAATTACAGTGCCGATCTTCGGGCAGAAAGTGACTCTGATTGCCGACGAAGCTGTCGAGACCGAATTCGGTACAGGTGCTGTGATGATCTGTACTTTCGGAGACAAGCAGGACGTGCGCTGGTGGGTAAAATACGGGTTGCCTCTCGTAAAAGCTATTGACAAGCAGGGAAAAATGACAAAAGCTGCAGGCAAGTACGAAGGCATGAGCATTCCCGAATGCAGACAGGCTGTCATTTCCGACCTGAAAGCTGCAGGTTTCCTCTATGACCAGAAACCCCTCGAGCAGAATGTCGGGCTCTGCTGGCGCTGCGATACCCCTATAGAAATCCTTTCCGAGCCGCAGTGGTTTGTAAAAATCAACCATGAAGGTATCCTGAAAGCTGCAGACGAGATTAGCTGGTACCCTGAGTACATGAAAGTCAGGCTCCAGAACTGGACAGGCACTATGGAATGGGACTGGTGCATTTCCAGGCAGAGGATCTTTGCAACCCCGATTCCCATCTGGTACTGCAAAAAGTGCGGCGAAGTCATGATCGCCGAAGAAAGCTGGCTTCCCATTGACCCGAACGAAAATGCACCAAAGAAAGCATGTGCCTGCGGCTCAACAGAATTTGAACCCGAAACCGATGTTCTGGATACCTGGATGGACTCTTCAATTACCGCATTGCATGTCTCTGGCTGGGAAAGCGAGCACGACCTCCGCTTGCCTGCACAGATCCGCCCTCAGGGGCATGACATCATAAGGACCTGGGCTTTCTACACTATCCTGAGGAGCCTGGCTCTCGAAGGAAAGAGACCCTGGGACTCTATAGTGATCAACGGAATGGTGCTCGGGCCAGACGGGCACAAGATGAGCAAATCCCTTGGAAACGTCATCTCTCCAGAAGAAGTGACCACACAGTACAGTGCCGACGCTTTCAGGCAGTGGGGGGCAGTTGGAGGTTCCACAGGTTCGGACGTAATGTTCCGCTGGAAAGACGTAGTCTCAGCCTCTCGTTTCCTGCAGAAAATGTGGAGCATCTACAGGTTCTCTATGTCCCACCTGAAGGACTTTGAGCCTGAAGATGCCGAAAGCTTCTCTCTGGACTCCCTCTATACCATTGACAGGTGGCTTCTGAGCAAGCTTAACAGGCTTGTTGAAACGACCACAAAGGAGCTTGACGGATACCAGTTTGATTCCACATTCAAGGCTATTCGGGGCTTTGCCTGGGAGATTCTTGCAGACAACTACCTTGAACTTGTGAAAGGCAGACTCTATGGCGAAGATACCGAAGGCAGGAAAGCAGCCCAGTATATCCTTTATACAACAACCAGGACTCTGTCCCTTCTGCTGGCACCGTTCATACCTTTCTTTGCAGAAGAAATGTATTCGAGGTTCGACAACGAAAGCGTGCACACCCGTGCCTGGCCTGTGGTCAATGAAAGCCTGATAAGCGAAGAAGCCGAAGCTGCAGGCGAAATGATCAAAGATATCACAGGTGAGGTCCGCAGATATAAGTCAGACCTGGGAATGGCACTGAATGCTCCCCTGAAGAAAATAGAGATCTATAATGCAAAGATCGATACAGGGGATATTGCAGGGGCTACAAACTCCGAGGTTGAGCTTATGGAAGGAGCTCCTTCGTTTGAGTACGTGCCCGTGGAAGTTAAACCCAATATGGGCGTTCTCGGGCCACGCTTCAGAAAAGAGGCAGGGGCCATTGTGAAAGCCCTCAAGGCAGAAGACCCCACTTCAGTCGAGGCTCAGGCAGCTTCAGGTAAGATAACCGTTACCGTAAACGGAGAAAAAATAGAACTCGAACCCGAAGCAGTCGAAATCCGGAAAGAAGTAATTTCCGGAGGCCGTGAGGTCGATGTTCTGGACATAAAAGGTGCAGTAGTTGTAATTGTCAGGTAAGCTTAAAAGGAAAAAGAAGAGAACAGGCAAAGAATAACCTGCGACTTCTTTTCCTTCTTTTTACTATTTTTCCCTGCTTCCGGTGTGCTCACAAAGATGCAGAGTAAATGTTAAAAAATATAAATGAGTAGGATTTCAATTGACCTGCAGTTCCGACAAGTTTTCAATGGAACTTACTCTACTGTGTGTGGTTTTACAGGTATTTCGAAATCCTCATAACATATTTTTAGTTTGGTTCTGATGTTTTACCTTTTACTAGCATCAGAGAGAAAGAAAGGATCAAAAGCGCTGCATAGAACATTACACTGGGATCAAACCTGTTATACAGGGACAGCCAGGTGTATACCAGCATTGACCCAGAAAACACTGCTAAAACTATAAGTCCGATATATTTTGCTTCTATCATTTTTCGTCACTCACTTTGTTTTTCTACAAATTATTTTTGTTTTTAAAGTTAGAATATTAGCTAGAAGTACTGCAATTTATTCTGTTTCAGAATAAACGATTGATCAGTTTCTATGTGAATACCGTCTGTACTTTTTAAGATTCTTGAGAACACCTTCAAGGTCGGATTTCATCAACTTCAAATCCAGATTTTCGTCCTGCATATTATCCATGAAATTGATCGTTTTCTCTTTCTTAACTATGATATCTTTCTTTAGTGAAGCTAAGAAATTATCACTTTCGTCACCAAACTTTATCTCTTCAGTGTTCTCGCTAAATTTGAAGTTATTTTCATCAGGTTCATCATCCAGTCCATCAACTTTAATCGCAAATTCATTTTCATCTAACTTAAAATCGTTATTAAATGACGTATCTAAATCCAGAGACATACCACCAAGAGATGGCTCTGCAGTCTTAAGTTCAGGACTGCTGACTGTTAAAGTGTCTGAAGTAGACATTTCAGTTAGAAGGTCGTCATCAAAATCTAATTCGTCTTTTTTGGATTCGACTACTTTATCAAGAGTGTTAGCTTTGTCAGCAGCACTGTAGTTTAGATCTGCTTTCTGGTTATCAGATAAAGAAGCAAATTTTTCCTTATCTTTATTGCTTCTGCGGGGTAAAGCTGACGAAAGGGATAAAGTTTTACTGCGGAGATTAACAAAAAGATCCTGAACAGCACCTTTTACTTTAAAGAGTATTGTTTCCACTCTTTCAAAGGAATTTTTATTAGAGTTACTCCGGGTTGAGGCGGGTTTTTTCCTCATCGAACTGGACTTTTTCGGACCTGAGCTGGACTTATTCAGGATTAAACTGCTAAGTTTTTTGCTGTATTTAGAAAACTGTTTCAAGCCCTTGGAGCCAAAAGCTGTTATTTTCTGGTTCAGATCCGAAAAAAACTTAAAATTATCGAGATCGAATGAGGCTCCGCCTTTACTTTTATATTTATCGTATAGAGTTGTTGTTCCCATTACAGCCAGAGTTACAAAAATACCTATGAATATTGTAAAATTTGTTTCGTATATCGTTATTAAATCCATATCACATACCTTCTGCTAGACTATCGAGTACTCCATTAAATGAAAAAGCCATTTCCACTAACGGAGGGACTATAATCATCAGTATTCCCGAAAGTATGAACATAAATGTACCATAGTAGATCGCCAGGTACATCGGCCCTCCTTTTACGGCAACGATCGCAAGTAGGTTGGCAATCGTTAGAATAATAGTGACTATTACAACAAATTGCCCCAGCAATTCGAGAGGGACGCCTCCGAATATCCCCATATTCATACCGCCCATACCGCCGGGTATACCCCCGAGTTCGGACTCGTTTATATCAAACTGGGTAAAAAGGGAGTTTATAATGGTTGAAAAGATTGTAAGGATCTGCCCTATGAAAAGGAGAAGGCCAACCATCGATACATGGAGAGGTATAACAAGACTGGAAAATCCCTTGGCTATGCGTTCTCTTTTCATTCTCAAAAGGACCAGTTCAAGGTTTGACGAGCTCACGAGCTCACCTACCACTTCTGCATTACCCCCGAAATTGACAGCGTCTACAAAAACGCTTGTAAATTTGTAGATCAAATAGCTGCCCGTTTCTCCGACAAACCTCCCCCAGCAAAGGGCAGGGTCCAGCCCGGATGCCAATTTCTTATAGAGCTCCTGGCTCATATCTTTAAGCTCTCCAAGATTCTTGGGGTCAATCTTTAAAAGAGCTTTTGGAACAGTCAGACCGGACCCGCTTATAATAGACCCGAGGCTTCTTATGAAAGTTGTATAACTTTCATCCCTTTTGTTAATTTTTTCAATATCTTTTTTTGCCGCAATCCCTACAGGAATCATGGTAACTCCTGCAACAATCATCCCGACTCCTTTAATATCAATAAAGAAATCAGCAGCTGAGCCGGTGAAAGCCGGCAGAACAGTTAGCAATAAAACAGCCAGGGCTGCGATAACAAGCGTAAGAGGAGTCCACTTATAAATGTAAGTCTGTTCTTTTGATTTTACACTTAAATTATGGACTTTAGTGTCTTTTGGAGAACATCTAAAAAGCAGGCCTACCCCAAAGAAGGCCATAAAAAATATGATAAACATTGTGGAATAAAGCGTATCAGCCGGATCTCCGATATTGTATAAAATCACTGAAAGCAATATAATTATAGCTACAAGCGATGTGGAGACAAGCAATGCTGTGTATGCGTTTGACCATTCTTTCGTGGTATCAAGGTCTCTTTCGAACTCATCTTTTCTTTTTGTCTTGAATAATCTCCATTCCTTGGTGAGGAATTCACTGTCAGGTTCTCCTGCCGCTATGGCGTTTGACAGCCTGTTGAGAAGTGACCTCATTCTGTCATTCTTTACTTTTGTGGATATTAGCTCACAGGCATTGGCATAATCATAATGCCAGTGTTGAGCCAGTTCTCTAATCAGATTAAAATATTTACTTGGGCAGTACTCTTTCTTCCCAGATATGCTTGAGAATATTTTGTCCCTTGTAAGATTGGCAGTCGAGATTGAAGCCATATAAGTAAGAGCAAAAAGCATATCATTGCTCATATAGAGTTCTCTCTGGTAGCCTTGATATTTAACATAAAGCTGGTCTAAAATGGATCCTGAATTAGACTTTTTGCTAAAAATGTTTTTTATCTTATTGACACCCATCTAAACCACCATTTAGAACTGAATCCTCAGCATACCGGACTTCGTAATCTTTGCGATTGTGTTAAAAAAGTCCCAGTAGTTTACAATTCCTTCATCGTTCAGTCTTTCCAGGATTTTTGCCCGTTTTTCAATCTCATCATAAATTGCTTTCTTTTTCTTACCTGGAATTCCAAGCCTTGTGGCGATTTTGTTCTCAAGGATATACGAACTTCCCATAGCACTGAAAACATGTGTATCAGTAACAGGATCCCAGGAAAAGGCTTCAATGAAAGAAATTCCGCCTTTGTCCGGATTGTACCCGAGAACCTCATTTATACTGAGAACTCTCCTCACAAGCTTGCCGTCCGGTCTCCGTACCGCAGACTGAATGATGACAAAGTTGAGGTTATCCACATACGTTTTGGGAATGTTTATAGGATCAGCAGTAAGCCTCTGGATAAGTTTCTCAACGGTTGCAGCGTGGAACGTTGACATGACAGGGTGGCCGGTCTGCATGGCCTGGAATGCGACATTACCTTCAACTCCTCGAATTTCTCCTACAAGGATGTAGTTTGGCCTCTGCCTCAATGCTGCTTTGAGAAGGTCGAACATTGTAACATCCGAACCGCTGCCTTCTCCGGTTCCTGCACCTCTTGTACTGCCTCTGGTTGTTTCCCGGGTCCAGTTTTTGTGAGGAATCTGAAGTTCTGGAGTGTCTTCGATTGAAACCAGTTTTGACTCGGGATTTACAAATGCTGTGATTCCGTTCAATGTGGTTGTCTTACCACTGGCAGTTTCTCCGCATATGAAACCGCTCATGCCTTCACCGATCAGGATCCAGAGATAGGCTGCCATCCTGTAATCCAGAGTTCCTCCTTTTATGACCTGAAGAATACTGAAAGGAATGTCAGCGAATTTACGTATAGTGAAATTACTCCCGTTTTTACTGATATCGTCCCCAAAAACAATGTTAATCCTTGATCCGTCAGGGAGTGTGGAGTCAACTATAGGGTTTTTGAAAGTAATTGGCTTTCCTATCCTCTCTGCAAGCCTGACTATGAAATGGTTGAGGGCATCATTGTCATTGAATTCTATGACACTTCGGAGCCCCTTGAACACCTTGTGTTCAATAAAGATGGGCCCGAGACCATTGCAGGTAATATCTTCAATTTTATTATCATTTATGTAAGGGTCAAGAAAACCGACTCCGATTTTGTCCCTTATAATCGAGTATTTCAGGGCTTCATACTGTTCCTTTGTTACGTAAATGTGATTCTTCTCCGGGTCTTCTTTTGCTGGAAAAAACTTTGACCCCAATTTTTTGATCCCGGAACCAGCACCAGCAGCAGAACTGTCAATCTCTTTTTTATTGCCGATTACGCAGATAGCATCCAGGGATTCTCTAAGTATCCTTTCTTTTTCCTCTAAATTTTCAGGATCAAATTCAATCCCTGTAAGGTGGTCTACAAGCTTGATTTCCAGTTCTTTAATAAGACCTCCAACTCCGGTAAGAAGTATGGGCTCAATAGGAATATAGAAGTTCCTTACATCGTTTTTGTTTGGATAAATATGGACGTATATCTGGTCATTGACCCTGTATATCAGATTGGGATCCTCTATATCACCGTGTTTTGACTCAAGCTTGGGAACATATCTGGGTATGCCCATTGTATCTATGGGCAGGATATGCAGGTACTCCAGAAGATGAAGATTTTTTTCAACTTCGGATTTCATTTCCGGAGGGAGGAGTTTGTAAAGGTTACACGTTTTCAGGTTTGAATGGTCATGTCCGTCGTATTTTTTTGGCTTAAACGGAAAATTTGTGTATACTCCTGCATTAAGTACATGACCGTCTTCAGTACCCAGCTTTTCCTCAATGCTATCCATGTCAACCCCATGCGTGGCTAATAGTGTTTAAATTTATTTAGACTTTAGCCTGTGATATCGGAATTATTTTCAAACCGAACCCAGGCTGGACTTCAAAACTCACTATATTACCTGTACTCTTCTTGGCGCCCCTTATTTTTGAGACTTCCATAACGCTAATATAGCGGTCAGTGAGCTGTTCCTTCCTGAGGAACAGGTGACAATCACATGAAGACCGTATTCTGACAAGAGTGTCTTCTTTGAAAGCATGTTGATGTAAAGTAATGAAAATAGTATATCCTTTGTCACACAAATTTTTCAAACTTGTAAGGAATTCAAGGATATTATCCTCATCAGAATAAGTGGTAAACATTGTAAGAGAGTCGATAAAAATGACTTTTTCTCTGATACTTTTAATGTGAGTTGTAACGAGATGCAGGGTACCTTTCATCTGCTCGGAAGTCCATTCGACACCTTCGAGATGGACAGGAAAAATCCTGAAATAGCCCCAGCTGTAAAAATCCGAGATATCGAGGCTCAGGCTATCCATCTGAGCCAGCATGCTTTTAACGGTGTTCTCGGTTGAATAGTAAGCTATCCTGTGAAGCTGGTTCAATCCGCCATATGTCATTTGCTGGCAGAATACACTCTTTCCCGTATCGTTTTCACCTTCAATGAGCACAAGGGAACCCAATGGGATGCCCTCACCCAGCTTTTTATCAATTTCATCATTGCCGCTTGAGATAATGTTTTTCTTGTCTTCACTTTCTCCCATTTTATTCACCTGCCTCGTGCTCTGCGGAAGAGACGATACCGTTTTCGGTAATAATTTTTACAATGAAACTCTCATTAGATTCGAGATCAACCAGTAATTCCATTTTAACACTTTCATGGGGGTCCAGAATACCCGGATTTATGATATCAACATCAGGTGTAATGGTGTACTGAGAGTTATCCAGATAGGATACCTGACCGTTTTTTACCAGGAGAACATCCCAGTGATCGAAGTTGTATAATTTGGTCTCACCTGTATTGGCAACTGTAAAGCTGGCATGATTTGTTGAGACATTGAAGGCTATGTTCCGGATTTCAATCCTGGTTTGAAGCCTGTCCATCATGGTTTGATGAGCTGAGACGTATCCGTGGAAAGACGACTCAACAAGATTATTGGTCCCCATTGTCAGAGTACCTGCAACAACCAGAATCGTTCCGACTACGAAGAACGCTACGATTACCGTGTCAAGGCCCATTGCATCACCTTGAGAATGTGTCTGATGCTGATACCCCGTTGTAAAGGAAGAAGGTAACTTTATAAATACCACTTGACAGCTCATCAACATCAAATTTTATAGATACTTTAATGGTTTCTCCGCGGTTCCAGGTATCTCCGTCCCCGTTTTCAAGAGTATAATCCCATGAAGGATTTGAAGCAGCTTCAAACGCGGGGTTCCAGTAGCCTGAAGAAGACATAACGAAGACATCACTGAATTGTAGCTGCGACAGGGGTATATTTGAGGACCCTACATTTTTTATCCAGACATACACGTTGTCCCCGTCAGGATAAATAAAGATGATATCGATATCTGTTTTGAACTGGTCTTCCATGCTGCGAGCAACGGAACTGTAAGACTCGGATAGACCATATACGGAAGGAAGTACGGCATTAACAAAAGCCACTGCAGCTATAACACTCACTATTACGAGTATTGCTGACGATATCACTTCCTTTGACATGTATTATTCACCGTTTTATCTTTCATTCAGGATGTGATCCAGCACTTTGGAGTCAAGAGACATGTCTTCCGGATAAAGTATGTGATAAAGTCTGTACAGGTCTATAACTGCATCATCAAGGTTGTTATTTTTAATCAGGATCTCAATGACTTTAATAATAATTTCCTTAATTTCGCCGGGAATATATCCTAAGAGAGAGAATACTTCGATTAACTCCTTTATGGCGTCCTGGTCATATTTTTCCACCATATCCTTACTCCAGACAATAGTCCTGTAGAAGGAAATGGGATCAATCAGTTTTGAGTCAGCCCTTTTAGCCTGTTTTTTAGCAGCTTTTCTCAGATCTTCAAAGAGATTTTTTGGAACCTGCTCCATTTCCATATCATCAGGCTCATCCTCTTCTTCGATTTCTTCATCCTTAGGAAGCTGGTCTTCTATTGCCTTGGGATTTACTATGGCACTGGAAATATTAGCAATACCCTGAATATTCTGGAAAGGATTTTCCAGGACCCCCATCGTTTCCCTTATATCCATGAGAAGAGTCTTTATGGAGCCTTTGATCTCTGCAACCTCTTCTTCAAGGTTTGCAACCTTGGACTCTATAGTGTCGCTCTCAGCCGAAGCTACAATACTATCAATCATGGACTGGTCAAAGGTTTCCCCACTATTCATCATATCACCCAACTGTAGCATTAAAAAATAAAAATAATGGCACTCCGGAGAGTGTCATTATTGCTTGAATTTTTGTTTCGAGTTTAGACGAGTGTCATTAGAGCACTGATTGCCGGCGGTGCAGTCCTGTGGATGGTGTAGGAAGCGCCCTGAGGTGGCTTGATTTCAAGCTGGAAACCCTCATTAGCTCCTACCGTATCCACTAAGTTCATATCAACGGTTACTTCAAACTTCTCGCCCCTTTCCAAGAGTAAGTTTGAATTGCCGTTGTCGTTGTAGATGTTTGCTATCCCAAACTCTGTGGCAGATGGAACGACAGTACTGGGTCCAGCAGTTGCAGCTGCGTAAGTTGCTCCAGCTGGCAGTTTCAAATCAGTTGGGGCATGGTTTGGAGTCGTAACGGTAATAAGAGTTGTAGCCATATCGACTGCTGAACCACCTGCAGTAGGTTGTAAGCACAGTGTGACAATGTCCAGGCATTCACTACCAGCGGTGAGATCGCCAGTGGCAACTAAATCTCCACTCAGTTCAACACTGCTGCTTGCCTGCGCAACACCGGTGTGCACAACTTCCTGACTCTTCTGGGTTGTATAGAAACCTGCTCCGAGCATGACGTAGCTGAAAACTGCAGCCACGACTACAAAAGCCACGAGAACGATTGCAGCTTCAAGCCCAGTAAAACCTTTTTCGTCTTTAGAGAAAATTTTCCACATTACAAATCACCTCAGTAAACCGGATAATAATTATCTGAAGTAAGTGCAGCTGGTAATGTTCTTGTGATAGAGAGAACTGCACCCTCTGGCGGTTTTACCTCGACCTTAATCTGTTCATTTATACCAGGTAAAGAATCAGCACCGAATGTTGTACCAAGAGTCATTACTATCTTATACTTTTCACCTTTTGAAAGCAGATTGTCTGCAACTGCTGTGTTGGATATGACACCAGTATATACCCATCCATTTGCTCCAGCGCCATACTCCTGTGTTTCAGCTTCATCCTTATCAGTGTAGGTAATTATGGTCTTATCCAGGTCAACATCGGTTCCACCGGCCGTGTTCGTCACATAAAATGTAATGGACTCTGCTGTGTCGCCGGCATTAGTTGCTTTAACGATTACATCTCCGGAAGGTGCAAGACTGCTACTTGCCTGTGCTACACCAGTGTGCACGACTTCCTGGCTTTTCTGGGTCGTATAGAACCCCGCTCCCAACATGACGTAGCTAAAAACTGCTGCTACGACAACAAAGGCTATCAGCACTATTGCAGCTTCAAGCCCGGTAAACCCTTTTTCATTTTTGATTAATCGATTCCACATAATAAATCACCTTAATATTGTGATTATTATAACAGTAATTAGAATATCAAATGATATTATAAATGTTTCGGCTGTTAGAGGGTTAACTTTATATAAAGTTTGGTACAGATAAGAAGTATTTTGAATACATCCAGATATAGAAAAAAAGATTTTTTGATAAATTATTGGAAGGACATTAAAAATAAAAATAATTTATCGATATCGTTTATTAAAATGATTTCAAACATAATTCAAGAAATATTTATTTCATCCAGTTACCACATACACGTAAAAAAGGGGAATATCTTAGATATATAATTAGTACTGTCTTTTACAAATTAATTTATTAAGTTTGCCGAAAAAACACTTTTTAAATTAATTAAAATCTCTTTTATGAAAATTTAAAGGCTTGGAATACTATATTTTCGTTATTGCCGCGACATATAGTCATTGATTTGAGAATTATAAAAAGATAAAAGTATTTAGTCACACGAGATTCGATTAATCGAAGGATGCTTTTACATATATTTTATAATGATGTAGTCCATAGACAGATAAAGAACAACCATAGAAATACCTGATTTATTTTACAGATCTCCTTACACATTTTATAAAAGATCAAATAGAAAATTAGTTTCTTGTTATGGTAAGCGTGCAAAGAATAGTTAGAATAGAGCAGTCCTCAAAGTGTTTTACAAGATATCTATAATTGGTATTGTTAATTAAGTATAGCTAACTCTCTATTTCTGTATTTTATCAATAGAAGAACAGAGTACTTTAGCATTTCAATACTCTTAGTATAACACTTTGTCTTTCGTCTCAACCTTGCCAGAAAGTGCCTCAGTATGCTGTTATATCCACAATCATGGCATTTATAGCGTTGACGTCCATTAACTATGCCATTCTTTTTGTGAATGGAACTCTTACATCTTGGGCAATTCATGCAGAAAGAAACAGTGAAGAGCCGAATAAAAACAGGTATTACTTGGTTTGAAACAAAGTGAAGCATTACAAGAAATGCTGTTAATCAATTTTTAAGTAATCCAAAATATGCATTAGGATAAAAAATAAGAAAATTAAAAAGTTGCCTGCAAAGCAGGCAACCGCGTAAGTCCTAAAAAATTTAAACGAAAGTAAGTTCGTTTAAATTGTAATTACACTGGACGAAACACTTGAACCAGCTGGATTACTTGTTGTTTGTGTTATATTGTATGTACCTGATGCCGCATACGTATGTGTTGGGTTTCTTTCTGTTGAAGTAGATCCATCTCCAAAGTCCCAAAGAACTGTATCTGCGTACTGTGATTGATCAGTAAATGTTACAGTTATAGATTTAGAGAATCCAGATACAGGTACTCCATACACACTTATCACTTTTGTAGCAGTATTATTATCCCATCCGAATGTACCTTTTGTTGAACCATGCACCATTAAACTGACTGTGTAATTTCCTGGCTGTGCATAAGTATGAACTGGATTAAGCACATTTATCATTTTTGGACTTCCATCTCCGAAGTCCCATTCACGATATGTTGCATTAGTTGAACAATCAGTGAAACTAACATTTAATGGTGCACAACCAATTTCAGGACTAGCAGTGAAATTAGCAACCGATTGAGGAAGTACATTGACTTTTATATAAGCAGTTCCATGTGAACCTGGTGCCCATGTTTCAACAAAAAATCCTGTTGAAGCATTAAATGTGTGCGTTGAAGTTGCACCATAATCCCAAGGGGTGTCACTATATTTCCAAGCAATTGTAGTAGAATTAGAAAGTCCTGCATAATAAAAATCTATTATGAGTGGAGCATAACCAGTTACTCCTTGATTTCCGGGGTACAATACATCATTACAATACAATAAAGCTGATGCTGTCTGTACACAACACATTATCGCTATAAACATTAATATGAACATTTTTTTATTTACCATTTTTAAGTTCTCCAATATTATTTCAATTTCTTTTATACCTCGAACTGGCTTTCCTTAACTGGCTTTCCTTTATACTCATGATTTGACTTTCCGTTTGATGCATAAAAATAAAGCCGCTGATATAAATTGAGTTTCTGGGAGTTATAAATTATAGACTTGACAATTAAAGCAAAGTTATTCTTTATATGATAACTGACTAGCCAAAACATATGGTTTATTCTCATCATTTTTTATCTTTATTACTTAATAAACTAGTTTGTTTTTATTTTATAGCTTTTTCTTTTATATAATCTTTTTCTATTTTTATTAATATTTTTTGGCTCTTCGCTATTTCATGTGGGTAACTCAAACTTAAGTTTCCCTAATTTTAGATAGATAATATTAATAAAACATTGTACGTTTTTGAAGCTTCTTGCATTTCTTTTTTGCAACTGTACAATACTGTTAATTCCTTCCAGGATTCCATTGTTTATCTTTGAATCAAAATAATTCAGCATTCCATCCCAATGCTTCTTAACAGTATTTGCTGCTTCAGTTATTGGAGTTAACCTATTATTAGTTGCCCAGAAATACCATTTTTTGAGATATTGTGTAGCTTCTTTCCTATTTTTTGAATTCCAAAATTCTTGAAGACTTAACTTTACATTATATGCTCTTACCGTTTTCAGGTTTTGATTCTTAAGATCTAGAAACCTTTCTTTTTGCTTTTCACTCAAATTCCCTTCATTTTTGAGCCATAAGTACTTACTATTCTTCAGTTCTTTTATCGATGATTGTTCCTGTTTTCTGATGTCGTCGACTGCTTCACTCATTATTTTTATTACATGGAACTTATCAAACGTAATTTTTGCATTTGGAAATTCACTTAAAATTCCATTGATGAATGCTGGTGACATATCACAACTAATGGATTGAATCATGGTGGAAAATCCACCATGATTTGTTAAGTCCTCATTAAATCTGGTAAGAGTCGAAGAGTTCTTTCCTTCACAAACATATACAACCTTTGAATTTTCGATGTCGGCTATATAGTGATGTATTTATGTCCTTTTTTAAATGAAGTTTCATCAATACCAATTTTCGAAACTTTTGAAAAGTCCCTTTTGCTCTTGATTTTTTAACATAGTAGATTATGACTCGCCAAATCCTTGTGTCATGTTCATCAAGTAACATGACAACTTTTAATATCGGCATGCTTTGTGCCAGCATTAAGATCATTGCGTCCATAAGGAGAGTAAACCCACTTTGTTTACGAGCCCAAGGAACTTCAATTTGATGAATTCCACAGTCATCGCATTTAACTCTTGGAACTCTGCAATGCAGATAGGTCTTATATTCAAAGAAGTTAAGGTGACGCCATACTTTTTCAACCGTATCATAGACGGAACAGTTTGCACCGCTACATTTAGGGCAAGGAAAGTTAGATCCTTTTTAAAATCGATCCAAATATCAAGTTGCTTTAATTCTGGATTAAAATCGATATCTTTAATGTACCAGGGATCTTCGATATTCAAAGCTTTCTGAAAAAAGTTCTTTGTAAATGGTAGATCAAACTCCTGCAATTATATGAACGAAATAAGTGATTACTATAAGATATACTAAATATTTTATAATAAATCACTCATACAAAACAGCGAAGAGTCATTTAATTGAAAAGAAAAGAAGAAATATCTTTACAGTTTTCTTCTCCATCTAGTAAGAAAAAATAGAGATAATAGTCTGGCGAAAAAGATCTATATAAAGATATTAAAACATGGTACTTAATTAAACAATTATATTTTTTTGAAAACTTTCTCCTTCACACTTACAGGAGCAAACAGTTCTCTTATTTCAACCGGCAGAGTTTCGGACTTTCCAATAATAAGATAACCGTTGTCTGAAAGAGAATTATAGAAGTCATTCAACATTTTTACTTTTTGATTTTCATTAAAATATATCATGACGTTTCTGCAGAATACGACATCAAAATGTTTGGATATAGGAGGTTCGCTGGTCAGGTCATGCTTCTTGAAACGAATAGAGATTTTGGGAATTCTTCTTACTTTTAACTCTTCTCCGACAGGTTCAAAATACTTTCGTACAATGGAAGGGTCCATGTTTTTTAATTGTTCTTTACTGTATACTCCCTGTGAAGCGCCTTCCAGGCATTTCTCGTCAATATCGGTTGCATAAATTGACACGGTCCAGTCGTCAGGCAGAACCTCTTTTGAGCAGATGCCGATAGAATAGGGCTCCTCCCCGTAAGAGCAGGCAGCGCTCCAGAACCTGACCATATTACTTTTACACTGCTTTTTCCTTTCCATTATATCCGGCAGAATTTCTTCCCGGAAAAATATAAACGGAGTTTTGTCCCGCATAAACTCGGTAACGTTTACTGTAAGCGTGTTTATGACTTCCTTCATCTCATTTTTATCCTTTTCCAGAAGTCCCATATATGCTGTATAGTTATTCGTACCTACAGCTTTCATTCTCAGGTCAATTCTCCTTCTGAGATAACTATCCCTGTACCCGGAGAGAACAATGCCCGAAGATTTGGAAATCTTTCGAATAAGAAAGTTAAAATCATCATCAAGATTTACAACCACAGTACATCCCCTTTAGTATACTTAACGATCATACTTCCGTCCGCAGGATTGAAAATAACATTTCTGCCAGTATCCCCACCCACATCTTTTGCCAGGATAGGGATATTTTTCCTGTTCAGGACTTCCTCAACAGATATTGCGTTTCTGTCACCGATTTTGAGGATATCCAGGTTCATATGTTTAAAAACCTGGGCTCCGCCTGCAAATTTTGCAGTAATCCTGCTTTTTCTTGCTCCCATTTTTACCATTTCTTCTAACATTTTTTCTATGGCTGTTTCTGCATACTTGGTTTCTCCCTTATCTGAAGCCCCGGGAAGCAGCACGTGGGCTATTCCGCATATACCGGTTGAAGCGTCGGAAAGAATGACGCCAATACAGGAACCCAGCCCCATAACTTTTAACAGGACATTCTTTCCGATCTTGTACTCTCCTATACCGGCAGACAATTCTCCGTCCAGATTTTTAATGTTCAAATTAGACTTATTGCCAGCCAGATGATTTTTTGCGGCACTGACAATGTCACATGACCGGCAAGAGTCCTGAAATGAGCAGGTACTTGAAAGCGAACAAAAAGATTTAACCAGCACGTCCCTGCTGGTTAAAAAAATCGCTTTTCCACTTCCGTTCGAGACAAATAAAATATCCCCGCTCATAGTTGTCCCAATATCTTCATCATATCATCAAGCAGGCAGGTTTCCGGAAGCAGGGCTAAATAAATCTGTATATTGGATTCAGAGCTTAGAGATGTCTCAAACAGGATAATATGGTTGCTGTTCTTAGCCATCTGTGAAACTACTGAGTCAATGACTGCCGTAGGTACATCTACTGCGAAACTTGGAGGAGACGGGAGCAGGATTATTTCCATAAAATCAGCTGATGCGTCACAAAAAGATGAAGACAATATATTCCCGACCTCCATAATTGTTGACGCATACATCTCCTCATCCAGTTCGTCCATGCCAAATAGATCGCCTGCGATTTTCCTTGCCGACTCTTCCGGGAACATAATGTACAGATACCCGGATTTTTTTTCTTCGAGATCCTGAAGTGCTATAATAACTCCTGCAACAATGTCGCCGATGAATTCTCTGGAGAGATTTTTTATTTCTCCTATCTTGACCCTCGGAACCGAGAGATAAACATCTTTATTAAGTAACTTGGAAAGAGATGTTGCAGCATGACCTGTCCCAATATTCCCCAGTTCCTTCAGAACATCAAGTTCCACTTCGCTAAGATTTTCCAAATCAGTCATCATTATCACCTTTTATAAGCATTGAAACATCTATGATCGGTATCACACGTCCATCCCCCAGTATTGTGGCACCGATAAATCCTTTTGAGTTTGATAAAACGTTTCCAAGTGGTTTAATAACAATTTCCTGCTGGTCAATGATCGAATCAACAATCAGGCCAACTTCTTCATTTTCTTTTTCAACAATTATAGCAATTTGTTGATCAAGTTTCTCACATTCTATACCAAAAATTTCTTTCAATTCGATAATCGGTATTAGTTTATCCCGGATATAGAGCAGAGGAGTTTCTTTAACGATTTTATAATCGTTACTACCGACACTCAAAGCTTTCACAACATTAGAAATCGGGATCGCATACGTCTCAGGACCGACATCTACTAAAAGGGATTTTATTATAGCAACCGTGGGAGGCAGGTCAATTCTGATTCTCGTAAATTCCCCTTTCTTCGAATATACCCTGACCTTTCCCCCCAGTTTCTCGACAGCAGTTTTTACTGCATCCATGCCCACTCCCCTGCCGGAGATTTCTGTAGGGGAGTCTTTTGTCGAAAAGCCCGGGGCAAAAATAAGCATCCTTATTTCTTCTTCGCTTAGATTCTCTGCATCGAATGATGACAATACTCCTTTCTCAATTGCTTTCCTTTTTATTACTTCAACGTCTATGCCTTTGCCGTCATCTTCGATCTCGATTATTACGTTGTTTTTCTCTCTTCTGGCTGAGAGTTTTATATGTCCGGCTTCACTTTTTCCGGTTTTTTCCCGCTCATCAGGAAGTTCGATACCGTGATCAACGGAGTTTCTCACAAGATGGACCAGAGGATCACTAATTTCATCCAGAATCGTTCTGTCTAACTCCGTATCCTGGCCTTCGATTTCAAATTCAATATTTTTGTTAAATTTCCTGCTTAAGTCTCTTACCATACGTGGAAACTTGCTGAATACTCTCTCAATTTTTACCATCCGTATTCTCATCACTTCATCTTGCAGGCTTGAAATTGATTTATCCAGAGTTCCGGTTGCTTCTCCCAGTTCAGGCAGGTTATATTGCTGAGATATCTGAAGCAGACGCCCTTTGTTTATGACAAGCTCGCCGACAAGATTCATTATATTATCCAGATTGGAGGTCCTGACGCGGATAGTTTCCTGTCTTTGTGTTTCAAGAGGCGCTTTTGTTGAAGCTGATGTTTCAGAGAAGTGATTGCTTGAGTCAATTTCCGACTCCTCATTTTTCCGGACCTCATGTAACTTTGGTTCCGAGATATGAGTTACTTCAGACTTTTCAATCGGAGGTTGGGCTTTATTCAGCTTTAGCTCTTGATAGAAAATACCCTTATCAGAAACATTTTTATCAGGAACATTGTTTTCAGGAACACTGTCATCAGTAGCATTTTTATCAGGAACACTCCTATCAAGAATGGGCTCGTCAAAAGCCGGCTCAGAAATTTGTTCGGAAACCCCGATTTCGTCCAGTTGCAACTCCTGATCAGGAACCGCAGAACTTACCTCTGAAGCTTCTTCCAAAACCCGTACTTCCTGAGACTTCGGAACTTCAGGGGAAGATTCCTTGCATTTTTTCTTTGGAAGTATTCCAGCGGATTCGGTAGTTCTGAAACAGTTTATGGACCTGCCTATTCTGTCCAGAATATAACGCAATCTTGCTGCCAAACTGCATATACAGGAGTGAAATGAACTCGGATTGTTTGCGGCTGATGCAGCTGGATCTTCACGGATAAAGGATGAAGTTGAAGAGGCATCGGAGAGCGTTTCTTCCTCTACGGGGATATTACATTTGATTTCTTCATTGCAGGCAGCATTAAGCGGTTTAACTTCAGAAATATCGAAACATTCTATCTCGGAAATTCGATCCATCAAACCTTCAATTTTGCTGCGGTCTCCTGAAAGAAACACTTTTAAGTGACCGTCAAAATTGTTATCCAGCTCATTTTCATCCGGATCCGTGCTGGCTATGCTGCAGACATCCCTCAGTGATTCTATGATCAGAGACGCTCTTAAACCCTTCATAACGCAGTCTTTAACAATGGTTACATCCAGAACAAGATTGCAATCATACGGGCTGCAAGTACTCCTTTGTTCCATGACATCAAAGCATTCGGAATTAGAGGGCTCGATTTCAGAAATATCAAACTGTTCAATCTCCGGAATTCGATCCATCAGACCTTCAACTTTGTCCCGGTCTCCTGAAAGAAACACTTTAAAATGGCCATCAAAGCTATTGTCCATTTCGTTTTCATCAGGCTCTGTTTTAGCCAGTTTGCTTATGTCTTTGAGAGACTCTATGATCAATGACGCTCTCAAACCTTTCATAACGCAGTCTTTAACAAGGATTATATCCAGAATAAGATTACAGTTATCCAGACTGCAGGTCTTTTCATTTTCAGGTTTCTCCTGACATTCAGAGATTGAAAAGACATTTTCCTCTGGCTGCCGTGTAGACATTGTTGTCGGAGATGAGACTTCCTTTTCTGCAGATAAAGTGCAAAGAGATGTATGTTCTTCATTCTTCGATTTATCGTAGTTTTTAAAAGCTTCAATCAGATCGTCTATTTTTACATTATCATTATCTGCACTCTCTATTTGTTTGACAATGTCTGTTATTCGGTCGACTGTTGAAAGTAAAATATCAACCAGTTCGCCGTCGATCTCTATATCTCCGTTTTTTATGCCGCAGAGGACTTCTTCCATATTATGGCACAGGTGCTCGAGTGATGAATATCCGAGAAATCCAGCCATCCCTTTTATTGTATGGGTTATTCTGAAGATTTCATCAATTGCAGCAGCATCTCCGTTTTCCAGGTCCACAAAAGATTGATTGTATATATCCAGACACTCGTATGTTTCTTGAAGGAAATCGTTTTTATAGGCTGCCATATCACTTTCCACTGCATTTCACCTCCGACATCCTCACTATTTCTTCAGGGATCTCAAAAAGGGGTTTCACAATATCAATACCTCCAGCTTCTATCGCAGCTTTTGGCATTCCGAAAATAACGCAGGTATCTTCACTGCATGCGATTGTGGAACCGCCTGCATCCCGTATCTTTTTAAACCCGGCAGCTCCGTCAACCCCCATACCTGTAAGGATAGCGGCGACTATGTTCTTTCCATATACATCTAACACGCTTTCAGCTGTCACATCAACTGCAGGCATTACAGCATGAACCGGCTGACCTTTTACGAGTTTTATTCTGACGATGTCCAGAGCCTTTCTAACGGTCATATGGTAGCCGCCAGGGGCTATGTAAACAACACCTGCATTTACTTTTTCATTATTCCTGGCTTCCTTTACTTCCAGTTCTGACAGAAAATTCAGTCTTTCTGCCAGTTGCCTGCAAAAACCGCCTTCAGGCATGTGCTGGACCACAAAAACCGGTGCAGGCAAATCGGCTGGAAGCCTTGGAATCACCTGTTCAAGAGATGAAGGGCCTCCGGTAGATGACCCAACCAGAACCCCAAAATTTCCGGTACATTTCCATTTCCCCCTGACAACCTCACCCTTAAATTTCCTCATATTAATTAGTCTTAATATGTTAGGGTTTGAGCTGTGAATGTTTCTTATTTTATCAACAAGCTCTCTCTCAGCCTTATTCACATCATGGTGAGATTCGGATTTTGCAGTAAAATCTATTGCTCCAAGCTGCAGAGCTTCTAATGCCTCTTTTGAGCCCTCTGTAGTCAGGGTGCTAAACATGATTATGGGGACAGGGTCCGTACTCATAATGGTTTTAACAGCCGTCAGCCCGTCCATGACTGGCATGTTAACGTCCATTATGATTATGTCAGGGTGTAATGCTTTTGACTTTTCTACAGCTTCTTTTCCATTACACGCATCTCCGACTATCTTTATGTCAGGGCTGCTGGCAAGCATGCTTCTTATTGCCATCCGCATGAAGGCAGAATCATCAACAATAAGAGTACGAATCATGCTATCCCCTACTCATTCACCGACTACTTTTTTAATCTCTTCAATGACTTTGGGAGCCTGGAAAGGCTTTATAATGTAGCCTCTTGCTCCCAATTTTATGGCTGTCTTTACGATATTTTCCTGCCCTATGGCAGTGCACATCACAACTTTAGCGTCTTTATCAGTGGTCTTTATTTGCTTTAATGCGTCAATTCCTGTCATTTCAGGCATGACAACATCCATTGTAACAACGTCTGGCTTGAGTGTGCGGTACATTTCCACAGCCTGCTTTCCATTTTCGGCTTCCCCTGCGATATCAAATCCGGCACCGAAAAGAATGTTTTTCAGAAGTTTTCTCATGAAAGCTGTATCATCGACAATTAATACTTTTGCCATATGTATCCCCCGAATTATCTCTTAGATATTTTATCAACCATACTTACCCCGTGAGGAGTCAATTCAATTTCTTTTCTAATTTTTACGACTTTAGCCAGGCCAGAATCGACAAGGCGATCATAATAACTGTTTAATTCATCTGTTGACATTCCAGCTATATTTTCAATTGATGCAAAGTCCAGCCCGGAATAGATCAGAGTAAGAATTTCCATTTCGTTATCGGACAGTTTAATTGCAGGTTTGTGTTTTTCGAAGAGCCTCTGAAGGTAGCCTTCAAGCATTTCCAGCGTACTTTCCGGGCAAAGGACCAGGCTTGTTACTACATTACTTTTTTCAACGTGAGAAAGGACCAGAACCTTTCTTTGTTTCCCTCCCACATCTCTAAGATCTGTTTTGACAGATCCGAGATTCTCAATTGGGATTCTTTTCTGATTTTTGGCGGACAAAAACCAGAAACCCTCATCGGTTACACTGAAATATCCTTTTTCCCACTGTGCACCCGATGAAACAACACCCCCAACAGTAGCGGACGATAGGAAAAACACTGCAAATTTATCTGCTTTGAGATTAAACGCAATGTATTTGAAAACCTGTTGATGAAGATTCAGAGGCAGTTTAATTATGAACTTGCCATCTTTTTTAATCTTGATGCAACTAACACCTTCTATATCAATATCTTCCAGGTCTTCTATTTCCTTGAGGGAGATGCTTTTTTTACCTATAACAAGGTCACTGTCAGTTATAATCAGTTCAACATCCACCCATCCACCATTATCATAAGTTTTAACAGGAGTTCTAAGGTGGACTTTGTCGGTCATCCCTTTATCTCCTTCAACTCGTCTTCACTGAACAACTCTTTAAGGTCCATTAATGTGAGAAGCCCGTCCTCAAGTTTACCAACTCCTTTCAAAAACTTAGAATCATCTCTCAAAGCCAGGAATCTGGGGATTTCTTCGATATTCTGAGAAGATAGGTACTTGACTTCACTTACACTGTCAACCATCATCCCTATAGTAGCATTATTGTATTCGACAACAATAATTCGGGTATTCTCATCATTCTTCTTCGATTCTTTACCCAATCTTTTTCTGAGATTGATAATTGTTGCAATCTGTCCTCTAAGGTTCAGGACTCCCTCTACAAAGCCAGGCACATTTGGAATTCGGGTGATCTGAGTTGGCAGGATAATCTCTTTTACCTGAGAGATTTCGACTCCATATCGCTCTTCTCCAAGACTGAAAACAATCACCTGAATTGTATTATCCACGTTTACGATTTGACTATGATAACTCATTTTACCACCTAAAAGAGGGTTTATAGAAACTGCATGATCCAAACTACTGCATCTCATTAGCCCCCAACTCAAACGGATTCAACATTCAGTATATTTTTGGGTTTTTCTTTCTGTCAAAACTTTGTGGTTTTCCAGAAGATGGCTGACTGTTTTTCTGTTCTCCCGATACCTGGAAATTTTCTAAGAGAGTATTGACCGTTTTCTGAGCAAGCTCACTAACATTCTGCACAGAATTGCTTACCTGCTGCATTGCAGCTGTCTGCTCTTCAATTGCAGCCGAGGTTTCTTCACTGCTTGCTGCATTTTCTTCGGCTGTAGATGCGGTCTCACTGATGCTTTTTTCGATATTCTCAATTCTATCCAGGCCTTCTTCTGCAAGCCTGTCAAGTTCGGCAAGCATGGAGTTTATAGTGGCAACTGCTGTAGCAATCTCCTGTCCCTTGCCTAAAGCCTGTTTAATGTTCTTGCTTCCGGTTTTAGCCTGACCGTCTGCGGTGTTAATAGCTTCTGTCACTTTCTTGGTCTCTTTCTGGACGTTTGTGACGATCTCATTAATTTCATCAGTGCTCTTTCTCGAATCGGCAGCAAGTTTTCTAACCTCATCAGCAACAACGGCAAATCCCCTGCCGTACTCGCCAGCTCTTGCAGCTTCGATGGCTGCATTCAGGGCAAGAAGGTTAGTCTGGTCAGCAATGGACTTGATTTTCCCTGTAACGGCACCGATATTATTCACCGCATCGTCGAGAGAGTGGACGATATCTCCAAGTTTGGAAATTTCTGCAACAAGCTGCTCCACTTCTTCCAGAGCCATGTTGCTGAGGCCCTGGGCTTCGTCGCTGGTTTTACCTGCCTGGGAAGCATAACTTGAGGATTTGGTGGAAGAATCACTTAACTTTCTGAAGATTTCCTGGGAAGATTTTATATCAGAAGCTGCTGTACCTGCATGCCTGGAAAGGTTCTCAGAACCGGTTGCAATCTGTTCCGCAGCAGTTGAAATCTGTTGCATGCCCGTGTTCATCTGGCCAACAGCTTCTTCGGACTGCCGGGCTTCTTCCAGGGTAGTAAGCATGTCTTCCAGAATGATTTCAATAACCGACTTCAGATTGGCAACAAGCCTGTTGAACTCGTCAAAGGTCTTGCCAAAATCGTCGTCCTTAATCTTTTCGAGATGAGCTTCAAGATCACCTTCACCGATTCTTCTGATACCCTCTCCAAGGTCCTTCAGACAGGTGTTGGTATAATTTAAAAGATCCTCAACTTCTTTCTCCTTCTCTTTCATTTCGGTCATATCAGTTATGATCGTAAGATTTCCGATGATTGCTCCGGTATCGTCTTTTATAGGTACGGAAGAAGTCACTGTGTGCAGAGGTTTATCCTGAGCCTTAAGTTTAAGTGTCCGCTCAAGGTTGTAAACCCCTTCTCCAGTTTCCAGGACTTTTTCGGCAAGTGATTTTTTGGTACTGCTCTCCATTAAATCAGAAGGAGAAAGACCTATTGCTTCAGTTGCACTTTTAAATTTGCAAGCTTTCACAAAGTAATCGTTGATGTACTTTATTTTTCCAGAAGAATCCACGTAAAGTGCAAGTGACGGCTGGGGTATGCTGCTAACAATTGCTCTCTGGGACTCTTCTCTCCTTTTTATTTGAGGAGTTACATCCAGAAACACACCGTCAATGTAAGCCAGGTTTCCCTTATCATCGTTCACCAGATGAGCCTGTTCCTGAATGAATATTGTACTGCCATCTGCGTTTTTGATTCTGTATTCGACCTGATAGGGAGTTCTGTTTTTCATCGCTTTCTCTACAATCTTGTCGATTACCGGAAGGTCCTCTGGATAAACAAGATCAGACCAGGACAGTTTCCGGGTAATAAAATCCATCTTGGAGTAACCGGTTAGTTGTTCCACACTTTTACCGATATAATGTATCGCCCAGGAAGACTCATTCGAAACTCTGAAAACAGTTACTGGAAGACTATCTATTAACAAGCTTATTTCTTTTTCTTTGGAATCAATGTTTTCAACTAAATTTTTTGATAAGTTTTTTTGTTTTGTCTTTCCTAAATCAGAAACTATTGACGACATGTCCAATCAATCCCCTAATGATTTATATAATAACTATGTTTATAATTGGAGGAAGTATTTAAATGTATAGGTGAGAAAAAGAAAAACTTCTATCTGGCTAGCGCCCAGTAGACTGTTTAATCTAATTTTGAGAATATTTGACTAGAAAGAGACTTTAGAGTTTATTTTTTTTTTCATTAGCCTAGATAAAAAAATTTAGATCAAATTATTCAAGTATGGGATTATAAATAGAATATAAAGACTGCAAAAATAAATTACTCTGGTAATTCCACATTATGCAATGTACTTTAAAAAGTGGCGAAAAAAAAACAGGAACGAGGCTCATTTTCATGCTGTACTAAAATAGGGCTAATAGAAACTCCTGGTTTCATTAGCCCTGAGCTCAAAAAACCTGAGGTTGGTATTCAGTATATTTTTGGGTTTTTCTTTCTGTCAAAACTTTGTGGTTTTCCAGAAGATGGCTGACTGTTTTTCTGTTCTCCCGATACCTGGAAATTTTCTAAGAGAGTATTGACCGTTTTCTGAGCAAGCTCACTAACATTCTGCACAGAATTGCTTACCTGCTGCATTGCAGCTGTCTGCTCTTCAATTGCAGCCGAGGTTTCTTCACTGCTTGCTGCATTTTCTTCGGCTGTAGATGCGGTCTCACTGATGCTTTTTTCGATATTCTCAATTCTATCCAGGCCTTCTTCTGCAAGCCTGTCAAGTTCGGCAAGCATGGAGTTTATAGTGGCAACTGCTGTAGCAATCTCCTGTCCCTTGCCTAAAGCCTGTTTAATGTTCTTGCTTCCGGTTTTAGCCTGACCGTCTGCGGTGTTAATAGCTTCTGTCACTTTCTTGGTCTCTTTCTGGACGTTTGTGACGATCTCATTAATTTCATCAGTGCTCTTTCTCGAATCGGCAGCAAGTTTTCTAACCTCATCAGCAACAACGGCAAATCCCCTGCCGTACTCGCCAGCTCTTGCAGCTTCGATGGCTGCATTCAGGGCAAGAAGGTTAGTCTGATCAGCAATGGATTTGATTTTCCCTGTAACGGCACCGATATTATTCACAGCATCATCGAGAGAGTGGACAATATCTCCAAGTTTAGAAATTTCTGCAACAAGCTGCTCCACTTCTTCCAGAGCCATATTGCTGAGGCCCTGGGATTCGTCGCTGGTTTTACCTGCCTGGGAAGCATAACTTGAGGATTTGGTGGAAGAATCACTCAACTTTCTGAAGATTTCCTGGGAAGATTTTATATCAGAAGCTGCTGTACCTGCATGCCTGGAAAGGTTCTCAGAACCGGTTGCAATCTGTTCCGCAGCAGTTGAAATCTGTTGCATGCCCGTGTTCATCTGGCCAACAGCTTCTTCGGACTGCCGGGCTTCTTCCAGGGTAGTAAGCATGTCTTCCAGAATGATTTCAATAACCGACTTCAGATTGGCAACAAGCCTGTTGAACTCGTCAAAGGTCTTGCCAAAATCGTCGTCCTTAATCTTCTCCAGATGAGCTTCAAGATCACCTTCACCGATTCTTCTGATACCCTCTCCAAGGTCCTTCAGACAGGTGTTGGTATAATTTAAAAGGTCCTCAACTTCTTTCTCTTTGTCTTTCATTTCGGTCATATCGGTCATGACCATGAGGCTGCCAATAATGGAATCAGTATCATCTCTTATCGGCGTGGCAGAAGTTATTACATATATCGCTCGGTCTGCACCCCTGAGTTTAATGAACCCGTCAATGTTATAGACCCCTTGTCCAGTATCCAGCACTGTTTCAGCAACCGATTTGGTTTTCCCGGTACCATGGACCAGAGTACTGCTTTCCACTATGTCAGAAGGGGTCAGCCCTATCAGCTCATTTGCACTTTTCTGATTGCAAATTTCGACAAAGTAGTCATTAATAAACTTTATTTTTCGAGAAGAGTCTACTAAATATGCAAGAGACGGCTTTGGAATGCTGTTAACAATCGCTCTCTGGGACTCTTCTTGCCTATTTACCTGTAGAGTTAAGTCCAGGAATACCCCATCAAAATAAGCGATATTTCCTTTATCATCTTTTACAGGATGAGCCTGCTCCTGAACAAACACAGTATTACCGTTGGATTTTTTGATTCTGTACTCAACCTGATAGGGAGTTCTGTTTTTTATTGCTTTCTGTACAACTGTATTTATAATGGAACGATCCTCTGGAAGGATAATGTCAGACCACGACAATTTTTGGGAAATGAAATCTGTTTGAGAATAACCGGTAAGCTGTTCTACATTTTTGTTTATGTAATGTATCGTCCAGGCAGACTCGCTCGATAACCTGAAAACAGTTAATGGAAGGTTATCTATTAGCCAGCTTAATTCTTTTGCATTTGAATCTATGTCTTCAGTAATTTTTTTTGTAAGATGTTTTTGTGGCATAAGGTTTGAATCGTAATCTAACGAAACCATAATGCAATACTCTCCCAATAGTTTATATATTCACTATAAATATAATTTGGTAAAGTATATAAAGATATAGGTAAAAATAAACAGTTATAAAAATTAGGTTTCAAGTTGTCCATAAAACATTCAACCAGATAAATGCAATTTTCATAGTTTTAATTATGTCTTGTGCACTCAAAGTTTCTTATTAAATCCATTTTTGAGCCGATTATTAATTTTCATACTCAAGAGTAGCAACTATATAAAAATAAGATGAAAAAGATTGCATCGGATGTGACAATATCAGTTAAATAAATTTTCAAAATATGACTCTATAATTAGCCCCATACTTTATAAATTTTTTTGAGTCAAAGAGTTCAGACGTTTTGGAGGTAAAAGATCACTCGTATAGTTTCATGACGCAGTAGAATTGACTAAATTAGGTATATGTACAGACTTTGCAAGTTTCCAGGAGAGTTAACAAATTTATATAATTGGAGTGAAAAAATGTATATATCCTCAGTTTCAATGTGAAACTTTATATACATCCAGGTAATCTGTTTCAGAAAAGTATTATTCAGACCTGGGGTTCTTATGACAAAAGTCGAAAAGGTATTACTGCTACTCAAAAATATGGTGTATGAAAGCACCAGCCCGCAGGAAACTCTCAAGTTTGCTAAGTATTATAGGAGTAAAGGGCTCGATGTTCTGGTTATTCTGTGGGGACCTATGGGAGTGTTGCTTGCAAAGAAAGATAAAACGAGAGGGTCACCCAAGTACGATGCCTCAGTTCAGGAATGCATCGAGATGGGAGTAGAGTTCAGATGCTGTCAGCTTGCCTCAGATATGATTGGGCTTAAGAAGGAAGAACTAATCCCGGGAATTGAGTTTATTTGCTCAAAAGATGTGGCTGAACTTTTTCTGACATACAGAGAGGAAAACCAGTTGATTATAAACTTCTGAATATGACAGCTTATTCGAGGTCAACTTTAAAGGATATTTAAAGTTATTTTAAAATCTCTTTTAAAATAATTACTTAATAGTTATTATTCAATAACTATTTTTCTAAAGATTTCCTGCATTGTTTTTATGAAAGGTTTCAAAGTTGATTTTAAATTCATTATTGTCCTGTAGCATTTTCTTCTTTATCCAGGATATCTTCTTTATCCTGCTAATCTTCTTCTCAAGAACTCAATTCAAGACTGCAAGCCTGATTTACCATCCAAGATATATTTGCGGAAACCAAACCAGATAGGGAAAATATTCTTAAGTTATTATAAACAACTATTACAAAAAAGGCAACAGTTATTATACTTTCCAACAATATCCTTGAGGACTATGTAAGATAGTCTAAAAAACTGTTTTAGAGAAATGAATTATATGTTAATATGCAGATATTTAGGATAAAAGGAGTATTATCTTAATACAAAGGCGCCATATCCAAACGAGGAAGACACTTGAATTAGCTTTCCTTACTTCAGGACTACAGGGTTTTAATTTTTAGTATAAAATAAAAAGATCAACTGGTGATTTCATGTTTTTAGAAGACTATGAACTTACTGAGGAAGAGAAACTTCTTTTGCAAAAGGTTCTCGATGGGAATATAGCATTTCGTAAGATTGAAGAGTTTGCAGACCCGTTAACAGCAGTAAAAATCCGAAGACTTGCTATCCAGGAGTATGCAAAACTTGAGTTCGAACATATACAGAATTTCTCTTTAGATGTGGAAACCGTAACAAAGAGAAATATCGAAAACATGATTGGAGCAGTCCAGATTCCTTTAGGGGTTGCCGGGCTTCTGAAGGTAAACGGAGAATATGCAGATGCTGAATACTATGTTCCTCTGGCTACAACGGAAGGAGCTCTCGTTGCCAGTGTAAACCGCGGCTGCTCGGTAATTACCAGATCGGGCGGAGCAAACGTCAGAGTTTTCGAAGATGAGATGACCAGAGCCCCGGTCTTTAAGCTAGAAAACCTTGATAGAGCCAAAAAGTTTTATGATTGGGTAAAGAGCCCTGAAATTTTCGAGCAGATGAAGCAGGTTGCTGAAAAGACGACCAGGTTTGGAAAACTGCTCTCTGTAAAGCCCTTTGTAACCGGAACATACGTGTATCTCAGGTTTTCCTATGATACAAAAGACGCAATGGGCATGAATATGGTGACAATAGCCACAGATGCGGTGATGCACCTTATAGAAGACGAATTTGGAGCACAGCCTGTTACCCTTTCAAGCAATATGTGCACTGACAAAAAACCTGCATCCATAAGTACTATTCTTGGCAGAGGAAAGACTGTGGTTGCCGAAGTAACTATCCCTGAAGAAATAGTCAAGGAGAGGCTCAAGTGCACCCCGGAGTCAATGTTTGAAGTGAATTACAGTAAAAACATGCTTGGTTCAGCAAGAGCAGGAGCCATGGGGTTTAATGCGCATGCTGCAAACATTATCGCGGCTATCTATCTTGCCTGCGGACAGGACGCGGCTCATGTTGTCGAAGGCAGTACCGCAATTACGAGTATGGAACTTACCAGGTATGAAGAAATTCACTGTTCGGTCACCCTGCCAGCCCTTCCTGCAGGTACGGTAGGAGGAGGGACCGGTCTTGGAACCCAGAGAGACTGCCTCAATATCCTTGGGGTGGCAGGAGCAGGAGACACTCCTGGCATAAACTCGCGCAAGTTTGCAGAAATCGTAGCCTCTGCAGTGCTTGCAGGAGAGATTTCCCTTATAGGAGCACAGGCTGCAGGACATCTGGCACGCGCGCACGCACAGCTCGGCCGCGGAAAGTTCTGAAATTCTACAGTAAAAACATAGAGAGGACTCAGTCTAATCCATATTAGAAACAAAAACACAATATTTATTTAAAAACACATACCGAATTTGCACAAAAACAAGAAGCTCCTTCCTTTGGAAAAGAGTAGGAGGGGGCATTATATTTTTGAAGTGTTACTGGGAATTGTTTTGATAGGCTGTGTTCTTTTCGGGAAGGTACTTTATCTGTTTTGAACATCATTTCTCGTTTTTCGGCTCATCATCGTTTTCCTCACCCCAGGCAGGTTCCTCCTCTTCACTTTCACTAATATAGTCACTAAGAGTAAGGAAAATAATTCCAATGAGGACTGCAATTGAGCCAAGAATTTTGTTGACCGTAATCAAAAGGGCTCCAATAAGTATGAGGGAAAAACCTATCAAAACACCCCGACCTTTTGTAAAAAAGTCCTTTACAGAATCTTTAGATAACACTTTGATTCATTCTCCTGTGCAAATATTCTTAAAACGATTCACTGATAGAGACCATATTCATGAGAGTTTACTCTTAATAGACCTGGTTTCCAGACAAGCAGAATATTTTTAGACGTTACTTCCAAAATACGTCTATCTGGCTTCCTATTCCACAACCTGCTTATCTTTTTGTACTCATATGTGAACTTATTTTACTAATACTTTAATGTCACGTTCTATTACCAGTATTTCACTTATTTTCCGGATCGGCTTCAGAAGCAAGATTATTTAAGGTTTAATATTAATACTTCTTAGCTAAAGGGGACAAAGGCCTGAAAAAGACAGGGGAGAATAGAAAAAGAAAGAATACAAAGTAAGAAGAGTTTCTATTTTGCTAATTATTTCAGACAGGTTGTGCTCTTATTTATATTCCTGTGACTCTTATAGAGTCTTAAACTCAAATCCAGGAAATGTACAGAAATTTTGGAAAATCTGGGAATTGCCTGATCAGATAGAAAATGAAAGAAAATTAGGGGGTTTAGCTTCTGGACTATACACTTCGGGTAGGAGGAGAAGCCGGGCAGGGGCTGCAAACAATAGGAGGAGCTCTTGCAAAAATCTTTTCCAGAAAAGGATATTATGTATTTACGCACCAGGACTATATGTCCAGGATACGCGGCGGGCATAATTTTTATCAGGTCCGTTTTTCTGACCGTAAAGTGATGGCTTCAAGAGAAATTGTTGACATTCTTCTCGCTCTTGATCTGAATACGGTAGAGATCCATAAAAATAGCGTTAAAGAGGAAGGGTTTATCCTCTACGATTCTGAGAGCATGAAAAAGAAATTTGAAGGCCCTCAGTTTATAGATATCCCTTTCAGGAAAATAGCGCTTGATGTTGGGAAGAACAGCGTCATGGCGAACACCGTAGCAACAGGGGCAGTGCTTGGGCTGCTTGACCTGGGGCTCGATGTCCTGAACAATATTTTGAGAATGACTTTCAAAGGAAAAGGAGAAGAAATAATTGAAAAAAACATAGCCTGCGCAGAAGCGGGGTACAATTATGCCCGTTCAAACTGTCCCCGCTGCGAAGCTTTCGGAGCTCCTGAACCGGAAGCCAGAAAACTCCTGCTCATAGACGGGGTCCAGGCGATAGGGATGGGAGCTCTTGCGTCAGGCTGCAAGTTCTATTCGGCATATCCTATGTCCCCTTCCACAGGAATTCTGAATTATCTGGCTTCTAGAGCAGAAGAATACGGGCTGGTAATTGAGCAGGCTGAAGATGAGATATCGGCAATTAATATGGCAATAGGAGCCTCTTTTACCGGTGTGAGATCCATGACCGGCACTTCGGGAGGAGGTTTTTCCCTAATGGTAGAAGGTCTTTCCCTTGCAGGGATTACCGAAACCCCGCTGGTGCTCGCAGAAATGCAGCGTCCCGGGCCTGCTACGGGTTTGCCCACACGTACCGAACAGGGTGACCTGCTTTTTGTCCTGCACGCAGGACACGGGGAATTTCCAAGAGTAATTTTTGAGCCGGGAACCCCGGAGCAGGCTTTTTACCTTACCAATAAGGCTTTTGAACTTGCAGAAAAGTACCAGATTCCTGTTTTTATCCAGTCTGACCAGTACCTTGGAGAGTCCGAATGGACCTTCGAAAACTTCGACTTAGGACGCCTGATATACAATGATTACCGCATCAGGGAAAAAGACCTGGAAGGGACAACAGAAGAGTATAAACGCTATAGATACACGGATACAGGAGTCTCTCCTCTTGCAATCCCCGGAGAAGCAGGAAAGCATCTTGTTGTGGCAGATAGCGACGAGCATGACGAAGAAGGGCATATCATAGAAGACTCTGAAACGCGCATAAAGATGGTTCAGAAAAGACTGCTGAAAAAACTGCCTTTGATAAAAAAAGAAATCGAAGCTCCGCTACTATACGGGGATCCTTCTCCGGAGGTAGTGCTTGTTGGGCACGGTTCGACCTATGGTGTGATAAGAGAGATAGTGGATATCTATTCAAAGGATAGAAAGATCGCAATGATGCATTTCAGCCAGATCTATCCGTTTTCCGAACGGGATAGGTTCGATTATACAGAACTTCTTAAGAATGCGGATCTTGTCATTTCTGTAGAAAATAACGCCACCGGGCAGTTTGCGAAGCTCATGCGAACCGAAACAGGCTTTGAAATTACCCATCAGATCTTAAAGTACGATGGAAGACCGTTTACCATTGAAAATCTGAAGGAGGAATTGAATGCCTACCTCTGAGGACTATGAAGGCCAGGTCCCTGCATGGTGCCCTGGATGTGGAAACTTCCAGATTCTTTCGACCATTAAACAAGCACTTGTCGAACTTGACATCGAGCCCTGGGAAGTCCTGGTGGTTTCGGGAATAGGACAGGCCGGGAAGCTTCCCCATTACATAAAGTGTCACACCTTCAATGGGCTTCACGGAAGGACACTCCCTGTTGCCACAGCTGCAAAGCTTGCAAACAACTCCCTGCATGTCATTGCGGTTGCCGGGGACGGAGATTGTTATGCCGAAGGTGGAAACCATTTCCTTCATGCGATCCGCAGGAACCCGAATATCAGTCTTTTCGTGCACAATAACCAGATCTACGGGCTGACCAAAGGACAGGCATCTCCCACAACAGCTAAAGGGACACATACACCGGCTCAGCCTTTTGGGTACCTTGCGCACCCGTTTAACCCGCTTTCTCTGGCAATCTCTCAGGACTGCAGTTTTGTTGCCAGGGGTTTTGCAGGAGACCAGGAGCATCTGAAAGAGCTCATGAAAGCTGCAATAACACACAGAGGTTTTTCCCTGATTGATATTCTTCAGCCCTGTGTCACTTTTAATAAAGTGAATACTTTTAAATGGTATCGGGAAAGGGTTTACAAACTTGAGGATGACCATGACCCTTACAACCAGATAAAAGCATTCGAAAAAGCTCTTGAATGGGGAGATAGAATTCCCAATGGCATATTTTACAAAAGCGATAAGGAAACCCTGGAAGAAATGATGCCGACAATCCATGAAACCCCTCTTGTGAGGAAAAAGTTCTCACTTGAGGATATTAAGCACGAAATTGAGAAATTTTATTAAAATTTCTCACATATTTTTTTATCTATCACTTAGATATATGTTTCATTTATTGTTTATGCTCATTCTCTAAAGATCTAAAGTTCTTTTTTCTCGAAATATTTTGCCTGAAAATCTTTGTTTTTTTAAATAAACTTAAAAATTTAAAAAATTACTAATATAAAAACTTTATAATTTTTTGGCAAAAGTTAATAAATTAGAAAGGGGTACTATCTGTTGTAAATTTATTGGCATGTATATCAGGGGGTCATTACACTAGGAACCACAAGCATCAGCTCCTGAACAGATATCCCTATAACAAACTGCAATCCAGAAAACATAGAAAAATCAGGCGCTGGTAAATGGAGCCCGTTGACTTTTCTATATACATTAATTGTAAAATAAATTATGGAGTGAAAACAGAATGAAAGGGATTTTTAACATCTTTAGAAAAGACGAGAAAGCTTTTACAGGGCTTGAGTCTGCAATAGTGCTGACTGCTTTCGTAGTGGTGGCAGCAGTTTTCTCTTATGTAGTCCTCGGGGCTGGTTTTACGACCTCAGATACCGCCAAGAAAACAATTGATGAGGGTGTCAAACAAACTACTTCTTCCGTTGAGCTTGCAGGGGATGTGATCGCAAAAGGCACTCCTGCAACCCCCTCGGTGGATACCATAATTGTTACTCTTCAACTCACAGCAGGCCAGTCCCCGGTGGATATAGGGACCGATAATACTTCAGGACTGATGATTGTATCTTACACTGACAACTCAACCTATGTTCCAGATGTAAGCTGGACAAAAGAATTCATCGGAGACGATGATGGAGATAGTGTGCTGGAACGGCATGAAAAAGTTGAACTAACAATTACTGTCCCTGAACCCTCAATGCTACAGGGAACTCCGACACAGGTAGTCAATAGAGAGTTCAGGCTTGAGGTAAAACCGAAGATAGGTGCAATTGTGCCCGTTACCAGAGTTACACCTCCGCAGATTGACGCTGTGATGAACCTAAGGTAATCCCATGCTGTAAGGGGATACTTCCCCTTTTACGGGCACAAAAACGGAAAGTTTAATTTTCATTTTCGGGTGGTCAGTATGGAACTGGACAAAAGGGTAAACGAAATTGAAACCGAACTAAAAATTATGAAAGGGGAGATCAAAGAGTTACTTGTGGATATAAGAGACCTGGTGAACAAAAACGAAAATCCTTTCCTCGGTATCCCATACCCTGAAACATTGAAGAATCCGATACAGGAAAAAGAGGAAGCTGCATGTAACCAGCCAGCTGTAACAGGAAATGGAGAAATAGAATGCAATCCTTCTGCAAAGATTCTGGAACCTGTGAATCAAATAGTAAAAAACAATGAGCATTCCCAGAGATTAGCCAGATCCGAAGAAAACTCTGTACAGAACGTCCAGAAACAGGTAATGTACGGGCCTGAACCTGAAGATTTTCGAAAAATGGATACATTTACGCTGGTTGAATTAATGCGCTGGGTGGATTATGCTGTCAGAACAATAGGACACAGCAACCTCGAAGAACTGCTGAGTCTCTATACTCTTACCGGACATCTCCCTGAAGAAACTAAAAGGATTATAGAAAACATTGCAAACCTTTCAATTGAAGAGCCTGCGGAAGAAGAAAGTGTCAGTATGAAAGACAATATCATGGTGCTTTCTCAACTGAGTGCAATCCTGAGTCCTGAAGGCTTCCGGAAAAATATCCAGCCGCTTTATGAAAATTCTTCAGGCTGGAAAGATAAAGAAAAAGAGAAGAGAACAGGGCACGTCTCAATCGAATTTGAAGCTCAGAAGGAACTGAGAGGTTGAAACTAACTGCTTCCAGCAGTAAGCGATAAATTTGGGATAAATCAGTGTCATTTTCATGAATCAAGATCATTTTACTGAGGAATATCACCTTCATTAGCAGCATTATCTGATATCATCTCATTTGATACAAATCAGGATCATATAGATCATACATTAACCAATTTGATAAATTGTATAATCAGAAATCAGCAGCAATTTATCCGGTTTGAAAAACTGGAAAGCAAAAGCGGGGGTCGAAAATTGAGTGGGGAATCGATAAGCTCTGCAATTCTGACAATAGCATCCGTAATCTGTGCGTTTGGATTTGTTTCAGCTGTGTACCCCTCTGTTATCTCGGCAGGAGACCCGATAATGAGCCGTTCGGACGCTATGGGAGACCAGATCCTGACAGATATTGAAATCCTGCACGAAACAACCGGGGCCGAAGGTACCGAGATTCATGTATGGATAAAGAATGTAGGATGCAAGGAAATATCGTCAGGCATGATCACTGATTCCGACCTATTTTTCGGAGAGGCAGGAAACTTTGAGCGCATACCCTATGACGAAAACGGAAGTTCAGGCCCGGGCTGGAACTATCGGATTGAACAGAACGGAGACGAGAACTGGAACAAAGGAGAGACCCTGCTTATAAGAATAAAACCTGTAGACTTGCCTGTGAGCGGGAAGAAATACTTTATCAAGTTCAGTACATACAACGGGGTTTCCGAAGAGACCTATTTCACGGTGTCATAATGGGTTTCGGGTCAATAATTGCAGCAATGATCTCGGTTGCAACCATCCTCCTGGTATCGTATGTCTGCTCGAAAGGAGGGTTCTACATGGCAGACGTGCTTGCAGATTCGGTCATTGAGATGCAGGAAAACAAAAACGACATGGTAAAAACGGAAATAAATATTACAAACATCACTACTGACAGTGTGGGTATTCTGGTATACCTGCAGAACACGGGCTCGACAAAAATCGGGGACTTCACTTACATGGACATAATCGTGACCTATCAAAATGAATCATGTGACATGAAAACTGTCTGGATTCCCTACCAGGAAGGCGAAATTCCTTCTAATAACAGGTGGACAAAAATGGAGATTGTTCCTGACCTGATAAACCCGGGAGTCTTTGACCCGGGAGAGAAAATGAAATTGCAGGTCAGGCTGGATTCTTCAAACCCTATTGGGAATTCCAGTGTAAACTGGCTTCTGGTAACTGCCCCCAACGGCGCAAAGGCTTCACGGTATTTCAGTGAATAATATTTCAGTGAATAGTGTTTCAGCAGATAATTCGGCATCAAGGAGATCCTGAGAGGCAGGTAAACCGGAACAGACGGATCCGGCTGGCTAAAAGAACAAAGGGATTTGCGTTGGAATCCCGGAGAAGGGCGGAGAGAGAAATGGAAGGAAGGAAGGGCGAAGGAACACTGTTTGAGAATGATTCGTTCTACGAAGAGGTATTCAGTGACCTGAAAGAGGAAGAAAAAGAATCACTGGAGTTTATATCTTCCGGAAACCTGGAAATAGACAGGAAGCTGGAGGGAGGCGTGCCCGTAGGTTCACTCTGCCTGCTTGAGGGAGGAAACGATAGTGGAAAGTCTATTTTTCTGCAGCAGATAATGTGGGGAGCTCTGAACCAGGACAAAAAGGTACTTGCTTTAACAACGGAAAAAACCTCAAAAGAACTTTTGAACCAGATGGAGAGCCTGAAGCACGGGATTTCGGATTACTTCATAATAGGCAGGGCAAAAATATTTGAAATTAATGCGGTCTACGTTGAAGAAAATCCCATGTTAAGTGAGTGCCTGCTTCAGGTGCTTCTGGAATCGATAAAAAGGTGCGAAGAAGAACTGATCCTTATAGATTCTCTGACGATCTTTGCAGTAAATGCTTCGGAAAATGCAGTGTTAAACTTCTTTACCGAATGTGTAAAGTTATGCGATAATGGAAAAACTATTTTCATCAGCGTGCATGGATATGCTTTTTCCCAGGCTCTGCTTTACAGGCTGAGGTCAGTTTGTAGTGCCTATCTTGAACTCCGGATAGAGCAGGTTGGGGATCAATGGATAAAAACTATGGAAATTCAGAAACTGAGGGGTGCCAGGAAAATTAGCGGAAATTTACTGAGTTTTGATGTGGATAGTGAGTTCGGATTGAAAATTATTCCTGTTTCAAAGGTAAAAGCCTGAAAGAAATTCGGAAAAATGGCAATCGGAGAAAAAACCCAAATGAGGAGTTGAAATGGAAGCTCTGCCTTTTGACCCGTTGCCTGCACCGGAGAATGGAGGGTGTTCCAGAGAAGAAATATACTCCAGCCTTTCTTCAGAAATGCAGGAGTTCGTCAGTAGAGAAGAAAATCATCACATCCTTGATTATATCTGCAGGCTTCCGACAGAGGAAATAGGGTTTCCGGAGTTCTATCCGAGAATCTCGAGAGCCATGAGAAGCATCAAACATCCCAACCTGATTTATCCTGCAGGGAAAGGGCTTGCCGTCCATATATATCCGGATAAAGAGGATGTAAGAAATTATTACATTCCCATAGAGCCCTGCCTTTTTCAGAAGCTGGACAGTAAACTTGAGGAAGTAGAAAAGTTACTTATTGACGTAATACACGATCAGGATATTACTACAAAAGATCCAGAAGAAAAAAAGAAACTCCTCGAAAAAGCTCTGGAAAAAACCTGTAAAGTGAGAAAGGAATTAAAGGAAAGCTCCGGGACATCGGACGGAAAACGCAGAGGAAAGAAGGACTTTTCAGGGAAGGAAAAAAATTCATCCGGAGAAGGAATTAATAGCGAAAAACCCGAAATTTTTGGGAACCTGAAGGAAGCAGGCAAAATATTCAAAACTAGAAAACTGCAGAAAATTTCCGTAACGCCTGAGGAATTCGATGCAATCAAATACCTGATGATCAGGGACAAAGTGGGGATGGGACTGCTCGAACCTTTACTGCGGGACTCAAACATAGAAGATATCAGCTGCAGTGGGCTTGGCAGGATCTTTGTTGAGCATAAGGTGTTCTCCTCCCTTAAAACAACAATCTCTTTTGAAGAAATTGAAGAACTCAATTCTTTTGTCATACAGATCTCCGAAAAAGTAGGAAAACCGATTACCTACAGGGACCCGATAGTAGATACCGCTCTACCGGACGGCTCAAGAATTAATATCGTGTTCGGAGAAGATGTGTCAAAGCGCGGAAGCAATTTTACCATCAGGAAATTTATGGAGGTCCCTATTTCAATCCTCGAACTTATTGAATTCGGAACAATTGACTACACAATGGCTGCATACATGTGGATGATGCTCAGGGCAGGGATGAACTGCTTCGTTTCAGGTGAAACAGCTTCCGGAAAAACCACAACGATGAATGCAGTGACTACTTTTCTTCCTCCCGAATCCAAAATCGTCTCTATCGAAGACACTCCGGAGCTGCAAGTTCCACATAAGAACTGGACCCGGGAGGTTACAAGGACTACAAGGGATGATAGCGGTTCGGATGTCTCCATGTTTGACCTATTAAAGGCCGCCCTGCGCCAGCGTCCGAATGAGATTATGATAGGAGAGATCCGTGGGGTTGAAGGGAATATCGCTTTTCAGGCAATGCAGACAGGACACCCTGTAATGTCCACCTTCCATGCCGCCTCTGTTGAGAAACTTATCCAGAGACTGACAGGAGATCCCATTAATATTCCCAGAAATTATGTGGATAACCTGAACGTCGTTCTTATCCAGAGTGCCGTAAATGTTCCGGGAAAAGGGCTTGGGAGAAGAGTCCTGAGCATAAACGAAATCGTAGCCTACGATTCCGAGAGCCAGTCTTTTAATTTCATGGATATCTTCAAATGGGATCCTGCTACGGATACCTTCAAGTTTATCGGGAAAAACAACTCATACATGCTGGAACATAAAATCGCCCCTCGCCTGGGAATTCCTGAAAACCAGGTACGAAAAATTTACTCCGAACTTGACAAAAGAGCAAAAATCCTCCGGAAGATTCACCAGGCAAATATTACCAATTTCTACGACCTGTTCAATACCCTGATCCGGCTTGAGGAGGCGGGGTTAACATCATGACTTTTGTGCAAGCAATTCCGAACTTAACTCTAAATGCTGCAAAACGGGAAGTTGAAGGCTACTTTAATCTCGCCAGAAAACTTAAAAATACTAAATTTGTTGAAAGAGTCAATGATGATATGCTCTTTCTGCTAATATACATGGCTGCGATTTCAACTGCAGATATCGAAAGGGACAGGATCTTCGATTATGCGGGACGGCAGAAAGAATATGATGCTTCGAAGTATTTCAGACAGATACACATCCTTGCCTCAAAATGGGGGTACGAATATGCAAAAGCCTGCAAGTATACTTCTCAGAGATTAAAGGATGTTTATCTTTCAAAATTTTTTGAAAAAATAGCAAATGTCCTTTCTTCCGGAGAGCCGGAAAAAAACTTTCTGAAACAGGAGAAAATCACAAGGGAAGAGATTTACTCCAATGAGTACGAGAGAAGCGTTGAATCCCTGAAAAAGTGGACTGACGGCTATACTGCCCTTATGGTATCCGTAACCCTGGTTATTACCATAACTCTTGTTTCTGTTATGATCTATAATATAACGAATATGGAAACCATTGCTTTTCTTATAGAGATTCTAACTCTTTTCATATGCGGGCTTGCCCTTTACATTATATATAAAGCAGCTCCTGCCGAAAAAAAAGTACATGCCCTCCGCCACAAATCAAAGGAGCAGGAGCAAATAAGGCTATTGAGCCGGACTTTGCTTCCTCTCGGAGTGATTTCTCTAGCCACTCTCACTCTGTATGGGACAGAACTGAAATTTATTCTGCTCGGAGTGACCGCTTTTACACTTCCGATAGGCATTCTTGCTATGGCAGATGACCGGAAAATCAACGAAAGGGACAGCAGTTTTCCTGCTTTTGTAAAGACTCTCGGAACCCTTGCCGGGACAACAGGAATCACCATCAGGAGTGCGATGGAAAACCTTGATAGGGAAACCATAGGTTGTCTCAAGCCCGGAGTTGAAGAGCTGCATTCTGGCCTTTCAATGGGATTTAAGTCAAAGCTCTGCTGGGAAAAATTCATAGGGGAAACAGGCTCCGAACTGATTAACAGGTGCTCAAGGATCTTTACCGATGCAGTAGAACTGGGCGGCGACCCGGCGGAGATAGGGAACATAGTCTCGACCTCAAGCCTGGCAATTGTCCTCCTGAGAATGAAACGGCAGCTGGTCAGTTCAGGCTTCAAGGGGCTTGCCATAACCCTTCATACTGTTATGGTAGGGCTCCTGATCTTTGTAATGGAGATAATCTCCAAATTCAGCGGGCTTGTCTCCAGGTTGAGCGAATCGTATATGTCCGCAGAAGGGGGAATGAGCGGGATGTCTGAAATTGGGATGAGTATGTTCAATTTAGCTGAAAGTGTACCCATACTATATAGGTTAACCTTCTCAGTAATAATTATCCTGACAATTTCAAACACACTCGTGGTAAAGATAGTTGAAGGCGGAGGGAATTACAAACTTTTTTTCTATGGGGGCTTGATGTCTGGAATTTCAGGGCTCTGTATGATTCTTATCCCACCGGTTGTATCGAAGGTGTTTACGTTCCAGATATGAAATGCTTTCATTTGAGGCAGAAAGAAAAACGTCAGAAAAAACTCTAAAAAAGTTTCTGAAAAAGGATTGAATCTAGAATAAATCTAACTTTGTGGGAGGTAACGGAATGAACAGTTTAAAGGAACTGGGAGTTAAGGGGTTAAAAGAACTGAAAGCAAGCGACTTGAAGGGCTTAATATTCAAGCCGAAAACAGCTAATATAAATACCAAAGACATGAAGGACTTGACAAAAAGCAGAGAAGAGATCAGGAAAAAAATCCGAAAGCTGTTGAAAGAAAAAAAGGAGATAGAGGCTCGCATTGAGAAGGCACGGAAATCAGAGACCGAAAAAACCGAAGAAATTTCAGAATTCCCCTGGCGGGAAGAAATTTCCTCACCGCTTCCCGAAAAAGTACGTTTAAAAATGTCCGAAGCTCCTGAATTCAAGCATGAGTCTTTGAATATGATAGAATCTGAAGTTTCAGAAGTAAAAGTTGGGGGACTGGAAATAGTGATCAGAGGAATAATCGAAAAATCTGAAGATAAAAAACCTGAAGATAAAAAACCTGAAGATATGATAGAGAAAATAGACAATTCTAAAGAAATGACTATAAGAAGTGAAACAGAAAAAAAAGAAGAAAAAGACTCGAAAAGTAAAGCAGAAGAACAGAGGGAAGATAAGACTCTTCAGGAGAAGGAAGAAAAAATAAAAAATGTTTATCCTTTCTCAGCGGGGAGGGTGAATGAAAACACAGTTTCCAGCGGAAATTCCAGCTCAATTCTTACTGATAAAGGAAGAAACGAAAACAAAAACAACCCCTCAGTGAATCTTTTTGGAAATGACCTGATTGAAGAGCTTCTGAACAGTGATGACCTGAACTCTGAAGAAGAGCAGGGCTTTATGAAATATCTGGAAGAACCGGAGGTGGGAGAGCTGATTACTGATTTAAAAAGTGTAAAGGCACTTCTTGTTCGGATAGAACACGCAGGGTGAGACCGTGAGAAAATAAAGCAGGTAAGGAAAGAGGCAAACAAGAAATAAAAGGAAAAGGAAAAAGATGGCGTGCATAGGCCCGGCACACAAATAATTAAGAAAAAGTTATGTACATTTAGCCATTACAGTTATTTGTGGCTGTGGAGATGGAAAAGCCCTTCCCTTGCTTTGTCAAGGAGCTTATTTGCTTCCTCAACTTTGCTGGCAGCCTCAAGAATATCTTCGGAGGCTTCGAGAAAACCGTCTTTTTTGGCTTTCTGAGCCCATTCTTTAAAACTCTGTATATGGGTTTCGTTATGTTCGATCCAGTGCTCAATTAAATGGGAAAGGTTATCGTGACTAAGTTCTTCAGTTATAGCTATTCCCTCCTGTTAAAGAATATAGAATTCATGGTATAAATTTTAGCCGGATTTAAGATGAATTTTCATACTGTCAAAATCGGCTTTTGGGGATATTTTGGAAAGAAACCATAAAGACTGCCGGTTCAGATTGTCCTCGGGTCGGTGATTTCGCCTGTCAGTGCAGAGGCTGCTGCGGTTACAGGGGATGCAAGATAAATAAAGCCGCCTTTTCCCATTCTGCCTTTGAAGTTTCTATTCGCGGTTGAAATACATACTTCGCCTTCCCCGATCACGCCCTGATGGGCGCCAAGGCAGGGACCGCAGCCGGGAGTTGTAAGAGTTACACCGGCTTTAAGAAGGGTTTCCATTGTTCCATTCTCGATTGCTGCAAGGAGAGTGGTTCGGGATGCAGGGATCACTAACGTTCTGACTGCAACCTTCTTTCCTTTAAGAACTTCTGCTGCTACTTCGAGGTCTTCGAGCCTTCCGTTTGTACATGTCCCTATAAAGACCTGGTCTACATGAGTCCCTTCAACCTCTCCTACAGGCTTTACGTTATCCACCTGATGCGGGCAGGCGACCTGAGGTTCGATATCTCCTGCATCATAGGTGAACTCACCCGCATAAGTTGCGTCAGGATCCGTATACACTGGTTCGTAAGGAGCAACTGCTCTGTTTTTCAGGAAATCAAAGGTCTTTTCGTCAGGAGGGACAATTCCGGTTTTTGCGCCCATCTCGATTGCCATGTTGCAGAGCGTCATCCTTCCAGAAACCGAAAGTTCGCTGATAGCCTGTCCGTAAAATTCAACTGCTTTATAGGTTGCACCGGCAATTCCGGTTTTTCCTATCAGGTAAAGGGTAAGGTCCTTTGCATAGACGTTTTTTTCAAGGCTGCCTTCGACCGTCATCCTGAAGCTTTCGGGCACTTTAAACCAGAGCTTTCCCGTAGCAAAGATTTCAGCCATGTCGGTTGCTCCAACCCCTGTTGCAAAAGCTCCGAAAGCCCCGTATGTGCAGGAATGCGAATCAGCCCCGACAACCAGCTTTCCTGGAAGTGCAAAGCCGTTTTCCGGAAGCACCTGGTGGCAGATCCCTTCTCCAACCTCATAAAAGTTGGGTATTCCCTGCTCCTGCACCCATTCCCTGATCTCTTTTTGCAGGATAGCTGAAGTCTCGGTGTTTGCGGGGGCAATATGGTCAAAAGGAATTACAATCTTTGAAGGATCCCAGACCTTTTCCATCTCCATTTCCTTAAAAGCATTTACTGCAAGTACTGACGTGCCGTCATGCGCCATTGCGTAATCTACATCTGCCAGCACAAAATCATTAGCTTTTGCCTCTTTTCCTGCTGCCCGGGAAAAGATTTTTTCGCTTATTGTTCCCAAAAGTAAACCTCCTTTCCGATAATCAAATGATAATTTACGATAACCAAATAATAATGAATGAGTATTGTGAAGAAATTAAGGTTTCAGAACTCACTATAATGAAATGTCTATTATGTCTAACGGCATATATCTATCAATTGATGAATTTCATGAGAGCCCGAGACCTTAGTAACGATCCGTTCATAATCGAGTGACTTAATACAGTGAACTACCCCTCCCTGCTTTCTGATGAAAGCGAGGAAGTGGCTTCTTGCTTCATCCCTCGAACTACCGTTCGCAAGTCCACAAGCTCATCCCCTGCGTTCCGTAGGTGTCAGATAACTATAAGATTTTGATCTTGAAGAGAGAACTTTTTGATATTGATTGCAGCATTTACGTCTCTGTCATGCTTTGTTTTGCAACCAGGACACGTCCACTCTCTAACATCAAGAGTTAGATTGGAATTGTGATGCCCACAAACATTGCATAATTTAGAAGATGGCTCAAATCTTCCTATTCGTAAAATGGTTTTTCCCAACCATTCAGCTTTATACTCTAATTTTGTTACAAAACTACTCAACGAAGCATCTGAAATAGATTGAGCCAGACAATGATTTTTTACCATACCTTTAACATTCAGAGTTTCCAGCGCAATAGCTTGGTTCTCGCTAATCAGTCTAAAAGAGAGTTGATGCTGGAAATTATTTCTCTGATTGCTAATAGTTTCATGGATTTTTGAAAGATGCTGTCTAGCCTTATTCCTATTCTTAGAGCCTTTAACTTTTCTCGATACTCTTTTTTGGAGAGCTTTCATTCTTTTTAGAGAATTTTTAAGGTATTTTGGATTTTCAACCTTTTCTCCATTTGATAGAACTGCAAAATCTTTGATGCCTGCATCAATACCTATTGTAGTTGATTCTGAAAAGTTCTGCTTTTCAGGAATATCTTTTTCGTTATCTACAAGGATACTGATATAATATTTTCCTGTACTTGATCTTGAAATTGTTGCGGTTTTAAGTTTGCCTTCAAACCTTCTATGAAGTATGGTTTTAACTTCACCTATTTTAGGAAGCTTAATTATCTGCTTCTCAAAATCTACCGCATAATGTTGAGGCATTTGATATGATTGAACCGGATTTTTCTTAGACTTGAACTTGGGAAATCCGGATTTCTCTCTAAAGAATTTAGTAAATGCTGATTCTACATTTACTAAAGAGGCAAGTAGAGCCTGTGAATTAGCTTCTTTTAACCATTCGTTAGAAGGTTTTACTTCATGGACTAAAATGTGCTGTAAATCAAACCTCGATATTGATTTCCCAGTTTGTTCATAAGTTTTTATCTTTTGTTCTAAAGCCCAGTTATAGACAAATCTACATGCACCAAAATGAACTTGTATCATTTCCTTTTGTTTTTTGCTAGGGTAGATTCGATATTTGTAGGCTTTTAACATACTATACATTATGCGTTTTAAAGAAATATATAGGTTTTGTTAAACTTAATATAGTGAAGTTGACGGCTTTCATCCCCCAACTGTCGCTTCGCTCCGAGGAAGGGGACTTCCCGCCTTAAAGTTAAACCGGTCTGATAACACAAAGAAAATCTATCTCCAAGGTATGCAAGATTATAATGATTGGGTAAATAAATCTCCTGATGAGTTACTAACCGAAGCCGAAGCCGAGATTAAAGCAGGCATCTTATGAGATGTAGGAAGATAAAAGGTTATCTCATCAGCTTTAGAAAATATTTGCAGAATAGGGAGCTCTCAGATAATACTATAAAGACGAAGCTTGCAGGGGTCAAAAAGTTTTGAAAGTTTTCCGCCCTCTTGAAAAGCACTGATTTTTTAAATTGGTCTCTTTCCTTAGCAAAAAAGGCATAGATTCTTGCTTAATATACGTGTTTCTCAAATATCGCAATGGTGAATGTTAATACCTCAAATCGTTAATGAATTTTATATCAACTTTACTTTTTTCTAATATACGCCTTCTGATGACGAATATGAATTATATCAAAATTTAGAAATGCTTCTAAATTTAGAAGTGTTTATTTGTAAAAAAATAAACTTATCTAATAATAAGTAAAAATTAGATTGGCTATTTCATATTAAATTATTAAATAGTCGATGAAATTAAATGATAGAATAATAATTTGATATTTATTAAGTTTCTACATTTTATAGTCCATACTTAATTTTAGAGAAAATGTATTTGGATTTTTCCTGAGTGGAAAAACAGTTTGAATGAGTCGTGTTGCGAAGGGGACATATGGGATGGAAGAAAAACTGAGAAATTCTGGCATTGGTATTATTGGAGATCTGCCATGGGGAACGCACTTCTGTCAGTTTTACCAGACTAAAGAGGATCTGTTAGATATACTTGTTCCTTATTTTAAAACAGGACTGGAAAATAATGAATTCTGTATATGGGTCATACCACAAGAGCTGACTGTAGAGGATGCAGAAGAATCCCTGAGAAGAGTTGTTCCTGGTTTTGATATTTATCTGGATAAAGGGCAAATCGAAATTGTCCCCTACACTCTCGGATACGTAGAAGACGGTGGTTTGGATCCTGAGAAGGTCTTAAAGAACTGGGTTAAGAAAACCGATCAGAGCCTCGAATGTGGTTACGATGGTTTGAGATTGAGCGGACATTCTTTTTGGCTGGAAACACATTGGCAGGACTTCGTATACTACGAAGACGCTCTGGATACTATCATTGGCAAATACCGTATGATAGTTCTATGTACCTATTATCTTGAGATGTGCAAGATAGTTGAAATTGCTGAGATGGTCTCCAACCATCAGTTCGCTCTAGCCAAAAAGAAAGGGAAATGGCAGATAATAGAAAATTCCGGACGAAAAAGGGCTGAAGAAGCTCTGGCAAAAATTGAAGAGACTCGAATAAAAGAAATTCATCACAGAATCAAGAACAATCTGCAAGTGATTTCATCATTGCTTGACCTTCAAGCAGAGACCTTCTCTCACCTTAAGACTTGTAACGCTTCGGAAGTTATAGATGCCTTCAAGGATAGCCAGAACCGAATAGTTTCAATGGTTCTAATTCATCAAGAACTTTACAAAGGCAAAGGAACAGATAATCTGAATTTTGCAGCATATATCCAGACACTCACTAAAAAACTTTTCAGCTCATATAATCTTAGAAACGAAGATGTCAACTTAAAATTGAATCTTGAAGAGGCTTATCTTGGCATGGATACTGCAATCCCTCTTGGTATCATCGTCAATGAACTGGTCTCAAACTCCTTAAAACATGCTTTCCCTTCGGGCAGAAAAGGTGAAATCAGTATAAGCTTGAAGAAAACGAAAGAATCCAATGTAAACAGAGAGAATTTTAAGACAAATAGTGAATATAATCAAGGAAAAGATCTCCAGTATAAACTTACAGTAGCAGACAACGGAAAAGGCATTCCAGAAAAAATAGATCTCCAAACTGCTAATTCTCTTGGGCTTCAACTTGTGGATACTCTTGTGAAACAAGTAGATGGCTGTATAGAGCTTAGAAGAGATCAAGGAACGAAATTCACTATATGGTTTAACAACGTCGAGATAAGCTGATAACACTCATTAATAATACATAAGAACAGAGTGCTCCAGCAAAAACGTAAACATAGAACTTATGCCTGCTTTGAAACTTTTGGCTTGAATATACTATCCTCTTGAAAAGAATTTCAATACAGAGCCCATCCCATAAATAATTTAAAAGTCAGGTTTTGTGAATGTACTCTGGAATCGCAGTATTAGGATTTGGATTAAGGTTTGTATCGCCGTTTACAATCTTCCATATTCGCTTTGACAACTCTAAATACTGGGTTTTTGGGTCATTATTTTTGAGAATGAAAGAATCTGCACCATTTTTTATTGCTTGGTGCATAAGTTCTTCTCCGACTCCCGTAAATAGAATAAAAGGAACGTTGATTCTTTTATCACGGATAGTCTTCAGGAATGTAATACCATTCATAACAGGCATGTCATAATCCGAGACTATCACATCATAGGAGTCTTTCTCTAACATATTGAGAGCTTCTCTTGCAGAATCCACAGTATCGGAGGGTATATCGTGGAAAACTTCTAAGAATGTCTTTGATAACTCTAAAAATGAAGGATCGTCATCTACAATCAATACTTTCATGGGGGATTCTCCTTGCAGCCAAAATCAATATTTATTGTGTGCCGACATCAACTCTAAGATAATTTCCAGAAGTTGTAGTTGATTATAAAATAAAATACTTTTTCACACTTATATTAAATTACTTAAGCGAAAAATTGTTTCAAAGCAAAAAAAATGTTGAGGTTAAAAATTTCAAAATTAGTATGGAATTCTATATTTACCATTTTCCCGGAACAACATTTAATGCTCTATTTTAGTTATTCGCGTAAAAATACACTCAAAACTGAGAGGGGCTGCTCAACATTATTTAACACATTTTTGGGTTATTTCCAGAATTGAGTGTAGACATTTGACCAGTACTATAATAAATGAACGTGGTGCAAAAATGAATCGATATACTTAACCTGTCCGTCTGTTAATGTCTACCACTGTCTGTAAATATTCTCAGTTGAGCCTGCCGAATTTTAAGAAACGGTGTCAAAAAACTTCAATTTAGATTTAGGTAATCTTCCATAGGGTTGGAAAGAACGTGGTTTTCTACCTCCTTTTTTCTATTCTTCTCCCCTGAGCTCCCGAATGTAAGTTTTTGAAATCTTAGACTAACGAAGCCGCCGCAATAGATTAGTGATCAGAGACACTAAACGGCTTTATTCTATTTGTCTATCTATAAAAATAAAGAGTTACTATTAGTTTTGTTCGTGTTAATTTTATCCTGCAGTATCATTAATAAGAAGTTATGTATTAACACCAATTGATAGAAAGATCTTAATATTTAATATATCAGTGCATTAACATGTTAACATTTAAATAGTAGATTACCATTGATACTAATACTAACAAAAGAGTTAGGTTTCCTTCATAAAGCTTTAGCAGGTATCGATTTTCCTGCAAAGAAGGAAATGCTGTTAAGCGAGAAGGATAGTAACACCAGGGACGACATCTGCGAAATAGAAGTAGTCTCCGGAAAACGAGTAGACAAATGCTGCAGATGCCACCAGGAAATCTAAAGGAGACTGAACAAAAGTAAAGGGGGAATATCATGGAAACCGAGAGTAAAAGCAGATTTATTAGAGAACTTCCTGTGGAAATTCAGAAGATATTGAACAACATAGCCTATCCCGTAAACAGGAACGACATTATTGGGCAAGCAAGGAAGAGCGGAGCAATCCCGGACATACTTCGGGGACTTGGCATGCTTTCGGACAGGCAATACAATAGCGCTGAGGATGTCGCTGAGGAACTTCACATAATTTACATGGGGGTCCCCGCCTAAGCTTAACTATTTTTTCATTTTTTTAGCAGCCGCTGATCAGTTTAATCCTTTTTTATTGCTTTTTTAAACGTACCCTATGGAGCCTGGAAAACCGATATTTCTCATGCCAGGCCGGCCAAGAAAAAGCTCGCAAGCCCTTCCGTCCCTTATACCCTTTCTCCTCCTCTCCCCCTTCCTTTTTCCCGACCCCTACCTCCTTTTTTTCCTTTCCTTCTTCATCTGAACCCTGGAGCATAAGTTTTTGAAACAAGATGTTTCCAGTAGTCCACTTGCGTGCAGGAACAATTTCGAGTCAAGTATACGGCAGTTAAAGTATTCATTATTAGATAATGAGTATTTTTTATCGAATATTGAAAGCTGTCAAACAATCTTTGACAAAAAAATGAGGTCAAATGCCAAATTAAATTTGTACTGTTAATTAAATGTTAAGAACTAATATTGGATCATACTCAAAAGAATAAAGAATAAATCACTTTGCTTTGAGGCCTCAAGCTTACAGACTGTTCTATTGCTATTTTTATAACTCTATGAGGTATATTATACCAATAGTATAATATTTATACATTGGTATAACCATATAATTAATTATAGTATCATATATCCATCAATATAAGTGGGAAGGGGTAAAATGACTCAAGTATGTGAAACTATCGAATTGGATAACGAAAGAAACAAAAATATCTCTCAGATAACTGCAAAAAACGGAACAAAAGTCCTTACAACTACTAAATATATCAAATTAGGACAGATGAATTGTATCGTAAAAATTTCCGTTCCCGAAAAATACAGAGATTATTCATTTACAATAAACATAGAGTCCACAAAAGGCTATTACCAGCCTTGGGTACATGAAAACGGAAAAGCAATCCTCAATTTTAGAGAAGGGCTTGAGAAGAATTTAGTTAAGAAGAACAAGACCACTTCAGGAATAGGGGCTCTAACTACCTCCTTAGTCATGGAATACGGCCTGATGAAATCTTTAGTAAGCATTGCAATTCCAGAGCTGCTTCAAGATATGATTCTATCTATAAACATAAATTCTCCGAAACAGTGGTGGGAGGCAGAAGGAAAGGATAAATACCCATATAGAAACAATCTCAAAACGGCACGCTGTTAAGCACAAGAACATTAAATTTTTTATGAGCCTATTCCAAAACTTCGTGTAAGGGGGTCACATCACAAACGGAAAGAACAAATATATTATTACTTTTTCCTCATGCATAGATTTCTGAGAAATGGAATTGATTCAGGAGACTATCATCAACGGTTACCAGGGAAGTTTTCCATCCCGCAGCAAGCTAGCGGGGTATTCAACTGAAATAACCTCAAAACGCGATAGTAAACCAGAACATAAGATTGAGAAAGCAATGAATAGAATTCTACATCTTTTTTAAAATTAAGTTAACATATAAGATGAAAACAGCATCAAAGTAGGAATTTTCTCAATACTCACTCCTGGCCAATATTTACGCCTGCTTGTCAATTGTAATCTTTTCCAGATATACAAGTTCAACTTTGTTGCTCAGTGGCTCTCGCCTGAACTCCTGATATCCCAATTTGTGATAGAGATGAAGGTTTTTGATGCTATCCGATCCTGTGAAGAGTTCAAACCGAGCCACATCCCGATGCATAACCTCAACCTCCGTCATCAAGCGAGTACCCATCCCTCTGTTCTGCCATTTCGGGTGCACAATCAGCCTGCCTATATAACAAGTAGTTTCCGTCGTGCGAGTTCTTACAGATCCTACAATTGAGTGCCCGCTGATGGCTTTAAGGAATGTATAAGTACCGAACTCGTTTCGGATCTCTTCGGCAGTCTGAAGTAGAGGAGGTATTGTCCAATCACTGTAAATCTGAGCTTCACTCTGGTATGCCAGCTTCTGGAGAGCTAAGATTTCGATTGCATCCTCAAGAGTGGCCCAGAGAATTTCAATTTGTTCCGCCATATTTTTCATCCGCCTCACTTCTTAAGTTAACAAATTTAGTGCAAGACTAGAAGACTTAGTATGCTGCGAGTTTTTGAGAACTGCACGACTACTAAACATACAAACCTATAAGTCATTTTTTGCCTAATGAAAACGCTAGGAGTCCAAAAGCATCCAAAGTATCCAAAAACATTCAAGATTATGCAGAGAAAAATCTACCTGCGAAGAAAAGAGCCGTGCTCTCATTTTTTTGTACTCGAATTTTCCCAGTTGCATTCCCGATGCCTCTTCTGGACGAACTGAAAAACCGTACTTTTCATAGAATCCGGTTTTATATCACAAATCAATGCATACAGGGATCCGTCTGAAATTAGACGTCCGGCACCGATAATATTCCGATCTTGATAGACAGTTATCCAGTACCAGATATTGCTAAAGACCTTTTTTAAATCACTTTCAGAAACCTTCAAAATGAGTATCCAGCCTGTACTTGAGAATAATTGAAAATAATCCTGCCAGGTAAGAGGGTCAGATTTGTATTCAATATCTGTCATTTTTATCCCTGGAATCTTTATTCTTAAAATCGACTCATAATAGTAGAGATTGTATAAATAAAAACGGATAAGTGAATAGATGAAAATGAGATTGAAATCATCAGCGATGGCTTTAAGAATGGTAAACAGTAAAATTGCTTTAAGATATTTCTCAGGAGGCAGAAGTTTTGGAAGATTGGAGGATAAAGATTTCGGTGCTCTGGCTCTTTGCATCAATTGCCTTTCTGGCTCATCAGATAATAATGCTTATGGAACCTGGTGTTATAGCACAATTAATGGCAGGAATAGCAGAAGGTCAGAAAATAAGCCCTGGTATGATACTGTTCTTTGCAGTCTTAATGCTGGTTCCAATGATAATGGCTTTCCTTTCCCTGACCTTGAAAGATTCGCTTAATCGCCAGTTAAATATAATCGTGGGCGCAGCCTTTTCTGTCCTGTGGTTCGTTAGCGTAATTGAAGCTATACAGTCTGCATACTGGGGAGGAGCACTAATGACACTCTCAGCAGCCGTAGCTTCGTCACTGGTTGTATGGTATGCATGGAAGCACCGCCTGGCATCATAACCAGAAAGTAGCAGTATTAACTAATGCCAAATTGTTATAAATGAACCTGCTTCAGTAAACAACGCAACTTTAAATCAAAAAGTAGACCAGGATACAAACCAAACCGTTGAAAAATCTTATGAAAATACTGTTCGGGTAAGGGATGTAACAAAACGAGAGGTAATATCTCTCATCAACAGTGATACGACGGATAAAGAAAAACTTACCGACTGTTGGGAATATGCCGAACAGGTACAAAAGAATGCAAATGGCAAGAGAATTAGATGTGGTGTAGTACGTGTTGATCTTAAAGGCGATTATTATGTACTGAATTGCTTTGAGACTACAGATTATGGTATGATATATACTGGCAGTCAGACCTGGGACGTAATCGCTACCTGTGAAGAAGGTGGAACTTTAAAATTCAAAGGTCTTATAAAAGAAAATACTAACTGGAAAGATATGGGAACTGTAGAAAAATACACGATCTACTGGTAAATCTATGGAAATAGTGGAATGAAGACTCCAGACGGTTAAAATCAGACCCTGAAGAGATTGAGACTCTATCAACATAAAAACTTGGACTCATTTGATAGAATTGTTGACCTTTTAAACATTAGTCCGAATCAATTTATTTTATAAGAAAATTAGGAAATCTCAAATGAGTGTTTTGAGATAAAAAATTCTCACTGAATTTAGAATGGAATTCTCACTAATCAAGCGAAGTTTTAAAAATACTCACGACTCATATTTATCGCAGCTTGCATCACAATAAAGCTCTTTTCCAGGCAGTACTTTAGGAACAAAGCGGCCTGTTTATTCATTTCAGGGAAAGAGCAAGAAAATAAGTTTGTGATAGGGGATTTAATATGACGTCAAAATTGATGGACTACTTTAACAAGCAACCAAGAATAGGTGTACTCAGCACATCGAGTAAGGACGGAAAGGCAGATTCGGCTGTTTTCGGTTCACCCCAGATGATCGATGAAAAGACCGTTGTAGTCGCAACAGGTAAGAACCGCACGTTCACAAACCTTCAGGAAAACCCTTATGCAATGTTCCTGATAATGGAGCCGGGGGCAGATATTATGAGCTGGAAAGGGGTCAGGGTTTATATGAAGATGAAAGAGTCTGCAACATCGGGGGAGATGCTTGATATGATCAGGAGCCAGATCGCAAAAATGGCTGGCGAGGAAGCGGGAAAGATGATATATGCAACTGTCACTTTCGAGATTATTGAGCTGAGACCTCTCGTTGATATGGGGCAGAGCTGGGAGAAATCGATCTGAGTTTTCAAAAGTCATAGAGATAAAAATAACAAACCAAAGTCGTTGTGGCGCGCCCGACTGCAAGTAACGGGTATCACGCCACCGCTCTGGTTATAGTGGCTATTAAAAATCAAGAATTTTTATATCCGATATTTTTCTTTTGGCATGGAGTGCTCTCAGGTACTTTCATTATTTGTGCCTGTTATTCAGAGAATTTCATGTGCGCTTTTTCAATCACTATCTTTTCCAAATATACAAGTTAACCTATAATCAAGTGCTCGCTGACGGCTTTGAGGAACACAATGGTACTGAACTCATCTCTGATCTCTTCAACAATTTGGAGCATAGAGGGATGGACAACTCATCGTAGATCTGAGCTTCATTCAGGTATGCCAGTTTCTGAAGGATCAAGATTTCAATCGCATCTTCAAAGCTGGCCCGAAAAATTTCTATCTGTTCTGCAAGCTACTTTTTGTCCAAAAAATACCGCGATTCGATAGTTCCAAGTTGATGATAAAATAACATAATTTCATTGCTGGAATTCAAATTCTATAAGTTGCATTCCCGGTGCCTCGTTTGGACGAACTGAAAAACCATACTTTTCGTAAAATCCGGCTTTTCCGGGAGCTGCAAATAACCAGACCCTTTTAATATTGGTCTCCTGGCACTTACTAACCAGTCGTTTTAAGATCGTGCTTCCTATCCCTTTATTTTGATGATCTGGCGTTACTATTATATCACAAATTAATGCATACAAAACTCTATCCGAAAGTAAACGTCCACAACCGACAATATTCTCATTTTGATATGCTGTTATCCAATACCATGTGTTATCAAAAACCCTCTTTAAGTCGTCCTCGGAGATCTTCAGAACCGACATCCAACCTGTGCTTGTGAACAATTGAAAATACTCTTGCCAGGTAGGAGGACTCGTTTTGTATTCAATACCTTTCATTCTTTACTCCTGTAACATTTACTTTTAACAACTGGAACCACAATCAACATAAAAGAAATATATTCTTTTCTTGCATATTTGTGAACTACCCCGACGCTAGAGCTGTGTGGCTTCCTAGTTCATCCCTCTCTCTTTTGAGAGCAAGTCCCTAGGCTCTTCCCTGCGTTCCGCAGGTGTCAAGTGGTTATGAGATTTTGGTCAAGGAGAGAGAATTTTTTGATATTTATTGCAGCATTAATATCCCTATCATGCGGAGTCTTACAAATGGGGCAGACCCATTCTCTATCCTTTAATGTTAGTTCTGAATTGTGGTATCCGCAAACGTTACAAAGTTTAGAGGATGGTTCAAATTGCCCTATTCTAAGGACAGTTTTACCAAACCATTCAGCTTTATACTCTAACTTTGTTACAAAACTACTCCATGCAGAATCACTTATAGACTGTGCTAAATGGTGATTCTTGACCATACCTTTAACATTCAGAGTTTCCAGTGCAATAGCTTGGTTCTCGCTTATTAATTTAGAAGAGATTTGATGCTGGAAATTGTTTCTCTGATTGCTTATTTTCTCATGGATTTTAGAAAGTAGCTGTCTCGTTTTCTCTCTGCGTTTTGAATCTTTAACCTTTCTACTTACTCTTTTTTGAAGGCATTTAAGTCTTTTAAGAGAGTTTTTAAGATATTTTGGATTCTCAATTTTTTCTCCAGTAGAAAGTACTGCAAAATCTTTTATACCTACATCTATACCTACAGTAGTTAATTCTGAATATTTTTGTTTATTAGGAAGTTCCTGACCATTGTCTACAAGAATCGATATGAAGTACTTTCCAGTGCATGTTTTTGAAATTGTTGCTGTTCTCAGAGTACCTTCAAACGTTCTATGGAATATAACTTCAACCTCTCCGATTTTAGGAAGCTTGACTATGCCCTTTTCAAAGTCTACAGAGTAGTGTTGAGGTACAGGAAAAGACTGTACCGGATTTTTCTTTGATTTGAACCTGGGAAAGCCGTTCTTCTCTCTGAAAAATCTAACAAAGGCAGCGTCTACATGTTTAGTCATTCCCTGAAGAGATTGAGAATTAGTTTCTTTCAGAAAAGGTTTTTCAGTTTTCAGAGCAGGAAGAAGCTTATCTAAGCCCATATGATTTATACATTTTCCGGTCTGTCCATAAGTTTTAATTTTCTGTTCTAAAGCCCAATTATAGACAAACCTACAGCTACCAATGTGCTTATTTATTAGCGTTTCTTGTTTTTTTGTAGGTTTTAGTCTGTACTTATAGGCATTTAACATTAGCATGATATTACGTTTTACCCGCATATAAGTTACTGGTAAAATAACAAAGGTAGTTGTGAGGAAGTTGACGGCATTCATCCCAACCCTAAAGGGATTGGGCTTTCTGCCTTCTTTCCGTAAATTTGTTTTTATTGAATGCCTTAGCTTATTCTTCATGGATTTTGGTCATATTTTCATTCATAAATTATCGAAGTTCTCTATGGTATACAGATTAGCAGAGTAAAAAGTTTTAAGCATACTTAAGACGATTATTATTGCAGCCTGCAGATTAATTATAGTTCTTTTCATGACAGTATTTTGTGACCAAGCAATTTCGCAAACTCAACTCTTAAAGGAAAGAGCGCTAAAACAGGCTATTAGAAGAGGTTTAGACATGACATCAAAATTGATGGACTACTTTAACAAGCAACCGAGAATTGGAGTTCTCAGCACAGCGAGTAAAGATGGAAAGGTAGATTCAGCTATTTTCGGCTCACCCAATATGATCGATGAAAAGACCGTTGTAGTTGCAACAGGTAAGAACCGCACGTTTTCAAACCTTCAGGAAAACCCTTACGCGATATACCTGATAATGGAACAAGATACGGAATGGAAAGGGATCAGGGTTTATATGAAGATGAAGGAATCTGCAACGTCGGGGGAAATGCTTGATACGATTAAAAGCCAGATCGCAAAAATGGCCGGGGAGGAGGCTGCGCAGATGATGAATGCAACGGTTACCTTCGAGATCATTGAGCTGAGACCTCTCGTTGATATGGGACAGGGCTGGGAGAAATCGGTCTGAGTTTTCAGAAGTGATGTGAAGTGAACTACCCCTCCCTAAACTCTTCGCGAAGCTCAGAGTTTTGAGGGAGGAGCTTCCTGAGTCACCCCTCCGCCTAATGGCGACAAGTCATACAGGCTCTTCCCCGCGTTCCGCAGGTGATGGAATTTGAATTGGAATCTATGAGCGTGATATACTTGAGATGCTTTACAGCTTCCACCTTTCAGTGGCGTTATCTCCCGATCCCTTCAGGAGTTGCCATATCCTGTTTCCAACCGCCTTGCTTGGTTCTCGCTTCAGCTTGTGGTGACAATACAGCACTATATAATGGCCTTAATAATACAAGTAAGTTAGCAGAATCAATAACAAGAGAACGTGAGGAAGTTGACGGCTTTCATCCCCCACCTGTCGCTTCGCTCCGAGGAAGGGGACTTCCCGCCTTAAAGTTAAAATAAAAGATTAAAAAATCGGAATAAAAAGATCAAAAGAAAAAAATGACCGGCTAAAACCTTAAAATGGGGGTTAAGTCCGAATTTTTATATTATGCCGGTCTTTTCCAGAAATCCTTCCAGAGGCACTGAGTGAGTCTGGAAACCGCATACTTTGTAGGGGTCTGCTCCCATTGAGAGAGCTACTAACTGGGCAATATTCATATGAACCATTTCGTACTCTACCCCGAACTCTTTTTCGATTACAGGCTGGTAGCGGTCATACTGGATATGGCAGTTCGGACACATATGGATCATTAGTTCCACTCCGGCTCTCTGGAGGCTGTCGAGTTTGGTTTTTGTGACCTGGAGAGAGGTTTTTTTGTTAAGGTGAAGCTGGGAAAAGCCCATCCCGCAGGTAAGAGTGCGGTCTTCGTACCAGCGGACAGGAGAGGCCCCGCAGGCTGCAGCTATCGTATCTATAAGCTGGGGATTTTCGGGGTTTCCGACAACATCAAGGTACTTGACTTTATAATAATGGCAGGCGTGATGGGCGGCTGCTTTAACGCCTGAGAAATCGAATTGTTTCTCTTCCTGAATCTTTCCGACTTTACTTAAAAGGATCTCTACTGCATGATAGAAGTTGGTCCGCGGGTTCATGTCCCCCTTTTCGTAAACAAGGTCGTCAAAACCCTTTTCTCTGAAAATAGAGTTGACTTTTTCCCGGACCTCGGTATTGGTGTTAAGGAGTTCGCAGGCCTCCTTGTTTATGGCATAGCAGGTTGAACAGAGGCAGGTAATGTTCGAGTACCCACACCTTCTTGCGACAGCAAAGTTTCGGGCTGCAATTGCTGTTGTTGTGAGACCTTCAAAGATATCGGTATAGTGCCCTATCCCTGTGCAGCAGGACTGCTCGTCGTTTATACAGTAATCTACCCCGAGCCGGTCAAAAACATAACGTGTAGCTGTTTCCACACCAGGGTATTCCTGTCCGACCATGCAGCTCTTAAACAGTAAGAGCTTCCTGTCCGGTATACTCTCTATCGCTTTCAAAGCCGAAGTCTCCGCTGTTATTTTCGTTTTCAGTGCAGTCTGTCTTCAGGAACCCGCGAAATTTTTTTTCCTGTATCTTTGCTTTAATCCATTTTTCTCTTTCAAAATACCCTGTACTCTCAAGAATAGCCTGAACCTCTCCATGGGTATTCCTGATATCCCTGGAGCTGAGCCCAAGCTCGGAACGGATTGGTTCCAGATTATTCTTAATCCCGATCCAGCGCTCCCCAAGATCTTTTTCCATATTCTTAATACCGGCACCGGGAACCTTGCTCGCCCCGTTTTCTGCAAGGTATTCTCCAATCTCGAGGAAATAAGCAAGCTTCTCAATGCCATTTCCTTCGTTGATAGCCATTTGCCGGAGTACCTGCACGATTGTTACAGGACTGTTATTCCTGGGACAGCGGACATTGCAGGAATAGCAGTAGAAGCAGGACCAGATCATTTCTGATTCAAGAACACTGCGGTCATTTTCCAGCACTTTTTTTACGATTTGCCTCGGACTGTAATCCGTAAACCGGGCTGCAGGACAGGAAGCAGTGCAGGCTCCGCACTGGATACAGCGGTCCAGTCCCAGAGATTCAGGGGTTCGGATACTTTTTTTTGCGGTTTCTGCAAGAGTTTTACACTCCGGGGCATCGTATTCGTTTACATATGACATCATTTTATCATCTCTCCTTCCCGGGCAAGGCTGGTAAAAGTTCCTGCAAGCCCTTTGGTGTTCGGAACATAGGCTTTTTTGAAATGAAGTCGGCTTCCTAAGTCTCCAAGTTCTTCTTTAAGTTTTTCAAAGTGCATCACAGTAAGAGGATATATCACTTCAGCTCTCGGACTTTCTGGCGGGTCTTCTACAAACAGGACAGAAGACGCCCCATACCTGAATGCATGCAGCACCAGATCTTTATCAACTACGAGACTGGTAGGGACTCTGATCAGTTTAACATTTGAAGGATATGTGAGCACACTATTACCGATATTGTCACAGGTAAGGGAGGCTATTCCGCTGTTTACAAAGCCAAGCACATCCCCTTCTTCAAGCACGCCTTCCATCTCGGCCTTTATCTGGGGTTTCGTAAAGCCTGCAACCTGGACAGCTCCTTCCTTGCAGAGCTCGGTACAGTATCCGCAGCCCGTGCAGATTAGAGGATCAAGAACGACCCTTCCACTCTCGTTTATGGAAAGGGCGTCGAAGGGACATTTAAGACATTCTTCGCACCGTGTACAGAGCAACTGGTTGATGGCTACAATCTCGTTATCCAGAGCTTTCGGACTGTCCGTAATGAAAGCCCTTGCCCTTACAGCTGCAAGTCCTGCCTGGGCAATCGTGTCAGTAACATCTTTAGGACTCTGGGCAGTGCCGCAGACAAAGATACCATCAAGGGAACTGTCAACAGGCTTCAACTTGGAATGCCTCTCCTTTATAAACCCGTTTTCATCCTGGCTCAGGTTCAGTACACTGGCAATTCTCTTTGTCCCCGGGGAGGGAATCATGGCTGCGGAAAGTACAACCAGGTCAGCAGGAAGTTCTCTCATTTTCTGGTCAAGGGTGTCTTCAACCCTTACAACAAGGCTTTTATCCGGTTTTTCAATAACTTCGGCAGGCCTTCCCCTTACAAAGTTAACTCCTGTTTCCTGAACCGCACGATAGTAGTTTTCGTAAAAGCCAAAAGCCCTCACGTCAATATAGCAGATCGTAATTTCGGTTTCCGGATACCTTTTCTTAATCAGGCTTGCATGCTTCAGGGCCGCCATGCAACAGTACCTCGAACAGTAGCGGTTCCCTCCTTCCTTTTCGTCTCTTGAACCAACACACTGGATCATGACTATCCTTTTTGGCGTTTCAGCACCGGAGGAATTATTAGATGAATTTTCGCACCTTGAATCACAGGTTGCAGGGGCAGGGTCGCTGGAAGCTTTGCTGAAATCCGATATCCTGAGAAGTTCTCCTTTTGTAGGACCATTAATGCCCAGGACTCTTGCAAGTTCCATCTGGGTAAGCACATTTTCAAAAATCCCATATCCATACTGAGGTTTCTGAGATACGTCATACTCCTCAAAGCCCGTGGCAACGATAACTGCACCTACATTAAGCTCGATTGTCTCTTCCTTCTGAGAGAAATCGATCGCCCCGTTTTTGCAGGTGGACGCACATTTTCCGCAGGTTTCCCCGTTTAATTGCAGGCAGTAATCGGAATCGATACAGAAAACCTTGGGTACTGACTGAGAGAAGCGTAGAGAAATTGCCTTTTTATCCATATAGCCGCAGTTGAACTCGTCTTCAACCAGGACAGGACAGACCCGGCTGCACCTTCCGCATGCGGTACAGTTATCTTTTACATATCTCGGTTTCTTTTTTAGCCTGACCGTAAAATTTCCTGCACTCCCGCTGAGGTTTTCTACTTCGGTCCAGGTCAAAAGTGTGATTTTAGGGTGGGCTGCAACCTCATTCATGAGAGGGCTGAGAGAGCACATTGCACACTCCTCCGCAAGTTTATCAGGAGAAAAGATTTTCCCTATTTTTGCCATCTGCCCGCCTATGCTTGAATCCTTCTCGACAAGGAAGGTGGAAATCCCGTTATCTGCAAGATTCAGTGCAGCTGTGATTCCTGCAATCCCGCCGCCTATCACAAGGGCCTGCTGAGTAATATCCACTTTTATTTCTTCAAGCGGCTCGATGTTTTCCAGGCGTTTCAGCTTGGCTTTAAGAAGAGAAAGGGCTTTGTCCGTAGCCCCTGATCTGTCAGGGTGCACCCAGGCGCATTGTTCCCTCAGGTTTGCAATCTCAAGCCCGGCTCTGTTTAGTCCGGTTTCCTGTATGCACTTTTTAAAAAGAGTACCGTGCTTGGAAGGAGTACACGAACCTATTACTATCCTGTCCAAATGCCCTTCCAGAATTTTATTCTTGATCAGGGCCTGCCCCTGGCTTGAACACAGGTACTCATAATCAAAAACCGAGACCCCTCCTGCCTTAAGGGTCTTTTTCACAGTATCGATATCAACATGTTCGGAGATGTTCCCGCTGCAGTGGCAGATAAATACAGCAGCTTTGTCCAGCCCTTCAGTCTTCCCATCAGTCATTATACTAAATCTTTCAGGGATTTGTATTTAAGGCTTGCCGAAAAAGGCATAAAAAATGACCCAAAAAGGACATTTTTTAAGAAGTTGTTGCAAGATTAGGACAGATTTTGGAGAAAAGATCGAGTTTAACGTCCATATATGATGTTATGCCCTGGCCAGCGTTCTCGAATCGAATAAATCAATTGAACAATTATAACCAAATGTTTTAATCCTATATATACCTGAATGAAAAACTGCGAAAAATCACATTTCCCAACTATTCCTTACTCTGTCGATGCATAAGTCCTTAAAACAAATTTAGTGTCTCTTATTATCAGAAAGTTTTTATATGCATATAATTATATATAGGGAGAGAGTATTATTATTTAAACCAACTGAGATGCCAGATTTATCAGGCACTTCCTCAGATTTTAAATTTAAGTAAATAGAAATATATTTAACAAAAAAGCAAAAAAATCAGAAATAGTTATCTGAATTCGTCGTTTAAATTCAACTGAATATTTGAAACATTTGAGAAATACAATTACTAAAGCCATTCGTTTAAAACAATATATTTCTATGATCTGATGATACTTGGATAAAATAGAGTACCGGAACCGAGTCTGGGCATATTACCGGTATAAACGGCAGATGATAGTTGTGGCAGATAATGGACTGATAACAGAAGATAATAATTTTAAAATGGGAGAGGTAGAGTACGAAATGGTCGAGCTTTTAAGGAGGCTCAATATAAACAGACCTGTAGCTTTGACCCTTGCATGCCTCTCAAAAGGAGAAGAGATTTCTTCCCAGTGTATAGAAATGGTTTCAGGCCTGAGGCAGCCGGAAGTCAGCATTGCAATGCGCTACCTTCGTGAAAACGACTGGGTAAATATGAGGGAAGAAAAGAAAAATCATGGCAAAGGCAGGCCGGTAAAGCTCTACAAGCTGACAGTCCAGATGGAGACTATTATTAATACAATAGAAGAAAACGTCATCGCTGAGAGCAAGACTATTCTCCAGAACATAGAACGTCTCAAGAATCTGTCCTGAAGAATCAGCGAAAAAACTTGAGGTCAAAGCAATTTTCCCTTACAGCCTCATACATAAAAAGTTCATTCTCAAATTAAAAATCTGATCATACAAGTCGGGAATACCTCTCCACAACCTGAGCAGTTAAATTAAAGCTTTCTTATTCTCTTTTTACCTTCTCTTTTTTTATTTCGGTGCAAGTTTGAGATTCCAAAAATCATTCTATCAACTATTCAAGGTCTTTAACACCCATTGATATTATAGCTTGCTCTTTCAGTAACTAATTATTTTTCATTCAAATATTCAGCTCTACGTGAACTACTCCTCCCTGCTTTCTTCGAAAGCGAGAATGGAGCTTCCTTCGATTGTTTACGTCATTTGTGGGTAAGATTCTAAGAACCTCATCGACATCGGTAAACCTGTTTGTCGAAGATTATCAGAAAATTTCCGATAGCCTGTCCACAGGGCATTCTGTGATAGGAAATTTGACATAATATTGATTGCACTATTGCGATCTCTATCAATGTAGTTTCCACAATCACATTCCATATTTCGCTTCCAGAGTGGCATATCGTGAATTTTCCCACAGACATAACACGTTTTGGAAGTATAGCTTTCATCAATTTTTATTACCTTTTTAACTATAAATTCAGCTTTATAGGCTAACTGCCGTTACTATTTTTGTGATCCCTGCATCATTAGCCTGATATAAACCATTATCAGTGTATTCAGGTGCAGAGACTTCATAAGTAACAGAAATATAGAAATCTCCTTTAGCATGGAAAGGGTCGTCATTATAGATCTAAATTTGTATTATATTTTCAAATTTCTTCTCTGTATCAAAAACAAATTTGGTATTATTTATTTTATGAGAGAAAAAAATGAAATTACCACTCTGATAAAATCCGCTTTGATTATAAGGAATTGTCTGAAAATATTTCCTGCTTTTGAAACTTGGAGGTCTGGCATTTAGATCTCCGTTTTTCCTGAGAACAAAAAAGATCTATAATTTGCATCAAGTTTTTTTAAAAGAATTCCCTATAAAGTCTTTGAACAAACCGCTTTATATTCAGGATTTCTTTTCTTGAGATCTGGCAATTTGTTTTGTTGATCTACATACTTGATGTTCTTTCTTTCAAGTTTCCATGCATCTTTTCTTTCGGCTAAAGTCAGGTTATACAGAGAACAACATTAATCTGAAAACTCCTTCAATCTATACCTTAAAAGTCATACGCTGTTCGTATCTTATTTATTCATTATTCGAATACCACAATTTATTTCAGAACTCTACTTAAATAGAAAAATTAATGAGTTTTGATTTTAGTTAAATTAAGCATTACTGAAAAGCAGCAATTGGAAAAAAAGAGAGATAAATAAACTTTTTTGATGATAAAAAGACTTTTAGTTCTTGATATAGGCTAAGATAATTTTTTAAGGGCTTAAAGAGAAAGATTTAAGGCATAGATATTATTATATAAAAGTAAATTATTTTAATAAGACGTGAGTCAGGGCACATATAATATATTATTCAAAAGATGGCCCAGGAAGGTTAACCGTTATTAGTTAAAAGAAGCGTAATCGGTTGGCCAATTAATAGTAATGTCAACCACTCAAACTGTATAAAATATAATTATAAATTGACATATATTAAAAATAAAACATAAGTAAATATTTATATTAATTCACTCTATAATGGTTCTTCGGGTGATTTAAATGGTAGATGAAAGTGGTTTAGCTATAGAAACTACTGACATGATGAGTGAGACTCCCATATCTATGGGATCAAGCGAATACGAAATGATAGAATTGTTTAGAAAGATCAATGTCAGCAGGCCGATTGCTCTTACCCTCGCCTGTCTTGCAAAAGGAAGGGAAATCTCTTCCCAGAGTATAGAAATGGTATCTGGCCTGAGACAGCCGGAAGTCAGTGTTGCAATGCGGTACCTCCGCGAAAACAACTGGATTGACATCCGGGAAGAAAAGAAATCAAAAGGTAAGGGCAGACCGATCAAGCTGTACAGATTGACAGTCCCTATGGACCGCATAGTCAGCAAGATCGAAGAAGAAATCATAGCCGAAAGCAGACTTGTGCTGAGGAACATAGAACGCCTGAAGCACATTGCCTGAAATTTATGATAGGGAATGGAATGGCCCTTGAATCCAGTACGAGGTCCCACATAAGAGAGATCTGGAGCTTATTGTTCAACGCTATTCTATCTTGAAGGGGATTCCCCCTACCCTACACTTTTTCTTGTTAAAATCCGCTTATAGAGCTGTAGTGCCGGTCACACGCGGAGCACAACCGTCCTTATCTTAATAAACTATACAACAGACAACGAAAAGAGCTATCATCGGCAGATATAAATTATAGATCACCATTAAAAATGAGTATAAGGGGACATAAATGTGGGGATGTAAATGTCGATATCAAAACTTTCTTCAGAACTGATCTTAATAGTCGAAAATAAGCTGAAAATGTCACCTAAGGAAAATGTTGATGTAGTAATTAGCTTGAAAAAAGATGCTAATATTGGAAAAGTAGAGAAAGAGATGACACAAAAAGGTCTCATGGTTAAAACCGTGATAGAAGGTCCTGTTGTAATTATTGCAGGAACTGTCCCGGTAAAAGATATTTCTGAGCTTGCTGAGATTTCCGAAGTAGAAAAAATAGAGTATGATAGCGGCGTTTATGCTCAATGAATGTAACCAATCACCAAACCATCAACTCTTTTCAATAAATTGAATAATTCAAATCGGGTACGGTTTATCCACAGCTTTTATGGAATGTAGCTCCATTACAGTCGACTTTACCATAGCCGTATTCGTCATCCTTACCCGGAACTCCGAGATTATTGGCGGTATTCACGAGTATTTCTCTGATTTTATCCATTTTCAGGGATCTATGAGTACCTCTGCACAAAGCTGCAGCACCTGCCACATGAGGAGCAGCCATGCTTGTGCCACTCAAACTGCCGTAATTATTGCCTGGCAAAGTGGATACTATATTAACGCCAGGAGCACATAACTCGACCTCAGGCCCTCTGCCACTAAATTTTGCAATGGTATTGTCGCTCTGGATTGCGCTAACTGCAAGGCAGCGTTCATATTTGGCAGGGTACATTACCGGCTTATCAGGTGCATCTGCTGGGTAGTTGCCAGCTGCGGTCACAAGAAGTGTTTGTTCAGATGCATAATTAATATATGTTTCCAGTGCACTGGGAGCACCTGAACCTCCAAGGCTCAAGTTTGCAATATCAAATGTACAGCCATGGTATTTTCTCATCCAGTACAGACCGCTCATGAGCCAGCTCCAGTTACCTGAACCGTCGTTACCGAGGACTTTTATTCCATATAGATATGCTGAGGGTGCCACTCCAACAACACCAGAACCGTTGAGCTTTGCAGCTATTGTTCCAGCAACATGAGTTCCATGACCGTTTTCGTCAACCCAGCTTTCTCCTGGCACAAAACTGATCCCTCCAAGAAGATTTCCCTTAAGATCTTCATGAGGCCAGATTCCCGTATCCAGGACAGCTACATGGATGCCTTTACCCATGGTTGCTTCCCAGCACATTGGCGCCTTTATATTAGAAACTCCCCAGGGAATTGAATCTGCCTGAGCTGACACCCCATTTGAAATTACTGTTTGAGTGTCTGGCAGCAGCTCACTGCCCCTGAAAAAATTCCCCTCAGAAGGCAGCCAGTAAGGAGAGAGTCCCTGAGCATAGAATTTCCCGTCTGGCTCTACTAAAGCAACATTAGGATCCTTCTTCAACGCATTGACTTCTTCTTCGCTAAGAGCAGCAAATACCATGGGAAACTCAAAATCATTAATATCAAGAGCTACCAGACCATATGGATCATCAGGAGGGGCAAAACCCGCTGTTTTTACGCCAACATCTATAAAATGCAACCGTGGACCCACACTCTGCTGAAGGATCTCTGTCTTGTCTTTTTCTTTATCCTTTCTTTCATTCTTATTCTTGAAAATAACAATATATCGTTTCTTACCGTCCAGGTTTTCTTCTATCAATTAAATACCTCCTTTACCTGCATCTACTGCACTAAAATTGGAGAAAATGTGCCCTTCATACAGACAGTAAGATGACCTGAATTCAAACCCTCTCTTCGAGGAAAAGCCTCTGTAACTGAAAGTAATAATGCCCCCCAATAATCCCCAAGAATAATGCATATTACATTAAATTGGTTTTATTTTAATAAACTATTCAGACCAATTTTATTTATATATCGGATTATATTCCAGCTGCGGAAAACTCCAAATTTCCCGAGAGATTATTCAAAAATTCTAAACTTGGACTTTGTAGAAATTTTAAGTTCGCTTTTAAGCCTTATATTTTGAACAATAAATTGAAGCTTTGATCTGAAATCAATCCTGAAATCCATTAACTACCAGAAAAAAGAAATTTTGGGATACGTTCACCAGAGAAAGTGTGCAGAAGAATGCGAAATAAGGATAAAAACAAGAAGTAAGATAGGGGGTAAAAAGAAGGAAGGGAAAAACAAACAAAAAGAAGGTGAAGTTCAACAGAAATAAGAAAAGTATATGGGCCCGCTGCGATTCGAACGCAGGACCTCACGGTTATCAGCCGTGCGCTCCACCAGGCTAAGCTACGGGCCCGAAGTGAATACAGATAAAGTTTAGAAAACCTGAAAATTCTCCGAAAAGAGATTATTGAATTGTGGTGGGCCCGCTGCGATTCGAACGCAGGACCTCACGGTTATCAGCCGTGCGCTCCACCAGGCTAAGCTACGGGCCCAGATATCAGGTTTTTTCAAATTATCAGAGTTGAAAGGCTTTTTTAGGGAAAGCATCCCAATCCGACAACACTTCTAATACTCGATTTACTACTTATAACTTTTGCTCGAATATTCTGGATTTCCAAGACTCTAAATTTTATTTACAGGAAGCTGGGCCTTTATGGCGACAGTTTTATATACGATACTGAGTGTATGAAGGAGTGCTGACAAAGCAAAACATAACATGGGCCGGTAGATCAGGGGAAGATCGCTACCTTGGCATGGTAGAGGCCTCGGGTTCAATTCCCGACCGGTCCATTTAAAGTAATTAACATTTATGAATTATCCAATTTTTTCAGATCAATGTCTTTTTTAAAACTATTTTCTACAGGCCGATCTAAACCTTAAGTTTTATTTCCTTTAATCCCAGCTTCTGAATTGACCATTAAGGCCATTATTTGCCATGGAAATTGATCCTTATGACATTCGATTAAGGAGAGATCTTTAAGGCAAAAAAAGAAAAAAGCCAGAATCGTAAAAGGAAAGAAAAAGAACTTTTCACACTTGTAAAGGTAAAAACCGAATAAAACTTAACACTTACAAAAAGAGTCGTTTTTGATCTCTTTTTTAAGTTCTCTTTCTTTTATATCATTTGCCAGATAAACTCACGTGAGCATTTATATTGACTTTGGATTAAAAACCGATTTACTGGCTGGCGTGAAGATATACACATTTACTCAAAAAATTTGTAAAATGGGACGCTCTGAAGCGTTCCAGTCTCATTTCTTCATAGTCTTCAGCACCAATCCGACCATTGCCAGAGCCGCGAGTACGATTCCGAGGCTTAATAATGTGTTGCTGTTCATACTGTCCTCATCGGGCTCGGATCCTTCAGTCCCGTTCTCTTCGGAATTAATCACACCAATAGACCTATTTTCGGCAGAAATCTGATCATTTTCATCCTGAACCTGCGAGATAGCCTTGCCTGTTATGGCAAAGGAGGCAAATCCCGGAGTTTCAGCCGTGAAATACAGATATATGTTATCTTCTCCTGTCAGATTGGCTGGCAATTGCACCCAGGTTTTGTCCTCGTATCTGTTCAGGTTGATTGAATCCTCATCTACATTTTTATCCTTCAGCCAGGACTTCTCAACCTTGAAGCCGATTACCGGGTTTTCTATATTCTTTGATGTTGCATACCCGCTATTTCCTACCCAGATATTAAAAGATTTGTAAATCTCACCGGCAGGCAGTTCGGAAACAAGTGCAGACTTATTTTTTAATTGCTCAACAATGGTTGTGGTCTTGCCTGCGTTTTTGATTGCATCAAAACCCACATACACAACGCAGGTCGCATTCTTCGAGAATTCAAACTTTACAGCCTTGCCGTTTGTGATGAAGACCTGAGAAAGTTCTTTTACTTCAACGTTTCTTGCAGGCTCAGGGGATCCACCGCCTCCACCTCCACCGCTGCTTCCACCGCTGCTCTTGTGGCTGCTTCCTCCACTGCTGCTTCCACTATCTCCACCGTCTCCACTGGCATCGTTGTCTTCAGTTTCATTCTTCTCGGAATTATCGTTACTGGCTTCTGTAACAGTTATTGTAGCCAGTTCTGAGTCAGCTCCGTTTCCATTTACTGCAGTAAGATTGACTGTATAGGTTCCTGGAACTGTGTACACGTGGATCTCTGTTTTGCCTGTAGAGTCAATCCTTCCGTCATTTTCAAAGTCCCAGTTCCTCGATGTCGCGTTTTGTGAAAGGTCAGTAAAGGTGACTGAAAGGGGAGCAGGACCCCGGGTGATATTTATCTGAAAATTAGCAACAGGAAGTGACGGTGAAGGCTCCGTTCTGGGAGTTACCAGGGGCAGATAATCAATGTTTGCCTCATTCATATTAAATGGTTCCTCGGCTATGCCATCTCCGTTAGCATCAGAATGAGTCTGGGAAAAACCATCTCCTGCAGGTGTTGCCCAGTAATTTCCACCAAGATAAGGGCCTCCAATAATGTTTTTTCCAGATGTTCTCGTAGTATTCCAGGAACTGGTGTCCGTAGGTTGTACATTTCGGGTATTGTTAAAATTATTATTATAAACAATAGTGCCGTAAGAATCAATTATATCTATTCCTAATCTACAATTTGAAATTCTATTACCATTTAACTTATTATCAATAGTGGACTGGAGTGAGACTCCTATACCGCAATCAAATATATCATTACTAATAATCGAGCTGCTTCCGCCTTCATTACCTGTAGAAACTCCAATGCCTGTGCTAAAATTAGAAATTTTATTATTTTGGATAGTACAGAAGGAAGAAGTGTCCATAATGCCCGTATAACCTGAGGAACTGCCTGGACCTATTATGTCAAAGTTCCTGATTGTAGTATTACTGGCATCCAGATTGAAAGCACTCCCTGTAGCTTTGATTACGGCATTGTATTGACTGCTTGATACAATAACCAGATCTGATACCGGAACGGTAATGTCTCCGGGATAAGTTCCGGGATTCACCATTATAATATCTCCGTTAATCGCGCTATTTAACGCATCCTGGATAGTCGTGTAGTTTCCAGTCCCGGCACCGTCAACATAAAGCGTTGTAGCTGCCGCACTGCCGGCGAGAGCTTGAAGAGCGAAAGCTATTGTAAATAAAATTGATAGTACTTTTTTTATTTGCCACACAAGAAAAACCCCTGGATATTTTTTAGCATTTCAACAGCAATAGTTGTCATAGATTCCCGTTTTTTTCATGCTGTAAGATGCATTGATATGGCTGAGACGCGTCTTTAAAGGCATAAAAGCGTCTTAAACTATACTCTTTGAGTTTTAAAATTAATTGATTTTACAAAATTGATGATAATATATAATATTAACTATATTATCCTATTTTACTGAAATGTTGTTATTTTTAAGATGATCTGCCAATAGTAAGTTAATCGCTTTTCAAATTATTAACAAATTTTCACTCATCTTATCTTTCGAGTTGCGTATTCGGCTTCCTATACAGAAAATCAAGGTGAAGAATTCCAGAAGACTTTGAAAAGGAACACTGATCAGAATGAGATGTGCTCATCTGTAAACTGCAACAGCATAAACATAATAAAAGTAATAAATGCTCATTTATTTATATAATGTTAGATATATAATGTATTGGGGGGAAATTTCCTTTCTATCCGGTCACCATGTATAGAGAGTCAGGTAGCTTCGTAATTAAGGTAAAAGTGGGTTTTCGATACTGTATTTGATACCTGTGCTTTTTCATCGGGCTAGTCAACAGTACCGAGTTTGCTACTTAAAGCAATGGGAGATAAATGTATGGAACAGACAGCTGCAGAGCATGTTGTTGTGGAATATGAGATCCTGCAAGTCCCCTGGTGGCTGATTGTACTTGAAGGGATTTTTGCCGTTATTATAGGCTTGTTTCTGCTATTTTCACCCGTGAAAACTACCATAACCCTGGTTCAAATACTCGGAATATTCTGGCTTCTCGGAGGAGCTCTTTCAATCCTCTCACTGCTGGTAGATAGAGAGAATCTTGGATGGAAACTTCTCTCCGGCATCATGGGCATTCTTATTGGACTTCTGGTATTCGTATACCCTCTGAGTCCTTTTGTTGTTCTGGCATTTTTTGTAATCATACTTGGAATCTGGAGTATTGTATACGGCGCAATCAGAGTTGTATGGGCACTCAAAGGAGGTGGACTGGGAATGGCAGTCCTTGGGCTCCTGACAATCATTCTCGGAATACTCCTGCTGATTAACCCTCTGGCAGGGGCTGTTGTCCTGCCCTGGATATATGGGATTTCCCTTGTGATAGGCGGAATTGCAGCGCTGGTTGGAGGGCTCAGGATGAGGTCCGGAAGAAGTGTCTCATAACAGGTTGAGACTTTCAGAGAACTAAAGGTCAACAGGCATTTCCAGCTTTATATAAAGTAAAGGGTTAGCAAGATCAGTAGCCACCCCAGAGGCATTGTCAGACTTTTAAGCATTCCACGTTTTTAAATATCTGAAAAACCTAAAAAATTTACATGCGAAAATTTACAATCGCAATAACAGGACTGGTCCTTCTTTCCTTTCTCCTTTCTATCTACTTTTACCCGCAGGTACCTGAACAGATGGCAACTCACTGGAACTCTCAGGGAGAAGTAGATGGTTATATGTCGAAATTCTGGGGACTCTTTTTCATGCCTCTGGTAATTACGAGCCTTGCAGTTATGTTCCTGATAATTCCGAGAATTGACCCGAAGAAAGAAAACATAGAAAAATTCAGAAAATATTATGACGGGTTTATAGTGATACTGATCCTGTTTATGATCGCAGTCCATCTCCAGATACTCCTCTGGAACGCAGGAGTTCAGATCAGCCCCAATGCAATACTTCCTGTGGGGATAGGGCTTCTGTTCTATTATATAGGGATTCTTACGGAAAATGCAGAGAGGAACTGGTTCATCGGCATCAGGACACCCTGGACCCTGAGCAGCGACAGAGTGTGGAAAAGGACTAATCGGCTTGGGGGTAAATTGTTCAAGATCGCAGGAATAGTAGCAGTCTTTGGAGCTTTTTTCCCGGAACTTGCAATCTACTTTATTCTCGTACCAGCAATCGCTATAGCCGGGATTACTGTTGTTTACTCATATATTGAATATCAAAAAGAACTTAAAGAGAGTAAGGAAAGACCTGAAGGACATGAAACATGATAAAAAAGCAGTTTGAAAAGAGAAAAGAATTTGGAAAGGATAGCTGACAGAGAAAACTGACAGAAATCGAGATTCGGAATAAAAACCTAAAAAGTGAGATTTAAGGATTCCTGCATTTCTTACTTACGGGAGCCTATTTTTAACCGATTTCCAGTGCCTTTTTTATCAGTACGTTTATCTAACATGCTTTCGTTTTGTCATATTGATTGATATGACTGAGGATATAATAAAAAATTCGAATAAAAAAGCCGAAAAAGGAGATGCCGTTTCCGTTGATTATGTAGGTAAACTGGAAGACGGCACAGTATTCGACACATCGGAAAAAGAAGTAGCCATGGAGGCAGGGATATATAACGAAATGAGAGACTACAAACCTCTTGTATTTACCGTAGGAGCCGGCCAAATGATTAAAGGTTTTGACGAGGGTGTAGTCGGAATGGAGGTTGGAGAAGAAAAAACTCTAAAAATTCCTCCAGAGGACGCATACGGCGAATATATGGAAGAGTATGCAAGGGAACTCCCGCGTGATGCTGTTGATTTTACTCCGGAAGTAGGAATGCAGCTGGCAACGGAGACCGGGCTCAGGGGAACCATTACGGAAGTAGGGGAGGAAAATTTCGTTGTGGACTTCAATCATGCACTTGCAGGCAAGACTCTTATATTCAAAGTAAAGGTCGTTTCAGTGGAGGCATGAAAAAATGAGGGTCGGGAAGGGATTGATTTATTTCCTGACAATACTGCTTCTGGGGAGTATTGTCCTTGGAAGCGGATGCACGGATAACGGAAGCGGAGAAGGCAGGGCTGTAAGGTCAGGAGATACAGTCAAAGTAGACTACGTGGGAAAGTTAGAAAACGGCATGGTCTTTGACACTTCAATAAAAGAGACCGCAGAGAAAGAAGGCATATACGTTCAGGAAAGAAATTACATCCCCCTCACCTTTACAGTTGGTGCAGGTCAGATGATTAGCGGTTTTGACGAAGCTGTAATCGGGATGAGAGTAGGAGAAGAAAAAACTGTTACACTCCCTCCTGAAGAAGCTTACGGAGAATACGATGAAGCACAGGTTCAGGCAGTTCCGCTTGAGGAACTTAACATGTCAGAAAAACCTGAAGTAGGGCAGGTATATAGTAGTATATACGGGAGCCAGTTCAGAGTCATTGCCGTAAATGAAACACATGTTACCTTTGATGCTAATCACGAACTCGCAGGAAAGACTCTTGTTTTCGATATAAAGCTTGTATCAATCGAATGAAGAATTCTGGGCAAGTTAAACCGGTTTAAAATCCGGCTTACATTTCTTTAAAAAGATGCATCCTTCTGGCAGCCAGGAAAAGATTCAGGCGTGTCGGAAAACCTGTAAAGAAAAAAATGAACAGGAGAAGGGATAATGGAGAACCCTCGTACCGTAAAAAAGGGAGACTATATCCTTATTGATTATACTGGGAAATTTGAGGATGGAACGATATTCGACACAACCGTAAAAGAAAAAGCTCTTGAAGCTGGAATATACAGCGAGGAAAAAGAATACAGACCTTTTTTTTTCAGGACAGACGCCCGCCAGGTAATAAAAGGTATGGATACCGGGATTCTTGGAATGCGGGAAGGAGAAGAAAAAATCCTTAAAATCGCACCTGAAGAAGCCTACGGAGAATATAAAGATTATCTGGTTCAGAAAATTCCTCTTTTAAGACTTGAACTCAGTGAACCTCCGGAAGCAGGAGAAAGAATCATAACTCCCGGAGGAAAAGAAGTTAAAGTACTTGATTCCACGGAAACCTGCGCAATCCTTGACTTCAATCATGAGCTTGCAGGCAAAACCCTGATCCTTGAAATAAAACTTGTCTCCATTGTGAGCAAACCTGAAATATAAGGCCTCGACTCTTATCTTGAAACACAGCTATGTTGAAGAAATATGACCGGTCTGAAATATATTTTATCTAAATGATCCATGCCAGTTCCTGAAATAGATTTATCTTCAGAAACTTCTAATATAGGTTAGTTTCAGGATTCACAGACTGGAGTGGTGAAAGATGGAAAAGGAAGAGAAAATCGTGGTGGTTCTGCTTGTTATGGCATTATCCTCTCTTTCAACAGCGTACTTATTTTTCGGGTCCGACCTTGCAGGAGCCGGACAAAGTCCGGGGGGAGAAGCCCTGCAGTACACCCACGAATCCGAAGTTGGGGAAAAAGTAACTCTTGATGCAGAGGTTTTAAGTAAGCGATTTACGTACACCGGAGATCACTTGCTTTTAGAAGTGGACTTTGACTCAGAAGTCCTTAGCGTGTTTATCCCGAAGACAGCCGGGGCTGAAGCCCTGAGCGGCTCAATCAATGAGGGGGATTTCATAAGCATAAAAGGTAAGATTTCTGAATATGAGGGAAAAAAAGAGATAAAAGTGGAAAGAAAAGAAGATATTACCCTGAAGTAAGGTATTACTCTGAAATAAGGTATTACCGAATACAGGCAAAGGAAACCTCACTCTGAATAATCGTCATCAATAAACCTTAAAATTCGAAGAACAGATCGTTAACAATATATTCATGGAACAACGTTGGGAAAAAATATGAAAGCATGTATCATGTGCGGAGGCACAGGGACAAGACTCAGACCGCTGACCTTCAAACACCCGAAACCGAGCATACCGATTCTCAATAAACCGTCAGTCCGGCACCTGATAGAGCACCTTTCAAGAGAAGGGTTCAATGAAATTGTTATAACTCTGGGGTACATGGGAGAACGCATAGAAGAACAGCTCGGAGACGGGCATATTTTCGGAGTACACATAGATTATGTGTATGAAAAAGAAAAGATGGGGACTGCAGGCGGGGTTAAAAATGCAGAACAGTATTTGAAAAATGAGCCTTTTATCGTGCTTGGGGGAGACCACGTACTTAACCTTGACCTCAGGGAGATGTACCGTTTTCATGAGGCAAATGACGCGATAGTGACCATGGGGCTTCTTTCCATTGACGATCCCAGAGAGTTCGGGATTGCAGACATGGACATAAACAACCGGATCCACCGCTTCCTCGAAAAACCCAAGTCCGGGCAGATTTTCAGCAATCTCGCAAGTACGGGAATTTACATATGTAGCCCCGAAGTCTTTGACTGGATTCCCGAAAATAAAAAATATGACTTTGCAAAGGATCTCTTCCCAGCCATGCTTGCAGCAGATGAAAAAATTAATGGTGTGCTTGTCCGGGGAAAATGGACTGATGTAGGGAGTTCCGCGGCTTACAGGCAGGCCCAGCGCTGGATGCTTGATGCTCTTCCCGGAACCACTATAGAAGGAAACTTTACAACAAGAAACGCAAGGATACGTGGTCCTTTATCCATAGGAAACAATGTATGCATAGGCTCGAATTCGTCCCTTGTAGGACCGATTGTCATAGGAGAAAACACCATAATCGGCGACAATGTCCTTATAGGACCTTATAGCGTGATAGGTGCAAACTGCACTATCGAAGATAACGCAAGAATTCTCTCATCCTATCTTTTTGATGGTGTCTTCATAGGAAAAGGTTCCAATATCTCGGGAGCTGTTGTTGCCGACGAAACAATAATCGGAGAAAAGTGCAGCATTGAGAATGGAACAGTAATCGGGCACAGAACAACCATCGGAAGTCACTCTACAGTACACTCGGGAGTTAAGATCTGGCCTGAAGTAGTAATAGACAAGAATTCCAGTATAAAAGAAACTGTCGTTAATTCAGGATATGATACCGCACAGGAAGGGTCGTAAACACAGTTTTTAAAACTCATGTTCCAGATCGGATGTATATTCTCCAATAGAATATATTTTCGGATCTATTCCAGACTCAAGTAGCTACTGGTTAAGTAACTGATTCAGTAACTGAGGCTCAAGTAATTACTTGTGATCTGGAAACATAGATATTTTTTCCACAATACAGGTTTCTTGAAAACTCAGTTTGAGTTTTTATAACTAACTTAAATTTTGCTATTTTTATCTTTCATGTGCTTTCTAACGGACCTCACCTTATTGTGGCTTATCTTTTAAAACGGATTATATTTATTCCTTATTTTTTAGTAAAACTTCTTAAGAAGCAGGAACTTTCAATAAATCACTAGCTTAAAGAAGCTTAAAAAACATAAACCTTTTAAGAATGAGTAAAGCTCTTATAATATCAATTAATACTTGTTAATATTCATTTAATAGTTAGAAAAATGATTTATTCCGGCAGACCTCACCTATTTTATGCCGTTCATTATATATTGTAAAAAGAAGTTTCCTTAAACAGGAATGTATCAACTGAAAAATAAAATTAAGAGATTTCAATGACCAGGTATAAAAAATGGCTTATTGGGTCGCTGGTTATCAGCGCAGTATCAATTGCCCTGGTTACATGCCTGACTTTTAGCTCGGAGACGATCGAAGCTCTGAGGAAGATTAGACTGGAATACATTCTGGCAGCTGCGCTCCTTCATATTCTCTCTTACCCCGTATGGGGACTGAGGACCCGGGCTCTTTGCAAGGCTCTGGGACACAGGATAAGTGTTCTGAAGGTGACAGAGATAGTTATCTCAAGTGTTTTTGTAGCCGGAATTACTCCTTCTTCTGCAGGCGGAGAATTCCTGAGAGTCCACAGCCTTAGCAGGAACAGAATTCCTGTTGGGAGAGCTACTGCAATCGTTGTAGGAGAACGACTGCTTGATGCACTATTTATCTTTTCCTGTCTGCCCTTTGCATTCTATGTTCTTGGTGATATCCTTTCGGACTATAAGTTCGATGCAGCCTTCTTCACAGCAAACTTCCTTGTTTTCTTACTTCTCGTTTTCTTTATTTACGGGGTCTGGAAACCCGAAAAAGTAAAATACATAACACGCAGGCTGACAGGCAGACTTGCCCCCTTTTTTGGAAAAAAAACCGATGCTGCAATTTCGCACTTTATGGAACAGATAGACAGGGAAATAGACCATTTCCATGACAGTGTCAGAGTCTTTTTCTCGGAAGGAAGAAAAGGGTTGCTCTGGGGAATTCTCTATACTTTTATTTTCTGGACCATAGAATTTTCACTGCTCATCCTGATCCTGATGGGCCTTTCACAGACGCATTCGATTATCACAGCCTTTGCAGCCCAGGTACTTCTCGCAGTTATAATGGTAATACCCGCAACTCCCGGGGCAAGCGGAGTTGCTGAATTAGGAGCAGCTTCTATCTTTTCCATTTTCGTAGATTCGTCTGTTCTGGGAATTACCGTTCTTGCCTGGAGAGCTCTGACATACCATATGAACCTTTTAGTAGGAGGGCTTATGAGTTTGAAAATAATCAAAGATGCAAATCTGATTAAGAAATTGATAGGAGACTCTGTTGAATCTCAGCACAGCACCTGAGAAATATTTTTGAGTCTTCAGTACAGCAGCCTCTGTAAAACAGTGGAAATTTCAGCCCTAGACCAGTATAAATTTATATTCAATTCTCACAAACCCTTTATGCTATGTCATCCAGAGAAGTCGTTCTTGAAGTCCTGAGAAAAAGTGTGCATCTGGTCTCAATTTTTATAGTGTTTATTTACGAGTTTTTCGGGAAAGAAGCCATTCTCTGGGTTCTCATGCTCTTCCTTGTAACCGTCCTTTTCCTGGAATATCTCAGGCTCGAAGAAAATCTGAAAATTCCTTTTTTTTATATGATGTACAGGGAACACGAAGCCGAAAGTCTTGGGGGACACATCTACTTTGCCCTGGGTGCAATTGCAGCAATCTCCCTCTTCAACAGGGAAATCGCTTATGCTGCAGTTCTTATGACAACCTTCGGAGACCTAGCTGCAGCCCTGATAGGAAAGTTTTACGGAAAAAGAAGAGTTTTCAGAGAAATTTTTAAAAATGACAAATCTCTTGAAGGCTCAGCTTCCGAGTTCATAACCGATCTGGTAGTAGGGCTCGCTATAACCGGAAACCCGGTTGTGTCCCTGGTAATGGCTTTTTTTGCAACCCTCACGGAGACCGCAGTAAACAAAATAGATGACAACCTTGTGGTCCCAATTTTTTCCGGCTTTTTCGGGCAGATAACCCTGCTTCTGTTGATGTACTTCTAACCGGTAGAAGAGTCAACGTCTGAAAAATCTAGTTGTCTATTCCGGGAAATCAAGAAGTGGAACATTTGAATCTTATCTTCATGCTGCACAGGTTATAGCCTTCCGCCTGCCTGAGAAATGAATTTCTTGACCCAGGCTCCGTTTTTCAACTTACAGATAAACAAACGTCTCCTCCAGTTCTTCTGGAGATCAGTTCTTAAAAGAAAAAAACGAAATGAGAAAGAAATAAAAGAGAAGTAATTTAAAAAAGAAAGGGAAGCAGGGAAGAAGCTCAGGCAGCCGTCTCTCCTGCTCCTGTCTCACCCTGTGCCTGCCTGAGCCTTCTCATTTCCCTTATGCGCCTGACTATGACTTCTCCAAGATAAAGGACAAGGGCTGCAAGAAGTACATACATTTTCAGGCTAACAGGCTCATCTGACTCCCTTTCCGAGTTCTGTCTCGCGTCTTTCAGGAGAGAGGCTCTTGCCTCCTTTTCAGTATAAATCTTCCCTCCGGTTGCAAGGATAAGAGGTTCAATATCCTTATTATGCCCGACTTCAAGGTACTCAAGCGCGTAATTTACTGCAAGCGGGTAACCTGAAATGTCATGAATCCCGATATTTACCGGGTTGACACTTGTTTCATAAGTGTTTCTGCCTGTAAGGGCAAGGTCAAGCTGGGCTCCGTTCAGTTTAAGCTGCGGGATTCCCTCATCGTACATAATCAGGGTAAGGTCGGAAGGGGTGCCAAGCCATGTGTCGGGAGCTTCAACAACAGCTCCTTCTTCTGCCTGAGGGTTTCCTATTGCCCAGTTAGCCGTGCCTGAAATCAGTTTGCTGTTTGATCCGTTGTACAGAGCAGAAGCCCAGCGAGTGCCTTCACCTTCTCCGTTATCCGTGGTAAAGGCTGCGACGCGCCCGAGTCCAAACCGCCATGTGGTGAGCACAGGCTGCCCTGTAACCGTAATGACCAGGCGTTCAGCTCCGGCTTTTGGAGTAACCTGGTTATATCCTGTGATAGTCGTGCTGGTAAGGTTCACACCCTTAGTAATGAAATGGTCGGGGGAGTACTCAAGGAGCAGGTAGGAACCTGTATCTTCGATTTCCTCTTCTTCACTGTCCTCGGGAGCTTCAGAGGTCTCTTCAAATACGATATTTGCTCTATCACCCATTTCGATATGTTGATAGTGTTGAGCGTCACCAAGCCCGAGTTCCTGCATCAGCTTCTCAGCATAGTAGTTTCGGGTCCTGTCGGCCTGAGAGGGAGCAGAAGAACGGATATGGATAAAATACAGGTTTACACCCATATCTTTCAGCTCCTGTGCAACCTGAACGCTCTGGTCGTATGAGTCTTCAATTCCTCCGTCAGAGATTATAATAGCATCAAGCTCACCGTCTTCACCTTCAAACATCTGTTTAGCTACACCGAGCCCCTGGTCGAGGGAAGTCTCAGTCTCGTTAGTAGGGGTCAGCTTCGAGACTTTCTCTTTAAGAAGGGCGAGCTCATGAGGAAGCCCCATGAACACGAACCCACCGGAAACATCATACGCCGCGTTGCCGAATGCTACAACAGCAACATTTGCATCTTTCAGGTTGTCGTTCTCAAGGATATTAACAGCATTTGACAGGATATCTCCCTGAGTTTTGTGAGCAACCGTACTTGGAGAAACATCAAGGATCAGGATTAGATTTCTCCCTCCCCTGAATTCGGAAGGTTTTGAAATTACAGGCAGGACTTCCTCGAGGGAAGAATTAAGGTAGTTTCCGTAGTTGTAAGCCGTATCCCCTCCGACGACAATGAGTCCGCCTCCGTTGCTGACGTAGTTTTTGATTTCTTTAATCTCAGACTCGGAAAATGAGTCTATATACTGGTTGTCAAGCACCAGAGCCTTGCTATCCGTAACATTTTCTGCCCCCGAATAACCGTTTACAACCGAAACCTCGTAAAGGCTGCTCAGGACTTTAGCCAGAGGAGAACCGGTCTCACCTGTAATAAGTGTGATTTTAGGTTTGGGGATTACGTAAAGAGACTTAAAGAACTCATTGTTAATTTCGTTTAAATCCTCTCCGGAAGGAGTGATTTTTACGCTTATATTGTGAGCTCCAAGGGTGGTAAAAGCCTGATTGATCGGAATGGTATTATTCCTGGCATCCTGCGTAAACTGCCTGCTCTGGGAAAGTTCTCCATCCACAAACACTTCAAGGAAATAGCTGACACTCTGTTCTGATGCCTGGCGGACAACTATCTCAAACTCATTCTGGTTGTCCACAACCACTGTCTTATCACCGAGTACCTCAACGCTGAGGTCATTTGTTTCTAGCTCGGGCCGGACAAGATAGACCGGAGTATCTGTGTCCCTTGCAAACTCCAGAGCTTCTGTCAGGTCCTTTCCAGAGTTGCTGTTTCCATCGGTAACAAGCACTATCTGGTTTCCTAGCCCGGAATATTGGGTAACGGCATCTCCGAGAGTGGTCTTTTCCCCAGTCAGCTGCACGAGAGTAGTTGGGGTATTTGCCGTAAGAGATTCATACAGGTCTGTACCTGCTTCTTCAGGAAAAATACCCATACTTGCTGTCTGGTCCTGAACAAGCACAAGTGAAGGCTCTTCTTCATTGATTGTCCGGGTAACCGTTGTATAGGGCGAAGCCAGAGCAAGGACAAGGAGGAGGGCAACAAGCATTCTCCATTCCATAAGTTTCGTTTTTGTCTTCCGCAGGAGATAAAAACCCGCAATAATCAAGGGAACTATGAGTAGAAGCATCTCAGGGCTTTCAAGTGACATGTTCACAGTTCACCCCTCCCGCGGACTATCAGGATTTCAAGCAGCATAAGCAGGAAAAGAATTCCTATAATATAATCGGTAATATCGTTTCTTGCAGTATAGGAGTCTGACTTGACAAGCCTGGGTTCGTCTTTTTCAACTGCGCGGCTGATAAGGTCAGAGGAGTCTATTGTAGTGTTTGATTCCCTGTCATCATACAGATTGACTGCAATCCTCTTGCCTGAAACCTCGTATATTCCTACCTCGTCATAAAGCAAAGTGTTTGCTGTCAGGGTCTTTGTAGGCGTGCGGATTTCCTCGGTTTTTGAAAGGGATGTCAGGGTACCTGTTTCGAGGTTGTACTCTGAGATGTCACCAATGCCTCCGAGCCATTCAACAAGTTTTATCCAGAATACCGGATACTCGGGCAGGTTATGGAAATTGTTCCAGGCCCCTTCCCCTAGTTCGTCATTAAGCCCCATATAGAAGATAGTTCCTCTACCTGACTGCCAGTAACTCAGCACAGGAATACCGTTTTCCGTAGCTACGAGGGTTGTAGAACCCGTTCTTTCAGTTGCGTTCATGTATTTGCGGACAGAGATTTCTTCACTTTTCATATCCTCTGTGATACTGTTCTTGAGCGTTTCTTTAACCTCAAGCCCGTTTTCTGCCTCTTCAACTCCTATAGGCTTTACAGGCAGGAGTTTAACAAGGTCGACCTCGGTTTTCTCAGGGGAAAGGGCTTCACTTGCAATAAAGACAGCATTACCTCCGTTCCGCACGTAAGATTCGATACTACTTACAGAGCCGTTGGCAATGGGGTTTTCTTTCTGGGCAAGTACAACAAGGGTATAATTGTCAAGGGAAGAAGGCACAGACTTCCTGATCTCCAGGTCAATGTTCGGGAGTAGAGAGAGTGCTGTCTTTGAAGGCAGCTTTCCGTTATCCGTAACGTAGAGGATGTGCTGTCCCGAGGTGTCCGGAATGGAGATATAAGCCTTATTGTCAACAGCCAGGTCATCATTGACATTCAGGCTGACTGTAGTAACACCTGGCCCCAGATTTGCAAGCGTAAACTGATTTGTGCCGCCTGCAGGGACATTCAGAGTAAAGGACTTGGAGGCATTCCCTGAAGTCCCTCTTCCGGTTTCGATTTGAACGTTCTGGCTTTCGCTTCTGTAATTTTTGACCACACCTGTATAGCTGTATTCTCCATCTACGGCTTCAACCCATCCGTTAATTATTCCTATATTCTCTGCAGGTTTTCCGACCTTTACGAAATTAACCTCAAGCCCGTAGGATTCAGCCAGGTTCTTGGAAGCCACAGGGTCATCTCCTTCCCAGTTAGTAAAATCTGAAATGACAATGATCCTGCCCCCTTCATTAGATAAGAGACGCATCCCCGTAGTAATGGCTGCGGACAGATCGGCAACGCCGGCTCCGGGTCTGACCTTATCAAAGATCTCCCCGGCAGCGGAAGCGCTTCCGCCTTCAAGGACAAGCTGAGGAGTACTGGAAGCAAGGATTATGCTGTTTTTCTTGCTTACATAGCCGCTGGCAATTCCAACTGCATCTTCAAAACGGGAGTCAACCTGCATGCTTGCCGAAGTGTCCAGGATAAGCACAGTATGCTCTCCGCTGAGAGGCTCTTCTGAAGTATAATAGTAACCTGCAGCACCTATGGAAAGAAGGATCAGCATAAGGAGCTGGATCAGGAAGAGAGGGTCACGCACGATTTTCGTGAGAGAAGCATAAACCCTTTTTCGTTCCCTTTCAAGCTTGAGGATAAACATCAACGAGGGAATAGAAAGCACGGCTGGTTTCGGCCGGAGCATATAAATGATTATAAGCGGGATGACACTCAGGAGAGCGGCAAGAGCAAGGGGGTTTTGAAAAGGCATTTTTAGCGTCTCCTTCTCCTGATTGTATGGTAGAAAGCATTAAAAACAGGAGTGTCGGTTGTAAAGGTGTAAAACTCGGCTCCGACCTTCATGCAAGTCTTCTTGATCCTTGCACTGTGGTCGTCAAGCTTCTGCGTATAGCGTTCCTTGAACTTATCACTTATGTAAGTCCTTATGTCTTCTCCTGTTTCAAGGTCTATGAGCTTGCTGTTTCCCTGAAGGGGAAGCACTTTTTCCGTGGGGTCGAGCACCTGAATAACTATAAGGTCATGGTCGGAAAGCCTGTACAGAGCAGTGTCTATTGCTTCAGGGTCCTGCATGAAGTCCGAAATAAGGATTACAAGGGATCTGGACTTGATCTCCCGGCTGTACTTCATAACGGCTTCCCCGATGGAAGTTCCGCCTGAAAGTTCAAGTTCACTGAGCCGGTCGATTGCCCTCAAAAGGTTCTTCTTACCTCTGCCGGGTTTATTGATGTCAATCTCTTCCGTAAAAGTGGATATGGCAAACCTATCATTATATTTGGTAACCATATAAGCAAAACCTGCAGCGAGCATGGCAGAATACTCGAATTTTGAAGTCCCTTTTTCAGGGTAATCCATGCTTTTGCTGGCATCCAGAAGGATATGGGTTGTAAGGGTTTTTTCTTCTTCAAACTGCCTTACATAGAGCTTTTCAGTCCTCGCATAAGCCTTCCAGTCTATATCTTTCAAAGCGTCGCTTGAGTCGTATTCTCTGAACCCGATAGTATCAATACCGTGTCCGCTTCGGGTTGACGGACGGTTCCCGGCATAGACAGTAGACACCCTCTTCCTGACAGAAAAGGTAAATCGGTCAAGCTGCTTGAAAAAGTCCGTTTCGATTTTTTGTTTTGTGCGAGTCATTCTGGATCGTCAACCGAAAAGCCCGGTTCTACCGGACCTGAAAAACCCGGGGGGTTTTAGTTTTTTTCTTGTTATCCTTTACGGCTTTGTTCTAAGAACCTGCTCAATTACAGGTCTTTCAGACTCCAACGTGTCTGTCAGCTCTCACTTCGGATATTTACCTGTTTCATTTTTACCTGTTTCATTTAACCTTCTTTAAAATTTCTTCAATCGCCTGATCAGGGGTCATTCCGCTTCTTTCGGCTTCGAAGGTAAGGATAAGCCTGTGGCGGAGGACAGGGTAAGCCATGTAATCAATGTCCTCTTTGCTCACAAAGTTCCTGCCCTGTATAAGGGCTCTCGCTTTTGCTGCAAGAATAAGGCCAATTGAGGCGCGAGGAGAAGCTCCATACTCAATATGCTCTTTGTCTTTACGGGTCATTGCCACAATATTAAGGACGCGCTCCTTGAGCTCTTCCGAGATAGGGACCTGCCTGGTAAGTTTCTGCAGATCGAGAAGTGTGGATTTGTCAAGGCCCTTGGTAATCCTCGGGGTTTCTGACTTTGTGTAACGGTTTATGATCTCCATTTCTTCTTCAAAGGAAGGATAGTCTACAAGGATCTTCAGGAGGAAACGGTCTAACTGGGCTTCGGGAAGGGGGTAGGTTCCCTCCATTTCTATGGGGTTCTGGGTAGCAAGAATGAAGAAAGGGCGGTCAAGCAGGAAGGTATCGTTTCCGACAGTTACCTGTTTTTCCTGCATGGCTTCGAGCAGGGCAGACTGGGTTTTCGGGGAAGCACGGTTGACCTCATCTGCAAGTACAATGTTTGCAAAAACAGGTCCGGGTTCAAATTTGAACTCTTTTTTGTGATCTGTCTCCAGAATCACATTGGTTCCTGTGATATCCGAAGGCATCAGGTCAGGGGTACACTGAATTCTGCTGAACTTGAGGTTCATTGCCTTTGAAATCGTGGAGATCATCAGGGTCTTTCCAAGCCCGGGATTGCTTTCCACAAGGGCGTGCCCTTCACAGAGGATTGAGATTATGATCTGTTCCACTACCCTGTTCTGACCCACTATGACATTTCCGATCTCTTCAAAGAAACTTTTAAAAATCCTGCCTGCGTTCTGGTAGGTCGTGGAGGCCTGCCCCGAATCGGTACTATTCTCATTCATATCTGCTTCACCCTTTGAATTGCTGTTTTTTGCGGCGACGCCCGCTCTACTGAACCATATCCTTTCCTGCAACAGAGTGTTTTTAAAAACAGCCTGACTGTTACTTCAGATACAGCTGTTGATTTATACAGTCTGTTATTCAAAAACTGCTTTCCGATAACTTTCAATTAAATGAATACAGGTAAATGAATACAGGTAAGTTTCAATTAAACTGAATAGAGGTAAGTCTAAAACTGCCGGTAAGTCTAACTTAAGGCGATTTTCATATCATTCTTCTGCAAGCTGTTCAAAGTAACTCCGGATAACACTCCTGTACCCCTCGGGAAGGTTCTCATAATAAGTCTGAGAAGCAATGGCTTCCGGGTTGTAGATATCCGACTGAACAAATGATCCGTTATTCTGTTCTCCTTCTTCCTGGCTCGTAAATCCCTGTCCCACACCCGGAGGTATCTTTAAGTCTATATCCCTGCCCTCAACTACTATAACGGCAGGTTCTCCAAAAAGCTCTTCATTGCCAGGGTCTGCGGAAGTACCACCGTTTTCCTCTACAGAAACGAGATCCGAACCCGAACCAGGGAAGGGAATGCTCTCGATAACTTCACTGAAGTCTGTAGGGCTGAGAGTTGTCTGATACCCGGTCAGGGCAACATATGCCAGAACCGCGACAGCAAAGAAGGTTACCAGAACATCTTTTTTAAGTTTTTTTCTGTTAAGGAAGGCAGAGGATTTCACGGGCTTGGAGTCTATTATGACGCCGCCTATCAGGTCGCGCACAATAATGTTATCCGTATCCCGGTTATCATATGCTGTCCTCATTCTCTCCTTGAGCACGGGGTATTTTTCTTCAATCAGGGAAATCGCGTCTTTCTTTTCAGACCTGTAATATCTGATTGCTGTGAGTATGAGAGAAAGGACAAAGTCAAGAATAATCAGCCCCAGGGTCTCAAAGACAATCTCAAAACCAAGAATGCCGTATTTTGCACCTGTATAGGGCTCGAAGGTGGTAAACATCAAAAAAATATCTCTCATGTTCAGGAGCACAAAAAGGGCGTAGAGAACCAGAAACGTTGCAAGAAGGTCTGCGAAAACATAGAGTCCTCTATATTTTTTCAGAACCGATTCATATTTGTTTACAATATTTTCAATCTCCAGAGCCATTTTGCTCCCTTCCGCAACCGAATATTCCGGCGTTATTATACTTAAGACTGTTATATAAAGATAGATAAAGACATATAAAGATACTGTAGGAAGATATTACAAAAAGATACTATATAAAGATACTATATAAATGTAAGGTATACATTCCGTAAGCAGGTTCCCTTCATAAGTATCTTCCTGCAATGTATCCGTGCCAGACTCCTTTTTCTGAACCGGAAACTCATTTATGAACCTGGAAGGCTTCCTGGTTATCCGGAAGTCTGATGCTGAGTAACTCTACCGCCAGAAAGCACTTTATTGTGTCTCCTGTAGCACTTTTATTGTGTCTCCTGTGTCTCTGTATTTACGCTTGCCGAGCCTGAGTTTTTAAAAGCCGGGTAGGAACCCAGCACTTTTAAGGCGTTGGATTTTGATTTTGTGCCGGCTTTTGATTTTATATCTTCCAGGGCATCTTTTATAAGTGCATCGCCCGTATGACCTTCAAAATCGATATAGAAGTAGTAGTCTCCGAGCTCTTTTTTAGAAGGCCTGGACTCTATTTTTGTAAGATTAATTCCTCTTTTTGCAAAAGCTCCCAGAAGTTCATATAATGCTCCTGGCCTGTCTTTTTCCAGATATACGATGAGAGATGTTTTGCAGGCAGAAAGACCTGTCCTTTCTATCCCGGCTCCGGATTCGGAATGCAGCCTGTGTCCTGAACTCATGCAGGAGTCAGAGTATGACTCCATATCAACTCCCGCACCTCCCTGAGTCCGGTCCGATGGAATCTTTTTTTCACTCCGAATAACAAGAAAACGGGTATAGTTTTCTTTCCTGTCCTGGACATTTGAGAGCAGGATTTTGAGCCCATAGCGCTCTGCAGCCTCAGGGGACGCAATTGCTGCCATTTCCTCAAATTCCCCTGCCAGCCTGGCTGCATGGGAAGTGCTGCCCGTACTCCGAAGTTCAGCTTCGGGAAAATGTTTTTTCAGGAAATGCCTGCACTGGGCAAGCCCCTGGGGATGAGAAAGAATGACCCTGATCTTCTCGGGCCCGCCTTTTGAGAGAAGGCAGTGCTCGATTTTGACGACTATTTCTCCAATAATCACAGCCCCGTTTTCAAGAAGGAGATCGAGGGTAACCCCTACCGAACCCTCTATGGAGTTTTCTACAGGGATTACGGAGATATCTGCTTTTCCTTTAACCGCAGCCAGGAAAGCATCTTCGATATCTGCAAAGTAACGAAACTCTACATCCCTCAGGCCATTTTTCAGAGCCCATAGTTTTGCAGCCCTTTCCGAATATGAGCCTTCCGGCCCCATCATGCCTATAATCATCTGAAGGTTAATTGGGGGGATGGTAATAATAATTTTTTGATTAACCAATCTGAAAGTTTGAAAATCTGAAAAATCTGAATTTTTAGTTTTTCGGATTTTTCTTCCTCAGTCTCTGCGGCTCTTCCAGTTCCTCCTGAAGGTCAAGCTTCTCTCCTGCACTCCAGAGAAGTTCAAACTCATCTTTCAGGTTTTTTGCAAGCCCTGCGTCCCGGATTTTCACTACCGAAAGTACCCTGTCACGGTCTGCCGGATGGGGCTGGAAAAGAACAACTATGCTGTCATCGGCAATCCCGAAACAGGAGTTGAAATTCTGGACCAGCCTGATATCAAGACCTTTTTTCAGTTTTTCAAGAATTTCTCCCTCCTGGTTGGAAAGCATGGAGGTGAGAGCCCTGAAACGCGGAGAAACCATCAGCCTGATCCTGACTCCCTTGTCAATAGCCTTTGTTATTTCCGGAAGCAGGTAGAAAACAATTGGGATTCCGAAGATAGGGGGAATGATGCAAATTGATTTTTTTACTTCTCCATAAATAGAAACAGCAAATTTTTTAATTTCGGATTCGGTGATAGCTGTAGTCCAGAAGATCTCATCCTTTCGTTTTTGATTAGGAACAGCTTTCAGGGCCTGTTTTGCTTCTTCTATAGAGGCTTTTAAAACCGCCATCTCCCTTTCGATTTCAGCTTTTTTCCTCTCAAAAATAGTGTCCAGAGAAAGCTCGGGGTCGACTGCTCTGAACTTTTTTGGCCTTGAAGCCTGGACTTCCACAAAGCCTTTTCCGGCCAGAGACTCAAGGACAGTGTAGATTTTCCCATAGGGTACCTCTGAATCCCTGTATATGGCACTTGCTTCGGAAACACCGAGTTTCAACAAAGAAAGATAGGCAGCTGCTTCATAAGCATTAAGACCAACTTCCTGCAGGAGTCGTTCATTCTGCATGGGGAAATCTGGGCTCTAATATCTTAAAACAGTTTCGAAAAAAGACATGCATAAGATGCAGAGAAAGACCTGCGCCTTATGCAAGAAATGTTTCTGTTATTGGAAAATTCCAGAAAAGTGTTTCCGAACTGAGGAGATTAAATCTATATTTCAATTTTCTCAGTTTTTCAGTTTTATTTGATTTTTATTTGAGTAGTTTTAGCGCATCTCTACAAGCTGCTACGGCAGGAGCCCCCGAGGTTATGAATATGACATCCATAAGTTCCATTATTTCTTCTTTGGTAGCACCGTTCTTGAGGGCACTCTGCATCTGTACAACAGTACATCTTTCACATTGTTTGGATGCGACGACTGCAAGAGCTACCAAAATTTTTACCTTTGCAGGCAGGGCACCGTCTGACAGCAGTTTTTTGTTGCATCTGTTATATTTTTTTAATGATTCACCGTCAAGGTCTCCGAGAATTTCGAGGATATGCGGAGTAAAACCCAGTTTTTCACTCATACTTTCCAGTAATTCTTCGTGTTCCAGGTCTTTATGCTCTTCCATATTGGTTAACCCCCATTTGAAGTTACATTAGAATCTATGTGCATATTATTTATCTATTCCTGAGCTTCGGATTCGAGTTCACAAAGGTGAAGGACGGGAAAAGAAAAAATTGGAGCTTTTTAAGGAAATAGATTAACCATGGATTAATCTGGGCAGGCAGCGAGTACAGACCCAGATGCTCTCCATCCCGAATTTCGCTTTGGGAGAACGAGGTCCTTTTCGCTGCGCTCAAGAGGACTACGGATAAAAGGTAAAGTGTTAGCCGTGAATCAACTTAGGCAGGCAGCGAGTACAGACCCAGATGCTCTCCATATTGTGCCTGAGGGGCATGAGATAGTGGGTATCTTCTCCGGCTCCGCACTGGAAGCAGCGAATTGAGATATCTTGCTTTTTAGGCTGGGACTCGGCTTTTTCCCTGTTGAATTCAACTGTATGCCTTTCTTCAATAGAAAGAGCGCCCTCGGGACAGATACCGATGCAGTACCCCATACCGTCGCAGAGTTCCTCGGATACGACTTTTGCTTTTCCATTGATTATTTGAATGGCGCCTTCAGCACAGGGTGCAACACATTTTCCACAGCCTGTGCATTTTTCCTCATCAATTTTAATAATTGTTCGTTTTACCATGAAAATTGACCCCCTTCTTGTTTAGCTTTTTATAAAAAAATTGTTGAGATACATAGCGAATCAAGTATCTGTTAACATTAACTGCCGTTTAAAATCCGGTAAATAACCTTCCCTGTACAGCACGGTTTTGTAATCATCTATTATTTTGCTCATTTTGCAGGTATACTTTATGAAGTCAGTGCCTGCTTCCCCTTTGAATAGTATTCTTTCTGCTTTCTCCAGAAGTTCCGGATAAATGAATACCAGTTCTTCTTTGGTGTGCAAAAAAAGAGCAGAGAAATCTCTGTGGATACCCATGCTTCTTTTCAAGAGCTCGGCATTTAAGCTGTCTTCAGAGATATAGTTCTTAAATTTTAAATATGCATTAAAGTTTGCTATATTCTGATTTAAAGAGTTCAGAATCAAATACAGCATACTATCTGTTTTGGGAAGAGGAAGGTCCTGAAGCTCAGGATTTGCACCTTCGTAATTTTCATCTTCTTCTGTATTCCGGTCCCGAGTTGTATCATTACTCATATTACTACCCTGGCTTATTCGTAAGTTGTGTTTTACCACGGATTTTCAGATGAATAAAATAATTTAAGAAGATAGGCGCATCTGATGAAACTTAACCCTGGTTCACAGGCACAGGAATAATCCCGAGCTGTTGCATCAGACCAAGGAGGTTAGCCTCACCCCATAACTCAGCAATTTTACCATCTTTAATGCGAAAAATCTCTATACCGGTCAGAGTTATTGGCTTTCCTGTAGCCGGTAACCCCATAAAATTCCCTTTATGTATACCGCGAGCTGTGAAACGAGCAGTCACATTGTTACCCTCGGCAACCATGTCCTCAATTGTAACTTTAAGGTGCTCGAAGGCTGCCCTGCATGCAGTAATTACTTCATTAATTCCCTCGATCCCTGGAGAAGCAGGAAGAGGAACATGTAAAGTGAAATCAGGTGACAACAATTCATCAGCAATACTCAGATTTCCTTTAGAAGGGCCTTCTTCAAAGAATCGGTGAACTATTGCTTTGTTCTCTTCTGTAGACATGTTTCCCTCACTTGTTTTTTACTTATCTTGGTTTTTGATTTATTTGTTGCAATAAGCATCTTTTTTAAAATATATTCAGTGGTGCGTTCCTTCCACCACTTTTATACCCGCATCCTGAATCGTCTTTTTGATAGTATCAATATTGGGACATTTCGGATAACTGTCTTCCATGAGCATGCAGGAGCTCAGGTGCACGACATCGAGGTCATGTTTCTTCAGAGCATTCAGCAGGCGGTAAACCCTTCTGCCAGAGCAGCCACCGCATGTAAAGAAAGCAATTATCTGCGCTTCTCCATCGTATTCCTTAAAGTGGAACTTCCTCTCATTGAAAGCTTTGAAACAGCCCACTCCAGGACAGGCCTCAGAGACTATATCGCAGCGTATAACCGCGATTTTTGCTGGTTTTGTCTTCTCGGTCAATGTTTGACAGTCCTTTAACAACTTTATGAACTCAATTTTACAGCAGGCGGGTGGGCTCAGTCTGCCTCGGGACTTTTACAACAAGTACTCTGAAAATTCTATCTCCGGGATTCAGAAGCCGATGGGGAACCTTTGCAGGGCTTTCGATCAACATGTCTCTGCTTACTTCTTCCTGCTCATCCCCTATCTCAACTATACCTTTTCCCTCAAGAATATAGAAAAATACATCTACAGGTGTAATGTGCTTTTTCAAAGTTTCCCCTGGTTTGAGTTCGATATGTACCACCTGGGCATGTTCTGTATCATAGAGCATCCGTACGCTCACATTGTGAGGGTTAGGCTTTTCCGGTGAGGATTTCATCTCAATAACTTTCATTCAACTTTCCCCTTTCTGACTGCTATGAACTTATTAAATCAGTCTCTAAACCAGCCGTTTTCTTGCTGAATTTCCTCTGCCCGAGCCTTGAGAGTCCTAACCTCAAGCCCTGAAAGGAAATAAAGCTCGAGATTTACAGAGGAAACACACCACACAGATTTGCGGTTAAATAACAGATGCCAGTGTCTTAATAAAACATCCGTAAGGCAAAAGATATGTAACTTAACGTGTAAGTTACAACCCTACCTGTTTTTTAAACTAATCCTATCTGTTTTTTAAACTCATCCAGACCCATATCTTCAATAAACTTTCCAAGCCTCTTTTTTGTGCCGGAGTTTTTATAGAAGTTAAGGATTCTATCCACGACTTCAAGAACCTCGGCTTCGGAAAGGTCCTTTGCTACAACCTGGGCAAGCCTTGGCATTGCAGCAGCAGAGCCGCCAACCATGAGGTTGTATCCTTTTGCTGTGCCCATTACTCCTATGTCCTTGATAGCAGGTTCGGCGCATGAATTTGGACAACCGCTAACTCCGATTTTAAGTTTGGAAGGCATCGGCATTCCGTGATATTTCTCGTCCAGTTTGCGACCCAGGCTTACAGCATCCTGTTTACCCTGCTTGCAGAAAGTAGTCCCCGGACAGAATTTAACGCTTCTAACGCAAAGACCTATTGCTGCTCCGGGTTTCATGTCCAGGTCAGCCCAGACATTGTCAAGGTCTTCTTCTTTAAGACCCACGATGGCAATTCTCTGAGCAGAGGTCGCTTTCAGGGCAACTGCCCCGTACTTTTTCGCAACTTCACCGATTTTTATAAGAGTATCGGGATCCACGATTCCACCCGGGAGGTGCGGGGCTATTGCGTATGTCTCACGGTCTCTCTGAACGATTGCGCCTTTTTCCGGTAGATTATCTTTCACGGTTGATCCTTTCTCCTAATCTTTATAGCTGGAGTTTTATGGTATGCCCAGACTGCCAGACAGCTGCATAGCAGAGCAGGCAAAGTCTTCCGGCTTATTTTTGAGAAACAATTCATACATACAGCCGGAGTTCATGAAACCATGCCTGGACTGTATCATGTATAGAGGCATATCATTTAAAAAGATTTTATTATAAAATTGTATTTTATAATAGTATCCTTTTGATACCAGTATATTAGAGATACTAATTTATATATCAGACAGTTTCTATGTTTATACCATGAAAGACTGTACAGTCTATAAGACAATGAATATCATTGGGAAAAGGTGGACTATCCATATCCTGCTTGAGCTTCACAAAGGGGAGAAAAAGGAAAAGCGCTTCAATGAGCTGAAAAGAAAACTCGGATACATAACCCCAAAAATCCTTTCGGAAAGGCTTACGGAGCTTGAAAATGAAGGCTTGATCGCAAAAAGAATTGATGACTCCTCAAACCCACCCAGATCCGAATATTACCTTACTGAAAGCGGGACAGATTTCGTAAAAATAATACAGGCAATAAAACGCTGGGGACTAAAGTGGAAGTTCCAGAACGAAGAGTGCGAAAAAGCCATATGTATGTACTGTGATCACTAAACGCTGGAAGAGTTCACGAAGGAAAGACTGCTAGTTCCCGACTGAAATCATGGTTACCTTACATTGAAACTGTTTTATACAAGCGAGCCCTAGCTAATATTACGCAGGGGAAGGGCTCGAGATAGATTGCAGAGTAATGTTTCAAGGCATGTACTTCAGGAAATAGAGCCACCAGCCTGCTGGTCCAAAGAAAAAAGTATCAAAAACAGCCTCAATTGGTCTGCACGGATCTGTACTGTCATGGAGGCATCAATGAGTTCCGAAGAATGTATTGACTTTTTCTTCAAGCCTGAAAGCATAGCCCTGATAGGAGCGTCTCCAAATCCTGAGAAACTCTCCCATACGATCCTGGAAAGCCTCAGGAAAATGAAATTTAAAGGAAAGATCTATCCTGTAAACCCCGGTTACAGAGAAATTGAGGGGCTCAAATGTTATTCGACTCCAGGAGAGATTGAAAACAAAATTGATATTGCTATTTTTGCAGTCCCGGCTAAAGCTGTCCTTGAGGTCCTGAGAGGCCATGTGGAAAACATAAAAGGAGCTATAATTGTGAGCTCAGGATTTCGGGAAACGGGACTTGGCGGGAAAAAGATGGAAGATGAGCTGAAGGCTCTTTTAAAAGAAAAAGGCATCAGGGCTATGGGCCCTAACTGCCTGGGTATATATGATACTGTCTCAAACGTGGACACCTTTTTCATAGAACGGGAAAAGATAGAAAGACCTGTCAGAGACGGAGTTTCCGTACTTACGCAGAGCGGGTCTTTTGCGGCTATGATTATGGACGAACTTGCAAATGAAGGAGCAGGCATTGCAAGGGTCGTAAGTTACGGAAATAAAGTTGATGTTGACGAAAGCGACTGCCTTGAATTCCTTGCACGGGACGAAGCCACAAAAGCCGTTGCCCTTTACATTGAATCCGTAGCAAACGGGCGGAGATTTCTTGAAGTCGCTTCCAGCTGTGCAAAAAAGAAACCTATAGTAGCTCTCAAGGTCGGGAAGAGGGAGCCGGGGGCAAGGGCAGCCAGTTCTCACACAGGTGCTATCAGCGGAATGTATGAAGCCTATGAAGCCGCTTTTCGGAAAACGGGCATAATTGAGGCTGCCAGTTACGAAGAGCTGAAAGATGCCTGTAAAGTCCTCAACAGATATTCCCCTGTAGAAGGAAAAAGGGTCCTGATAATAACTGATGGAGGAGGAATAGGAATTTCTATTGCCGATGCCTGTGAAGAGGCAGGGCTCAGGGTCCCTGAGCTTTCCGAAACCGCAGTAAAGAAATTGAAGGAAAAACTTCCGGCTTTTGCTTCCGTAAGAAACCCTGTGGACCTGACAGGCAGTGTACGGAATGAACATTACGTTGCTGCCTTGCAGGAGACTCCTGCAGAAGAATACGACCTTGCAATTGTCAGCTTGCTCTGGGGTCCGCCTCTTCTTACTGGAGGAGTTGCTGGAAAAATCAGGGACTTTGCTGACAGCTGCGGAAAACCCATTCTTATCAGCTCTCCAGGCGGGAAATTCAGCCGGGAACTTGCTTCGGCATTTACAAAAACCGGAATGCCAGTCTTTTTCACACCTGAGAGTGCAGTAAGGGCTGCAGCAGTGCTGTGTGGCGGAAAAAAGTAATACGAAGTCTGTTTTGATAAGGTCAGATTAAGTCCAAAAACGATAAAACTAGATAAAAACTAATAAAAACTAATTTCAAGTAGTTTTAAGCTGAAGCATTTGTAATTCTTATAGTAGAAAAAATGAGCAAAGGTAATAAACGATTTAGATTTCTCCTTTTAATTGTTATATCTTTCCATTCAGAAGTTCTTAAGCTCTGAATTTGAGTTTTTTTATATAACCGGTACTCATAAACCGGGCAATAGAATAGAACAGGAATTCTTCTCAGAACAATTATTTCAAAGCCTATATAAGATTCTACATTATTAATAGTACAATTATATTTTCCTTTATAAGCTTTAAAAAGACGTAATCTTCGTAATCATATCCAGCTTTAACTTTAATTTCCTGGTTTCTTCGGGGGATCACCGGGAAATGTGAAGGGTGGGTAAAGAACGGGATGATAGTATGGGGTCAGTACTTAAAAGATCAGAGTTCTCCTGGGAAGAGTACTTTTCAGATAAAAAGAAAGGTGGACACAGGTTTTCAACTGAAGAATTTCTTACTAAAGAGGCAAACGAAAAGCTATTCCACTTGAATGGAGGAAAAACTCTCCTTGATTTTGGATGCGGGGCAGGAGAACTTCTTATACACTATGTACCAAAGTATGAAAAAGTTATAGGATCTGATTTTTCCAGATCCATGCTATTTGAAGCGGAAAAAAAAATCCTGGAACAGAAGTATGGAAATGTGGATTTAATCCTTGCTGACGATAAGACAATATGGGATGAATTAAACCTGAAGTTTGACAGAATAACAGCAACCGAAGTTGTCCAGTACTTTACACCTGAACAGTTAGAAGATTTTATTCACAATGCTTCCGAGTATCTGAATAAAGACGGGAAAATAGTATTATTTGATATAATTGATCCTAAGCTTTATTATTTATGGAAAATCGGATGGTTTTCACATAATTTCATGTCCTGGAACATATTTGTCAGAGCATATGTCGGCTGCGTAAGAAGAATACTTGCTTTTTTGAGAAACCAGCCAGGTGATATAATAGGAAATTCACACAGCCCCCATCTGGTTGGAAAAATTGCCCATAGAAACGGTTTCCAGATGGAGTGTGTGAAATCAATGTACTATGAGTACAGATACCATGCCATACTCTCAAAAATTGCCTGAAACAATTTTAGCACTCCAATCAAATAAAAGTCTGGTTATTTGCAATTATAAGGCTGTGACAACTATAAGCTGGATTTTGAGTATAAATTGTTATAAAAAGATGAGCTAAAGGTCTGAAAGATCTAAAAAAATACTTCATTGAGACTTCTCTTTAGCGTTCTTTTTTATTTTTGCAGAGATGCCGCCAGCTTTTCTGGCGGGAACATCCTGTACTGTCTGTGCTGATAAAAATTCTGAACTAAGAGAAGATATTTAATAAATATACATGACTCCAACATTATAAATTTTTTAAATTACTGCTTATTTGATACTTTTCTTACCTTTTGACAACCTCTACGTCTTGAGCAATGACAGATAACTCTACAACAGATTTATTCTGGAAAATCGGAGAAATCATGAAAAGTTATAAATATAACTATTAGTTAGAAATCTAACAATATAAAATCAAATAATCTAACCAACCTATAGACTTGTTGACCCAGAATCTTTTAGTTTTCCAGTAGTTGGTAGCTCTGTTAACAGAAACACTGAAATTTCAAAGAATTGGTAATTTAAACTCTTGAATCCTTAGAACTATAAACTTTTAATCAGGAAATTGATCCGTCCATAGAAGCCAGTACATAGAAAGCCGGTATTGACAACAAGGAAGCGAAAAAACCAGATTAGAAAAAAGGTGATGAAACAGGCTAAAGAGTGATTCTGGAAGATGAAGTCTTTAAGGAAGCTATAATAAATGACAGATAACCATTATAAAAATGAAATTGCTTCCGGGCACTCGGGGAGAGTAACAGACGGCGTGAAAGCCCTCCAAGGAGACCCGAAAAAAGCTATCGTGAAATTGGCAATCCCTATGATTGTGGCTATGTTTGTACAGACAATCTACAGCCTTGTCGATACTTACTGGGTTTCAGGACTCGGAGCGGATGCTCTTGCTGCAATGGGTTTTGTGTTTCCGTTTTTCTTTATTAGCATGGCTCTATCCAACGGAATAGGGATAGGCGGAGGGTCTGCAATCTCCCGCAGGATAGGGGCAAAAGATAAAGCAGGCGCAGATAACGTAGCCGTTCACACAATGATTATAATCTTTTTGCTTGCGCTGGTTTTTACACTTCCCTTCTACATGTTTGCCCCACAGCTCTTTACCCTTGCAGGTGCAGGAAAAACAACAGAACTTGCAGTAGCGTATGCCCGTGTTATATTCCTGGGAAGTGTCATCATTTTCTTTTCCAATGTGGCAAACTCCATCCTCAGAGCCGAAGGCGATTCAAAGCGGGCAATGAGGGCAATGATTCTTGGTGCAGTCCTGAACATAGTCCTTGACCCTATTTTCATATACACCTTTAAAATGGGAATTGCAGGTGCAGCCTGGGCTACGGTGATCTCTATCACAGTATCAGCTCTTTTAATGGCTAACTGGCTATTTTTAAGAAAAGATACCTATGTCAGTTTTAATTTCAAAGACCTTCACTTTGATAAAAGGATTATAAGAGATATACTGAACGTTTCAATCCCTGCTTCTGCCGAGCAGCTTTCAATGTCTCTGTCAATGCTTTTTATGAACTTTATTATTGTCAGCGTCAGCAGTACGGATGGTGTTGCAGTTTACTCCACAGGCTGGAGAATAGCGACAATCGCAATATCTCCCCTGATGGGGATAGCGACAGCCGTAGTTTCGGTGTCAGGAGCTGCCATAGGGTCAAGGGATTATATAAAAGCAAAAACCGCTCTATCTTATTCAACGAAACTAGGTTTCCTTACGGAATGCGGAGCTGGCATCCTTATATTTACTTTCGCCACGCAGATAGCTTCGATCTTTACTCAGGCTGAAGGAGGAGCACATATCACAGCAGACCTCGCACATTTCCTGCATGTAATGTGTCTTTTCTACCCTATTGTTGCACTCGGAATATTCTCCTCCTCTTTCTTCCAGGGAGCCGGCAGAGGAGTAAATGCTCTGACAGCAACCCTGTTGAGAACCATGGTATTTACCCCGCTCTTTGCAGCCCTCTTTGCCTTTGTCCTGGATCTCGGACAGGTAGGAGTCTGGTGGGGAATGATCGCAGGAAATGCAATAGGGTCCACATTGCTCTTTTTATGGGCAAGGTATTTCCTGAGAGGTCTTTTGAGAACAGAACGTATCGGAAGAGCAGAACGGCTTGCAACCTGAGAGGTCAGAATCCATAGCTCTTCTATTAAATTTTTTTGTTTCCTGAAATTGAGGAGTTGTCAATACAGTATAATTAGAACATTTTTTGTCCGGACTTATTTGTTTAATTCTTCTTATTTACTTTTCTTTTTCAGGTTCTTATTATCTTTTATCCATTTATTTATAAGAGTCCATAATTCAGGAGAATTGTGATCGATTAACAAACTACCATGCCCCTGATTATACTGGTCAAGGTATTTAGGGGTATGAGGGGCAGCTCCTCCGGTCAGAGTCAAATTAAGCAGCCAATTTTCATCAACATAATAAAGACCGCTAAAATCTCCGCTCCAGTAGTGATAGTCAGAAATGTAAGGATACATGAAAAAACTATATGTGTGGCTGGCCATGAGCCTGAAGAACTGCCTGTTTGTAAGTTCGGGCTGGAGATAAAAACTGGAGTCAGGTTCAGTAGAGGCGAGGTAGGCAATGAACATCATACTTGCCATACTACTATCATTAGAAACTCTGTCTTCAATACTTTTCCGAAATAGCATCAAATTCCTGCTTCTGATTCTAAATTAACTCGGAACTATAGGGATTATATGCAATAATAATATCAACAGGCACTATTCTGTCAACAGAACCTGCGGACAGGTCATCATACTCGCTTGCTTCGTAAGCTGTAAGAAGTAATGCTCCGTGACTGTGGCCGATTGCCGTACTCTATATTTTCTGCAGATTTTTCGCTTAAGAGAGAAGTATGGTTTCTTGATGCATTGATACCTTTGTTTGATGCATTGATACCTTTGTTAATGTATTCATCGATAGTCTAGGTTTGCATAATTCTCATTTTCATACAAAAAAAACGTTTTAAGGTAAGCGGCAGACCTGAGAAATAGTCAGGAAAAGTAGTGGTTCTCAACTCTTAATAAACTGTCATCCATACTTCCAACCTCAAGATATATTTTTTTAACAAGTTTCAACAAATGGCTCACAGGAAAAACCGGAATAAATACAGGAGTTATCATCCGGTTTTTATAAATACCGTAAATGGAAGGCAGAATTCACACAGGTAGACTGTAATGTGACAGCCGAAAGTGAATTAAACTATAGGCTCAATAAACCAAGGAGGTACTTATTGGAGAAAGAAATAGTTCCTGGAGAGACCACAGTCAATTTTTGAAAAACATATTCACCAAAAAATTCCAGATGTAATACCCCTGGGAAGAGGTGTAGAGGATGAAAAAATATCTGTCAATACTGTTACTCTCAGTCCTTATTTTTGGGGCTGTACTCCCGTGCGTTACCGCAGCAGCAGGAAATAACACAACAGCAAATAAATCTGTATCAAAGGTCTCGACTACCAACGGATCAGCATCTGTAAACGAATCATGTCTGGTCAATGTAACCGAAGCTGTAAATGAAACAAATGCAACTTCTGCAGCTGAACAGAAATTCAGGGTGGGCCCGACTGTAGTCCTCCGACCGGTTAATGACGTCATTACTGAAAACGAAGATGGCCTTGTTGAACTTTATATAGAAAACCCATCCCTCAATGAAGTTACCCTGAATGTGGATGCAAGAATCAGCGTACCCTCCGGAATCCACGTATACGGACAGGGTTTTGGGCAGGCAGGTGCAGCAGGTACGGTCTATGGCATATTTTCAGTACCTCCCGGAAATGCCAGGACAATATACATTGACGTAAAAGGAGAAAAGGTAGGTACATCTACCGTACATTTCGCAGGTCTCTACTGGCCCGGGGATAACAAGGACGATTACAACCCTATTTCACTTACTCATCCCTTTACAGTCGAGGAACCCTCCAAAAATCCCACAGAAGCTCCAGAGCTTGAAGAAACCTCAGGGGTAAATGCCGAAGGCTCGGGTTCATTCAGTGCTCCAGGCTTTGGCGCGATAATAGCGGGAATCGGGCTGTTGGGCGTATATATGGTCAGAAGAAAATAAACCAGCTGCGAAAAGAGCTTAAATAGAACTTTTAAGAGGGAAATTCATGATTTCCCGTTTTTTTATTTGTTTTAGCAGGCTCTAACTGGGTACTGTAATCGAAGATAACTGTAAATAGCAGCTAAAAAAGGTGGTAGAATGCCTGAGAAGGGTGTTTTAAGAATTTTAAGAATTTTAATAGCATGTGTTTTAGTAGGCTGCTTGTTAGCAGGCAATATTATAAACGCATATGCCTCATCCGAAACCTCAACAGATTTGGATTATTCCTCCGGTAACAGGACAGAAATCTCTGACTATACGGAAATCAAGGAGGCAGAAGTTCCAGAGGATACTGGAACAGGAACTTCTGAAGATAAATATAAAGAAGCAGACACTTCAGGAAATGCGCAAAACGAGCCTTCAGATAAAGATAATCCTGAGTACACAGAAACAGGATCTTCAGAGTATAAGGAAACAGAACAGGAAGCAGAAGTTGCTGAAAGCAATGAAACGGAATCTTCGGAGGATGAAGGGTCTTCAGACTTTACGCAGACAGAGTCTTCTGGGGACAGAAAAAAAGGGTATTCAAAACACATAAGAGTCGAACGTACCGAATACAGGCGGGTAGAGGACTCCAGGTATACACAACCTGACACTCAGGAGAAAACCGGTTCATCCAAAAGCGCGCAGCAGGCCCCGCCTTCGGCAAGCGTGGACCTTCATGGAGAAAAGACCGAGGTTATTCTGGGAGAAGATATACTGCTCAAACTCTCGGCAGTCAACCTTATCACAAAGCCTACCATGAACGTTCAGGTTATTCTTATCCCGCCTTCGGGAACAACTGTCTCGTCTTCCGAGTTCGTCCAGTCCGGAGCAGGGCAGTATACCACAACATATGAACTGGAACCTGGAAAAGGCAGGGATATTGAAGTAAGGATAGAGTCGGCCCAGGTAGGAGATTTCAACGTTAAAGGACGGGTCGTTTATTATTTCGGAGATGATATTGAAAATGCAGAGGACTATACTCTTGACCTGCCCATCAAGGTAAAAGAGAAATCCGAACCTATAGAGAGCGCAATGCCAGGATTCGGTGCAGCAGGACTGACGGTGTTCGGACTGCTGACTGTATATCTGTTGAAAAGAGATTGAAGAAAGCATACTCCTCATTGAAAGTACTGCCAGGAGAAGAAGGAGAAATGATTGTCGGCAATCCTGTCATATAGTTCTTTCAAACCCCTGTTCAGTCAGTTCTTTCAAACCCCTGTTCAGTCTGCGAACTTCTTTCTCCAAATTTTTTATTAATAAGGGCTTTTAAATTAGGAAATCAGATATCAAGAAGAATTCATTGGATTCACAATAAACAAGTATATTTATATTATTATCACCGGACAACTCATCCAGTCTGTTCTTTAATAGCTCTCCATCGGACAATACAGATTCTCCAGGTGGATTATTATATATTATCCAGTTTATTTCCTGTTTTAACAGACTTCCCATAAATAGGCAGCTTAGATGAATTAAATTTCGATGGCAGTTAATGAAAGCTATACTGCCTTAGCGTGACTGAAGACGATTTTTCATTTTATCTGGTTTACTGGTCCCGGTAATCAAGAGAACGGATAGATAAATTTCAATCCAGTTATCTGAAAGTAGAGGAGCCCTTAAAAAAGAAAACGTTAAAGGCAAAAGAGACCGAAAAAGAGTAGGATAAAATATTTGAAATTTAAAGAAGGGAAAATCTAAAAACGGCGGGGAAAAATGAGCAGGGAAACGGCAGAAGAAAAAGGAAAAAAAGGAGAGAAAGAGTCCGAAGAAATAGGGACAGAAACGGAAAAGGAAGAAAGTTTTCCACCTCAAAAAGTTACAAAAGGCGTGGGCATTCTCCTCGGAGACCCTGAAAAGGCCGTTATCAAGCTCTCAATTCCTATTATAGTTGCAATGTCCGTACAAACTATCTACAGCCTGACCGATACCTTCTGGGTTGCAGGTCTGGGTGCGGATGCCCTGGCTGCTGTAGGATTTGCTTTTCCTTTTTTTGTAATCCAGATGGCGCTTACAAGCGGGCTGGGGGTAGGGGGAGGGGCTGCGATATCGCGCAGGATAGGAGCCAGGGACAAAACCGGAGTGGATAATGTTGCAGTGCATACTTTTATAATCATGCTCATACTCACAGTTGCCCTTACAGTAATAGGGCTTGCCGTTGTAAGGGATTTATTCATGTACAGCGGCGCGGGAGAAACTACCCCACTCGGGGTTGCATATGCAAGGGTTATTTTTGCAGGCAGCTTTGTGTTCTTCTTTACAAATGTTGCAAACTCCATACTCAGGAGTGAAGGAGATTCAAAAAGAGCTATGCAGTCAATGGTTCTCGGATCTGTCCTGAATATTATTCTAGATCCGATTTTTATATACGTCCTGGGACTGGGAGTAGCAGGAGCGGCACTTGCGACAGTGGTTTCCTTCGCCAGCTCCGGGATGCTTATGTTTTACTGGTTTTTTGTTAAGAGAAATACCTACGTTTCTTTTGTTTTTCACTCCTTCAAATTCGATAGGGCTATTGTCAAAGATATATTCAGAGTAGGGATACCTTCTTCTGTAGAACAGGTTGCTCTGGCGCTTACTGCCCTGATAATGAATCGTATTATTGTGACTGTAAGCAGCACCGACGGGGTTGCGGTTTATGCTACGGCATGGAGAATCACAAGCATTGCAGTTGCCCCCCTTATAGGAATTGCAATCTCAGTGGTTTCAATATCAGGAGCCGCTTTTGGGGAGAAAAACTATAAAAAGGCAAGGAGTGCCCTTATTTATGCAACAAGAACCGGCTTTCTGGTAGAAGCCGCAATTGCAGTTGCAGTATATGTCTTTGCTCAGGATATTGCTGCCGCTTTTACGCAGGCAGAAAATACGGCTCAGATCGCTCCGGAACTGATAAGGTTACTTAAAATTATGACTGTGTTCTATCCGGCTGTTGCTTTCGGAATGCTCTCAGCTTCTCTTTTCCAGGGCGCAGGAAAGGGCACAAGCGCACTTATTGCCACACTCCTGAGAAGCTTGATCCTGACACCTGTATTTGCCCTGCTCTTTGCCTATACATTCGACTGGGGGCTGCTAGGAGTCTGGTGGGGGCTCGTTACAGGGACGGTTATCGGATCACTGGTTACTTTTGCATGGGCGCAAGTGTACTTGAGGTGTATAATAAAGGCTGGAGATACAGGAGAAAAGTGCTGAAAAATCAAAGTCTTACCACCACTCCATGTACGATGTATTACTCATATACAATGTACTATGCACATACAATGTACTCATTCAAAACCAGACACTTTTTTTACTTTTCTGAGATGCTTCGCTTTCACTATGGTTGTTGATCATGGACAATAATATAATGTTGTGAAGTGTTATGTACCAAAGGATATAAATAATTTAATAATGTTGCTGTGAATTGTAAAATACAGTATAAAACGAAATGAAGGCAACTGGCACTTCGTTGCAAAAGACGGTAATAACATCATTTTCGACCAGGAGTGAAAAGAAAGATATAACTCTCACCGGGCATCTAAATGCACAATATTGAGCTGTTGTATTAAGCTGCTGTGAGAGCAACAGTTCAGGATTCTCAATTTCAAAATCCATTTTTACAGAATCCAGGTGAATTATAATTCCCACAAGGCTCAGAAGGGTACTGTCGCCTTAAAGGTTAGCAAAGCTGCAAGCTTTGTGGAAGATCGTGCCAGGAAACCTGAAACTCGCCTTTCCTTAATTATAGAATCATAAAATATAAATAAAACGTGTTCCATTTTAGTTTGGAATCAAACAGTACGAAAAATGAATAGTAAGATTAAATACAACAGCCAGATTCGGATGATAAAAACGTAAATTAAAACCAGTCAAACCCTATAAAACCAGTAAAAACCCGTCAGAACCAGTCAGATTGAACCAAGAAACGCCTCGTAAACAGATCTACTGGAATAGAAACGCCTCTCAAAAAGATCTCTGATGGCCGCCCCTGGCTTTATCATCCGGATCAGGACTGGTAAAAATTGCCTCATTGTGATCCCGATGAAAGAAGAAAGAATAAGAGAAACGGTAAAACTCCAGTTTGATATGATCCATCTTTTCCATAAAAATTTTGCAAAAGCTTTTCATCAGACTGGTACCGGTCGTTATAACCTGAACAAAAACCAGAATAAGGCTATCCTGATTATAGGAGGAGTGGGTGAGATTATGCCTACAACTCTGGGAAAATGCCTGGACCTTCAGAAAGGAAGCCTGACCAGCATGATTGATGCCCTGGAAAAAGAGGGACTTGTGTGCAGGAGAGGAGATCCTGCAGACCGGAGAAAGATCCTGATTTCACTTACTGAAAAAGGAAAGAATTACAGGAACTGGTTCACAGAAGAGCTTGAAAAAAGTTACTCTGAGGTTTTTAGCAGGCTTGCTGAAGAAGATATTTCAGCCTATCAGGAAGGTCTGAAAATAATGCTGGACATATTGAAGAAACTGGACGGAAGTACCTGAAAAGGAAAAGTCGGGCACCTGGAAAATAATTTTAGAGGTCTTCAATGTATCCTGAGCTGGTAGGCAAACTCCAGAAGCTGGGATTTACCGAAAATGAGGCGAAGATCTATATAGGGCTCCTGAGTCTGGGCGAGGCAACAGCCAGGGAGATCCATGAATTTACGCACGTTCCGAGACCAAAGATTTATGCTACTCTGGAGAGAATGTCAAAAAAGAAATATATAGAAGTCATAGAAGGAACTCCAGCATATTTCAGGAGCATTGATCCGGAACAGCTGACCGAAAGGTTGAGAAACGAGTTCCTTTTCTCGCTTAATGAGACATTGAAGGAACTTAATTCTGCGGGCTACGGGATGAAAAACAGATGCGTTAATTCTAGGTATGCCTTCCCCCTGAGCCTCAAAAAAGAATTTAATGAGGAGAAAAGGGAAGAAAATATACTGAAAGGAAGATAGTTAAATGGAGTTAAGAACAGCAGGAGACTCAAACTCTTGCAAACACGAAGAAAGTCAGGAAACAAAAGGCGTAAAGATCCTTGAGGGAGATCCGAAAAAAGCAATTATCAAACTCGCAGTCCCTATGATTGTTGCAATGTCGGTCCAGACTATTTACCAGCTCGTAGATACCTTCTGGGTCTCGGGACTTGGAGCGGACGCACTTGCTGCAATGGGTTTTGTATTTCCTTTTTATTTCATAAGCATGGCTTTATCCAATGGGCTGGGCATAGGCGGAGGAGCAGCCATATCCCGGAAGATCGGAGCACGGGATAAATCGGGAGCAGACAACGTAGCCGTACACACAGTTATAATGATGCTGCTGCTCGTTCTTGTATTTACCATACCCTCCTATGTTTTTGCTCCTCAGATCTTCTCTCTTGCTGGAGCAGGGAAAACAACCGGGCTTGCAGTAGCTTATGCTAGAGTGATATTTCTGGGAAGTATAGTAATCTTTTTTACTAACGTAGCAAACTCCATCCTCAGAGCCGAAGGCGATTCAAAGCGGGCGATGAACGCAATGATCCTTGGCGCAGTCCTGAATATTGTCCTTGACCCTATTTTCATATACACCTTTAAAATGGGAATTGCAGGTGCAGCCTGGGCAACTATCCTGTCTCTTACAGTTTCTTCGATCATGATGCTGAACTGGCTCTTTTTCAGAAAGGACACTTTCGTTTCTTTTGATTTTAAAGACTTCAGCTTTGAAAAAGATATTGTAAACGATATTTTCAGGATAACAATCCCTGCTTCCGCCCAGCAGCTTTCAATGTCGTTATCCATGCTCATCCTCAACCTTATTATTGTGAACGTCAGCAATACCGACGGAGTTGCAGTCTACTCCACTGGCTGGCGGGTTGCAACAATTGCAATTGCTCCCCTCATTGGAATTGCAACCGCAGTAGTTTCGGTTTCAGGAGCCGCTTTTGGGGCGAAAAACTTCGAAAAGGCAAAAACAGCCCATACCTATGCAGTAAAACTGGGACTTCTCATAGAAGGCGGAGTTGCAGCATTTACTTTCATTTTTGCCCCTCAGATCGCGGCTGTTTTCACGCAGACAGGAGAAGCCGCTCACATAGCTCCGGACCTTATCCACTTCCTGCGTGTGATCTGTATATTCTACCCGTCAGTTTCTTTCGGAATGCTCTCAACATCTTTCTTCCAGGGAGCGGGAAAAGGTGTGAGCGCACTTACTGCAAATCTCCTGAGGACCATAGTTTTTACTCCACTCTTTGCAGCTTTTTTCGCCTTCAATCTGGATATGGGTCAGGTAGGCGCCTGGTGGGGAATTGTAGCAGGCAATGCAATCGGGGCCGGAATAACTTTTGTCTGGGCAAGGCTTTACTTAAGTACGATTCTAAAAACAGGGTCCCTGACTAAACCTCTTGAGCAGGGAATTTGAATAAATTTTTTGGATAATTTTTTGAGAAAATGTTTTGGAGAAACAGTCAAAGCATTGTGATCCAAATATTTATATATTATAAGTAGGTAATAAGTTACCGTCTGCCGGCAAAAACCAAAAAACGGAAATTCGATCAAAGGTGAGCCAGAATGAAAGAAACAGTTCCGCAAAAGCCTCTTGAACCGGTTCTTCACGGATTCCTTCTCAGAGACCGCAAATTTGCCCCGTCTTCGAAGTCTAAAGTCCTGAAACTCTTCGGGCTTATTTCAACACAGGAAGCATAAACTAGCGAAGGCCTGAGTGCAGGGAGGACTGTGTCCTGTGATCAGGGGCTGAAATGAAAAACGATTCGGAAGGCGGATACATTTACAGACCGAAATAAATTTCCTCCAGCGAAAAACGCCATCGATCTCAACCAATTGGCAGAATAAAAACAAGAAAATCCAAAGTTAGCCTGAATTAATCCTGACAATAGGAAAAAATACAATTTCCAATAAATCTCCTAATAAGCACGCCTTAAATAAAAAATAGCCTGTATAGATCTCTAGACAACACCTCAAAGTCGACACCTTCAAAAAAGAAAAACGGCAAAACAGGAAGTAAAAAGAGCGTATTCAGGAATATTCAAGATAAATAAGTCTTTCCAAAAATGTCTTCAAGTCTGTCTTCAAAAAACATACTTAAAAACGACACCCAACAGATAGTGAAGCCAGAACAATTTGAAGAAATAACATCAAGACACCAACAACTCCATCCCTGGAGTAAACAAAAACGAAAAAACGGCGGTACAATAAACCTTTCCAAAAAACGAATAAATTTCGGAAAGGTAAAAGGAGAGAACTGGAAAGGACTTCCAGTTCTTTCCAAAAAACGCTATTACTTAATTACTTTCCTTATTCTGATTTCAATCACTTTTTTATAAGACTGTTTTTATGAGACTGTTCAAAATTACTGGTACAACTTTTCCTTTTTCACTTTCCGTATTTCTATAATATGTTTTTCTAACATATAAGGATATTTTCTCAAATTTTCTCAAGACATTTCTTCCGCTTAAGATTGACTTCTTTTTTGAAAGGACGTAGACAACTTATGGAGGTGCCCAATTAGTTGTGAATTAAAAGAATGGTTTTTCCGGAGAAGAGAAGTGTTTTCGGGCATGTAGAGTATTGAAATGTCCACTTTTTGTCATATCGTGTTTCTTGAACTCGAATATTAGAACATGGATAAGGGCTAACTGGAAGTTATATTTCTATAGATAATCAAGATTAAACTTAAAAATTCATTGATAAATATTGATAGAAAATCTTTAATACATTTAAAGTTAAGCTATAAAGTATCCGGAGAAATGGGGGTTTGAATTCTGGATATTATGCTTAAACTTCAGGAAACAGCCAGCAGCCTGCAGGAAACGGTTAGAAACTTCAATCCGAGCATACTTCAGGGGAAAAAGAAAGAGGAAGAGGGAAACTGTCCTCACAGGATAAAGCAGACAAAAAATAGGAAAACAATTGTAATCAACTGCAGGGAATGTGAAGCAGAATCTTCGCTAAACGATTCACACTGCAGAAAAAACATCTTCGGCATCCTGCAAAAAGAGATTCATGCCGACTGTCTTGTACTCTCAAAGCTTTATGAACGGGATTACGAAGGAAAATCCCTGTCCCTGCTTTATGCTCTGGCAAGCTTTAAGGGCACTATTGCAGCGTACAGGAGCATTGAAGTTACTCCCGAAGCATGCACCCGGCAGGAGAAAAGAAAGTGTGAGCTTGAAAGAAAAGGAGTAATTGCTTCTCTTGCCGAAATCGTGGAAACTGATCCTCTAAAAGCCAGGCTGAAGCTTAGGGAAATAACTAATGGAAAAATACCCGCAAGAGATCCTGATGCTGCCTCTCTCTGCTCTGTATGTTCTGAAGGCTTCTGCCGCATCCTGAATGAAATTGAAGAGAAAATGTCCTGCTTTCCTGAAGTTTCTGTTATTCCTGTTATCAAAAAGTCCGGCTATTGTTCGGTACCGGGCTGGTTAGAAGGTTTGGAAGACGAAAAACAAAAGGTAAACCATTCGGAAGAAAAAGCAGGGAAAAAACCAAAGTTAAAACTAAAAACAGAAGAAAAAGCAGGAAAGAAAACCGAAAGCCTGATAGGAAACACTTCGGGAGAAGCAACTACTGCATCTCTATCCGGAATCTTTCCATCCAGAATCATTTCATCCAGAATCTTTCTATTCAATATGGTTCCACATTCAGTTTTGGGTGAGGAAAAGAAGAAAATAGGAAAATTTGCAAATAACTCCACAAATTTCACAAATTCCATAGATTTCATAGATACCTTTTTCGACTACGAAAGCAGGATCAAATCTTATGTCAGGCCGCCTTTTTCCAGTTCGAGAATTTACACCGAAGCTCCCGAGAATACCGAATTTCTCGAATGTTATGACATAAATGGCAGTGAAGGAAGAAACCTTGAGATCTCTATTTACTGCTACACCGACAGGCCGGAAAGACTTTACATAATCAGACCCCCCGAATATAATCTTCGGCAGGAAGAACTCAGGCTGCTTGAGAAAGTAAGGAGAAAAATGATCCGGCACAGGCCAAAAGACCTTGCTTTTGCAGACCCGGCCGGAGCCAGGGAGTATTTCAAACGCATGGCAAAAGACATGCTGGGCAAAGAACTTCTGGAAAGCGGGAAAGCCTGCAGCCCGGATGAGCTTGAAAGCTATGCCGACCTCCTTGCAAGGTATACGAACGGGCTGGGGATCGTAGAAGACCTCCTTTCCGATGCCAGGATAACGGATGTATACATCAATGCCCCTGCCGATACAAACCCCGTGCATGTTGTGATGGAAGGGGAGGAGTGTACGAGCAATGTTTTTCTCTCGCAGGACGACCTTGACGCCCTTGTCTCAAGGTTCAGGACCATTAGCGGCCGGCCTTTTGGTGAAGCCATCCCTGTACTTGAACTTAACCTTGAGGCTTTCGGAGTAAGAGTATCCGTAATAGGAGACCCTCTCAGCGCAAACGGGCTTGCATATGCCTTCCGAAAACATTCCCTCACACCCTGGACCCTGCCGAAACTGATCAATACAGGTTCGATTTCTCCTTTTGCAGCAGGGTTTTTAAGTTTCCTTATGGACGGGCAGGCGTCTGTCCTTGTTGCAGGAGAGGTGGGAGCCGGAAAAACATCTCTTTTGTCTGCAATGCTGCTTGAAATCCCTCAGAAGTACAGAATCCTGACAATCGAAGACACCCACGAGCTCCCTACAGAAGAGCTTCAGGAGCTGGGCTGGAAAGTGCAGGGTATGAGTTCCCAATCTTCGGTCCTGAAGTCCGGGGCAGAAATGAGTCCTGAAACCGCGCTTCGAGCTGCTCTGAGGCTTGGGAGTTCTTCTCTGGTGCTGGGAGAGGTTCGAGGACCGGAAGTAAAAGTACTCTACGAAGCCATGCAAGTAGGAAATGCCGGAAACTCAGTTATAGGTACCATCCACGGATCATCCGTTGAAAATGTTTACGAGAGAGTTGTACACACCCTTGGAGTCCCTCCTGCATCTTTTAAGGCGACAGATGCTGTGATAATCTGCTCAGGAATCAGGCCAGGAGGCAGCATGAGAAAAGTAAAAAGGGTCAGCAGGATTGCGGAAATTACCTGCGCATGTATAGAAAGGCTTGAACCTTCCGAAATCTTTAACGATATCATGTATTATGATCCCTCTCAGGATTGTCTGCTTGCAGGAGAGGCTCTTGAACAGGGTCAGTCAGAACTTATAGGGAAAATTGCCCGGAAATGGGGAATTACTATTGATACCGCTCTGAAAAATATTGAACTCAGAGCGAGAATAAAAGAAAAGATTGCAGTTGAAGGAGTTCACATACCATTCCTGCTTGAAGCCGAAGCCGTAAGTGAGGCTAATAATATGTTCTGGCTGCTTTCAGACTCCATTAAAGCAAATACCAGGACTAAAGATGATAAGAGAGCAGAACCAGGCGATAAAATAAGTAATGTGTCTTGTTTTGAAAATGACCCTGAGTCCAGCTCGGAAGTCTATCTCGAAGAGCTATACAGGCAATGGGAAGTCTGGTTTGAAAATTATGTCAGGGAGAGAGCCAGGATAGAAAACCAGATGATAGGAAAACATCTACCTGGAGAAAAACACCTATCAGGAGAAAAACAGTCTCCGAAAATAAAAGTAACTACCTGAGGGATCGGGAAAATGGAAGAAAGCGGCTGGTACGTGAGAGCCTGCAAAACCACAGCAAGGCAATGGGGATGGGCTATTCCGGACCTTCAAACCTTCAGCAGGAAATGTGAAAAAAGCGTAAGTCCTGAATACCGGGATGCCCTCAGGTTTACAGGCTTTGACCTGGAAGCCTTTGAGACTGTACTGTTTTCTTACATGGGCACATCTGTGACTTTAATTCTGCTGCTCGGGATAGACCTTTTCCTGCTTCTTTCCAGAAGTTTCGATCCCAGGACTCTTTTCATAATGGGAACCCTGACTTTTGTCATTCCGCTGATAGTCCTTTGCTACTTAAGCGAGTATGTGAAGATAAAAGCAAGGTTTATGAAAATCTCCTCCCTTGGAGATATCCCGGAAATCCTGAGCTATATCATCATGTCAATGAAACTTGTCCCGAACCTCGAACGCGCCGTACTTTTCGCAGCCCAGAACTCTGAGAGGCCGCTTGCAACAGATTTAAAAAAACTGACCTGGGATCTGAATTTGAGGCTCTACAGCAGCATGGATGATGCCCTTCTCTCTTTTGCCGACCTTTGGGGCAGAAACAGCGAATACTTCAAACGTTCCCTGCACCTGATCAAGAGTTCGACAGCCGAACCCGATGAAGCCCAGAGAGTTATTACTTTGAACCGCGCTCTCGATATCAGCCTTGAAGGAACCGAAAATCTAATGGAAGCTTTTGCGGCAAAACTGAAGACCCCAAGCTATGTGCTGTACTCAATTTTCATACTGATCCCTCTTGCCCTAGTCGCTCTCCTGCCTGCGGTCACGGTTGTAGGGATGAAACCCGAGATTACGGACCTAGTCCTCCTTTATGACTTTGTTTTTCCACTCCTTGCAGCAGTCTACTCAGAATATATCCTGATGCAGAGGCCTGTTGCTTTCATATCGAGGCAAATCCCGGATACTCATCCAGACCTTGCAGACATAAAACAGAAGAGGTGCTTTGCCATACTCACTGGGGCCCTGGTCTGTATCCTGACAGCCCCTCTGGGATATCTTCTTCTAGCTTCGGGAAACCCTGGTAGGATAGTCTCCACAGCCCCTCTTGGAGGATACCTCCTTCCAGCCCTTCCTTTAGTTGCGGGCGGCACCGCTGGGATCTCAATTTACCTGTACTTCTCATCTCTTCCTTACAAGAAAATAAGAGACCGGATAAAACAGATGGAGCAGGAATTTGCAGACTCCCTCTTTGTGCTCGGCAGAAGGATTTCGGAAGGGAAAGCCCCTGAAGAAGCCTTTGCCCATACTGCCAGAACCATGGAAGGCTCAAAAATAGGGGAAGCCTACGAGGAAATTTCCATGAACCTGCTCAGTATGAGGACAAACCTTAAAGATGCCATTTTTGATGAAGAATTTGGGGCTTTCAGGCACATATATTCCGAGAGGATAAGAAACACAATGCTCCTCTTTACGGAAAGCGTCCATAAAAACCACGAAGCTGCAGGAGCTTCAATTATCAAGCTCGCAGATCATTTAAAAGAACTCAGTGCCGTAGAAGAGCGCATCAGGCATTCCCTCTATGACGTTACCTCAACAATGCGTACTACCGCTGCGATTTTTGCGCCCCTTATTGCAGGAATCACCCTTGCCCTTTCCGAGGTAATTACAAAAATCTTAAACCAGGTCGCAGAAAGAATAAACAGGGTACCTGCAGACCTTTCCGGAATGCCCGTAGAAATACAACCTGAAACTTTCTCGCAGTCCATTCCCCCGGATCAGTTCTTGCTTGCAATAGGGGTTTACATTGTCCTTATCAGTGCAATCCTTACCCGCTTTGCAGGAGCCATAGAATACGGAGGAGAACGGGCGCAGTTAAAGTACGACCTCGCCTGTATGCTACCTATTACAGTAATTATCTTTGCGGTCTCAACTGCTGCTTCAAGGATTGTTTTTAGCGGGCTGGTGTAAAAAGTGACAAAAATAAATCTGAAGTCAAATAGCGGCAGTATCCCAAATTTGTTATAAATTCGAAATCAAGTTTCTGTAGTACATGAAATCGGTCTATTGACATCGAATTTTCTATTTGATGGCTTTTTAAAATTTGTAATGAAAGGAGACGTTAGACTTGACACCAAATTTTTGGCCTAGATATCCTTGTTTTTTAGCAGGTCAGCCTCTATACTACTATTCCCTATAACAAATCCTCTTTGTTTTACAAATTTTATAAATGTTGAGCATAAATAAAAATCTTTAAATTTGTTGTAAGATTTTAGCATTTAATTATAAAATAAATAAAGAGGTATTATGAAAACTAATGAAACTTTATATTCAATATTATTGACATCAACAATATTGATGCTATTTTTAATTCTCGCATCATCCACGGCATCAGCAGCTACCACTCAAAGCACTTCGCCCATGATCAATGAAACTAAGATCACCACCAGCGGATCAGCGAGTTTTCCTGACATCTACGGTGACAGGATAGTGTATATGGATTGGCGTAATGAAACCGAACTCTCTGACATCTACATATACGATCTTTCTACAAAAAAGGAAATTAAGATTACCACCAGCGGATTAGCGCTCAATCCCAAAATCTATGGTGACAGGATAGTGTATTGTAATATGAGCGGTGAAATGAGTGGTATTTACCTGTATAACCTCTCCACTAATAATGAAACTCGGGTTTCTACCAGTGGAATGGAATATATACCTCTATCTATGGAGATAGATTAGTGTATTTGAACGAGCTTGCTGGAAATGATATTTATATGTATGATCTCTCTACAGATAAGGAGACTCGAATAACTACCAATGGATCAGCAGCAATTCCTGCCATTTACGGTGATAAAATAGTTTATCACGATTGGCGCAATGGATTCCTCTGATACTCTGATATCTATATGTACGACCTCTCCACTTCTACAGAAACCCGAATCACCACCAGCGGATCAGCAGTACTTCCTGCGATCTACGGTGACAGGATCGTTTATTACGATGAGAGGGAGGGAAAATGTAATATTTACATGTACGACCTCTCTACAAAAAAAGAAACTAAGATCACCACCAATGAGACTGCAAACGGTACTCATACCACCTACGGTACTCTTGCCATCTATGGTGACAGGATAATGTGGCTGGACTGGCCATCCGCCGAAGACCTGCAGCCCGATGGAGACCTGAACTTTCATATCTACATGTACGATCTCTCAACTTCCAATGGAACTCGAATTTCCATCAGTAGAGATTTTATCTATTATCTTGCTGTCTACGATAACAGGATAGTATGGAGTAGTGACAATCGAACATCTGATAACAATTCAACGGTTGACATTTATATGTGTACCGTTTCAGGAGAAGATATGGGATCGAATGATGAACAGCAATCCCAGATAGAAAAAAATAAAAGCATGCCCGGGTTTGAAGTAGTTAGTGGTATAGTCTGTTTATTTGGAGTATTCCTGTATAGGAGAAAACAAGACAAAGTAAATTATAGGCAGGCAGCGAGATTGTTAAGTCTAACAAAAAAAGACTTTAAATTTTTGAGAACTAAGTAAAAAAGAAAATTCGACTTCTCATCTATGGATATCCTTTTTTCAAGTTCCCAAACAATTACTACTTACCTGCATGCTCCCGATACTATAATCATCATTTTTGCAGTCTCAACTGCCGCTTCAAGGGTTATTTTCGGGGGCTGGTATGAAACTGAGTTAAGTTTCCGGAAGTAGTCCCTAAGATTTCAATTTGTGACGGTTATATAGCTTGATTTTTTCATCGTATTATTCCCTTCTCTGTTTGTCACTGTTAAAGTAACGTCGTACACACCAGGATTAGTAAAAGTATGTGTTGCATTCATGGTACGTTTTGAATCGATGCCATCGCCAAAATCCCAGAGCCAGGAAGTAGGGGCTGGGCCGGTACTGGTATCGGTGAATAACACAACTAAAGGTGCCGGACCCGAAGTAATATTTGCAGAGAAATCTGCCAGTGGCATATTCGGGTCTGTGACCGTGATGTAATTATGCTTTGTCATGATGGATAATCCGCCGCGATTGTCCATATATAAAGTTACGGTATATTTTCCTGGTTTTTCATATACATGGGTTGCATATGGGGTTGCTGATGCGTTATTGTCCACTCCGTAAGATTGAGTAACACCATCACCAAAATCCCAGTCCCGCCAGATTGGGTCGATTATACCTGCATCATCATCATGAAATATAACTGTGAGTGGTGCACTGCCATTTGTTATATTTGATGAGAAGTGTGCCGGAGATGCAGACGTGTCGGTGATTCCGACGAGTACATAACCATATTTGCCTGTAGTGTCGATGCCAATAGAATTGGTTACAGTTAAATTGACTGTGTATCCACCCATAGCATTGTATGTATGTGCTGGATTCCGGGCTGTTGAAGTGACACCGTCTCCAAAATCCCAGAGCCATGATGTGGGCGATCCTGTACTGTTATCGGTAAACGATACAGTTTCATTTGTTGAAATTGACTCCCCATATATAGATTCCACCTCTGGAGAAAAGAAATCAGCTACAGGTGCTTGTGGAGAAGTGACAGTAGTACAATTGGATTTCTTCACAGTAGTGCTGCCTGCGGAGTTAGTTGCTGTCAGAATTACTTCATATGTTCCCGTTTTCGTGAATGTGTGTGTAGCTGTTTGAGCATGTTTTGAGTTAGTACCGTCCCCGAAATCCCAGTACCAGGATGTCGGCTCTCCACCAGTGCTGGTGTCAGTGAACAATACTGTTAATGGTACATTTCCATATCCAGATGTAACATTGGTGGTAAAAGAAGCGAAGGGCATTACAGGTTTATCCGAAAAATCATACATATAGATCTCGCAGTAATAGTTATTTAGATCAGTATTACGATAATCCTGCCACACTATCCTGTTCCCGTAGATAGCAGGCTTCCTCTGGTCCGAAATATCGGTTGTTATCTGAGTTTCTGTGGAGGTGGAAAGATCATACATATAGATGTCCCAGTTTCCATTGCGATAATCCTCCCATACTATCCTGTCACCGTAGAACGCAGAAATTGAATGATCTGATTCGCTCTTAGTGACTTGAGTTTCAACGGAAGTAGATATATTATATAGATAAATACTGGAATTTCCACTGCGCCAATCCATATACACTATCCTGTCACCGTAGATTTTAGGACTGGATGCTAATCCGCTCGTGGTAACTCGAGTTTCAACGGAAGTGGAGAGATTGTACATATAGATGTCGTCCAGTGTGGTCCCATTGTCAATTCGATCACCCAGCCAGACTATCCTGTCTCCGTAGATGGCAACCTCCTCAGTTGCAAAAGTGCGGGTAGTAATGGGAGTAGACGTAACTCGAGTTTCCCTGGAAGTCGATAGATCGTAAACATAGATATTCCAGTTTTCACTGCTATAATTTTGATCGCGATTGTCTTCCCACACTACCTTATCACCATAAATACTCAAATACTCTATTTTTCCCTCGTTTACCGAATCTGCAGCTACGAGCCGGGTTTTAATTCCTGAGGAAGTATTGTACAGATAGATACTTCCTGTATATTCCCATACAACTCTATCGCCGTAAATAGAAGGTGGAGAACCTGACTGATCTGTTATTTGTATTTCTTTGCCTGTAGACAGATTTCGCATGTAAACAACGTCTCCGTAAGCATTATATGTCCAAACAATTTTGTCATCATAAATAGCGGGATTGAAACCTTTTTCACCATATGATGTAACCAGAATTTCCTGTCCGGCTGATGCTATGGCCGAGACAAAGACCAAAAATAAAAGAGCTAACGCTACCGAAAAGAATTTGTTTCTCATCAAATTTCCCCACTGCGCTGTTTATTTACCTTAAAAAATTCTGATTTGTAGTTTAAGGCTCAAAACTAAGATTATACTTAAATTTTAACTTCAATATCTTAGTAGTAAATCAACCCATATTTATACTATATTTACATATTTGTATATTAATGGAATATTAAGTCAGTAATTCTATTAAGTAAAACATAATATAAAATTTTTATCAGTTATTTGTGCCTATCTGAAACAAGGTCAGTAGGGTAAAAAATAGATATCTTGTTTTATGTTTAGAGAATATTCAAAAATGCACCAGATTTTCAATTAATAATTTTCTGAATTTGATTTATCTCTTACAGGACAGACAAAAAAAGACGGACTCAAGGATAATACTTGAAGCATGGATATTTTTCTGATGAAAGAAAAAAAGAAAGCACACATCGAGTATGACTTCGCCTGTATGCTTCGGATTATAGCTTGATCTTTACAGTTCTCAGATACTACTTCGAGAATCGTTTTTAGCGACTGGTCGAAATTTAGTTAGAGTTTCCAGCAGATAGTCATTGAGATTTCAAGAGGTGATGCAGTCACCAAAGTCCCAGAGCCAGGAAGCAGGAGCAGAGACATTGTTGATGCCAGTAAATAACACAACTAAAGGTGAAGTTCCGAAAGTCGCGTTGGCAGTAAATGAAGCTACTGACGGAGAGTATTTGTTGCAGAGAGGTCAATTATATAGATACCATTGTCAATAGCATCATCACTATACCTGTTGTCTATTCCCCATACAACAGTGTCATCGTACACATCCGGTGTCGTAAGTATATTTATTTCATAATCGAACACCTGAGTGCTTTGTGCTGTAGAGATATTATATACATACACACCTGCACTGCCCAGACAGTCACTACTGGCTTTTGCGTATACGATTTTGTCACCGTATATATTGGTATGAGCACCGGTGTCACTACCGCTCTCTGAGCCGTCATCGCAAATACCAGTATCGTTAGTAACAGCTGTAACTTTCTTAGTGACGATATCATACATAGCAATGTACCCCAGCCTTGTGTAGGTATCCGACCATATTACTGTGTTGCCGTATATGTGCGGGTTATTAAGATCACCGGAATATGGCACCTGTGTGGTTTCTCCGGTTATAATATCATACACAAAGATACTTCTCCAATCGCCACTGTCGTAAGCAGCATATGTTATTCTGGTGTCGTAAATATCCGGATTCTCGCCATATGCTATTCTGGTCTGTGTTGAAGTCGAGATATCGCGCATGTACACGTTATAATTGTAGTTTGTTTCGTTGTAATTTGCACTCCACACAATTCTATTGCCGTAAATGGCAGGAATGCTGTAGCTGTCTACATCTTTTGTAATATAAGACCTTGCAGCAGTCTCAATATCATATACAGCAAGCCTTGGTGTCCCATTACTCTCATCATGCCACACTAATTTGTTACCATAAATAGCTGGATATGACGCTGCAGAAGAGTTAACCATGGTATCTGTTTTAGTTGTCAGGTCATAAACGTGGATAACCCCCCTATCTGTCCAGGCTACTTTACTACCATAAATAGCAGGATCGGATCCGTTGCCAATTCTCGTCACCTGCACGGACGATGCTGCTGAGACAAAAATTAGAAACACAAAAACTAAAGCTGTTGAAGCTAAAGCTATCGAATATAACTTCCCCCTATTTTCCATTTGTTTACCCCACATAGCTTTTGTCTTTCAAAGATAACGTACATCTTATAGTACCTGTTTTCATAGTATCTGTTTTTATATTACCTGTTTTTGTAGTACCTATTTAGTTACTTACTTTATTATATAATTTACGATTAATAATACCATATTTCTTTAAATGTAAATTATATTTATTATTAATTGCACATCATATAAATAACCAGATTATGCCCTCAATATATTATTCTGCAATCAAGATTCCTTCTGATTTTTGCTACTTACTGGCCTTGATTCAAAACTGGAGCAGTTGGAAAAAGAGATATGTAAAACTGTGAAAAATATCAAAAACGACTTTTATGTATTATCTTCACTGTGGTAAAGGAACTCATTTAAAGAAAAATTAGAAATAGAGAATTAGAGAAGGAAGCTGAGGAAAATAGGAAGAACCGAAAAATAGGGAGAAATTGAGAATAGGAAAAGTTAAGAAAACATAAGCTGAACAGATAACAAGGCACGTGAAGTGCAAATCAGGCTATTTCTATTACCTTCTTTTTCGGCGCTTTAAATGCTTCTTTTGCCCTTGATTCAGTAAGACCGGCTCCCATTGCGATTTTTAAAGCGGTTTCATCGGTGATCAGGTTCTCGGGAGTGTGGAAATTTTAGAATAAGCAACAAAAGATATGTAAACCATAAATACTCTGGGGAAATGAACAAATTTATTACTTTTAACTGTCATCGTTGGTTAGTTACTATAATTAAGAAGATGAAATGCATGAACCAAAACGGAAAACACATTTCGGCCTGCATATGGGACTCAGAAGATGAGGAATACGATATCAACTTTGTCCCGAACTACTTAGAATTTGTAAACAATATATTCAATCCGGAAAAGTTCGATTTCGTGTCCAGCCGATCATCCTGGAGTAGACATTCATTGGGGGCATGAAATGGCTCTAAAAAAAATCCGAACTTTATTCTTCCCTCTGGTCCAGCTGCGATGAACTACGCGGTGGAATGGATGCCAGCCAGTATAAGGACTACGTACTCTCCCTATTGTTTATCAAATATCAGCGACAAGTACGCTGGCACTCCTTTTGCACCCATCATCGTTCCTCAGGGTGCGAGCTTCAAGGATATGGTTGCACTCAAAGGCAAACCTGACATTGGCGATCAGATCAACAAAAAAATAATCGGCCCGCTGGTCAATGAAAACAAGCTGTCCGATATGCCGGACTTCAATGACTCTACCAGGCTCGGCAGCGGTAAGGAACAGGTGGACAGGCTTACCAACCTCATCGCTATTTTCGAAAACCCTGCCCTTGATTTCTCGAAGAACCGGGCCGAAGGTGACGACATTCTGGGTGATGCTTACGAATATCTGATGCGTCACTTCGCAACTGAGAGCGGGAAAAGCAAAGGTCAGTTCTATACCCCTGCCGAGGTCAGTCGGTTTATAGCACAGATACTTGGAATTCGCTATGCCAATACTACAAGCTCCACCACAGCCTACGATCCTACATGTGGTTCCGGTTCACTGCTTTTGAAGGTCGCAGACGAGGCAAAAACCAAGATAACCCTGTACGGTCAGGAAAAAGATGCAACCACATCCGGTCTCGCCCGCATGAATATGATCCTGCACAACAACCCTGAGGCTCTTATCGTTCAGGGGAATACTCTTACAGATCCCAAATTCAAAGATGGGGAAACACTCAAGACCTTTGATTATGTCGTTGTCAATCCTCCTTTCAGCGACAAGAGATGGAGTACGGGCCTCGACCCACTTCACGATCTATACGAGCGTTTCAAGCCCTTTGGGGTTCCGCCTGCAAAGCAGGGAGATTACGCTTATCTGTTGCACATAGTCCGCTCGCTAAAGAGTACAGGCAAAGGAGCCTGCATCCTGCCACACGGTGTTCTTTTCCGCGGCAATTCCGAAGCCGAGATCCGCCGTGCTCTCGTGCGTAAAGGGTACATCAAGGGTATTATCGGCCTGCCAGCCAACCTTTTCTACGGTACCGGTATCCCTGCATGTATTATTGTTATTGATAAGGAAGAGGCTCAAAACCGCAAAGGCATTTTTATGATCGATGCCAGCGCGGGTTTCATGAAGGACGGACCCAAGAACCGCCTCCGTGCTCAGGATATCCACAAGATAGTGGACGTTTTCACAAGGCAGGCAGAGGTCCCGAAATATTCGCGAATGGTCAGTTTTGAGGAGATCGAAAAGAACGAGTTCAACCTCAACCTACCTCGCTACATCGACAGCCAGCAGGCTGAAGACCTTCAGGATATTGAGGGACATCTGCACGGAGGAATCCCGTGTGCTGATATTGACGCCCTTGAACGTTACTGGAATGTCTGTCCGCAGCTTCGGCAAACCCTTTTCAAAGAGAGACGCCCAGGCTACCTGGAGCTTGCCGTTGACAAGGCAGATATCAAATCCACCATCTACGAGCACCCCGAGTTTGCAGCTTTTACCGCCGGCATGAACGCACATTTCGCTGCCTGGCGTGAGACTACTTCTGCTATGCTTTGGCAGTTACAGCCTGGCTTCCACCCTAAGGAAATCATAGATGGGCTTTCCGAAAACCTGCTCGCCCATTATGCAGATAAGCCGCTCATCAACCAGTATGATATTTATCAGCACCTGATGGACTACTGGACTGAGACTATGCAGGACGACTGCTATCTAATAGCGGACGAGGGGTGGAAAGCCAAAACTTCACGCATTATCGAGAGGGACAAGAAAGGAAAAGAGAAGGACAAGGGTTGGACCTGCGACCTCGTACCCAAGTCCCTTATCGTTGCCCGTTACTTCGTCAAAGAGCAGGAAGCTATCGAGAAGCTCGCTTCCGAGCTGGAAAGCGTTACTTCCAGCATGACCGAGCTGGAAGAGGAACAGGGCGGCGAAGAAGGTGCGTTCTCGGAACTTGATAAGGTGAATAAGGCTAATGTCAGCTCCCGTCTGAAGGATATAAAAGGTGACAGGGAAGCAAAGGACGAAGCTGCTGTACTTAACGACTGGTTAAAACTCGCCAATCAAGAAGCAGATCTGAAGAAACACCTCAAGGAAGCCGAGTCCCTACTTGATTCAAAAGCCTGTTATTACTACCCCAGGCTCACTGAGGATGATGTCAAAACGCTGGTTGTGGAAGACAAATGGCTCTCTTCACTGGATACAGCCATCCACGGCGAGATGGACCGGATCAGCCAGTCCCTTACCCAGCGTGTGAAGGAGCTTGCCGAACGCTATGAGACCCCGATGCCGCAGATGACCGGCCGCGTGGCTGAGCTGGAAGCAAAAGTAAACCGTCACCTGGAGAGGATGGGGTTTAAATTATGAACGCCGGGAATAAAATTTCGCAGACAATGTCTGCGGAATCTGGGGCAAAGAAATCTGGTAGGGTGGGATTCGACTTATGAGTAGGAGCGGAAGATTTCAGAAAGAAGGTGGTCAATAATGAAAAAGACCAGAAACACCAGCATTGACGTCAGGGGAACCGCTGTCTCCATCGTTTCCCAGGAAGATGCGGACTACATTTGCCTGACAGATATTGCCAGGTACAAAAACCCGGATAATACCGATGACCTCATCCGCAACTGGCTCAGGAACCGAAACACTGTTGAATTCCTTGGTATATGGGAACAGCTCAATAATCCGAATTTTAAACCCGTCGAATTCGACGGGATTAGAATGCAGGCAGGTTTGAATAGCTTTACCCTGACACCAAAACAGTGGGCAGAAAAAACCGGAGCTATAGGCATCATTTCAAAAGCCGGACGCTATGGCGGCACTTACGCCCATAAGGACATAGCATTTGAGTTCGCTTCCTGGATATCCGTCGAGTTCAAGCTCTACCTCATCAAGGAGTTCCAGCGCCTTAAAGAAGATGAAAACCGCCGCCTATCACTTGCGTGGAACCTCAACCGCACCCTTTCCAGACTCAATTACCATATTCACACAGACGCCATCAAGGAACATCTCATTCCTCCGGAAATTACGCCTGCCCAGTCAAGGATTACTTACGCTAATGAAGCTGATGTGCTGAATGTAGCTCTTTTCGGTCAAACAGTGAAGCAGTGGCGTGATGCAAACCCGGAACTAGAAGGCAATATGCGCGACCATGCTACAGTTGAGCAGTTACTGGTGCTTGCCAACATTGAGAGTATGAATGCCGAGTTCATCCACATGGGAGTGGAACAGAGAGAACGCCTCAAGCGCCTCAACAAAATAGCTATCCGCCAGATGAAGACTCTTACCACCCGTCTGGACGCCGCCAACCTTCCCACAGGCAAGGAGGAAGAGAAATGAGCGCAGAATGCAGAGTCGGTGATATCCCTTCCGGTTACAAACAGACTGAGGTAGGGGTAATACCGAAGGATTGGGAAGTGAAATTGCTTGGGAACACAGCAATTCTCAAAGCTCGAATAGGATGGCAGGGCTTGACAACCAATGAATATTTAGAATCTGGAGATTATTATCTTGTCACAGGAACTGAGTTCAAAGATGGTTATATTGACTGGAGCAATTGCCATTACGTTACCGAATCACGTTATAAGCAGGACAAGAACATCCAGTTAAAAGAACATGACATTCTTGTGACTAAAGATGGCACCATTGGAAAAGTAGCACTGATTAATAATCTGCATAAACCAGCGACTCTGAACAGCGGAATTTTCGTGATTCGATCAACTGAGAATGCTTTTCATCCCGAGTTTTTCTATTATCTACTCTGCTCGAATATCTTCACGGAATTCCTAGTTCAGCTCAGCGCGGGATCGACAATTAACCATCTCTATCAGAAGGATTTCGTTAACTTCACCTACAAAACGCCAGCTACAATCAAAGAACAAATCTCCATTGCTACCACCCTCTCAGACATGGATTCAGAAATAACCGCACTAGAAGAAAGGCTTGCCAAGGCTCGACAGATCAAGCAGAGTATGTTGCAGGAACTGCTTACAGGGAGGATTAGATTGGTATGAACATTGGAAAACCCGAACGAGCCACCCAGGACCGAATAATCTCTCTTTTTCATGACGAGCTTGGCTACAACTATCTCGGGAACTGGATTGACCGTGAAGGTAACAGCAACATAGAAAAAGGACTGCTTGAAGCCTACCTGACAAAAAGCGGCTACACCCCCACTCAGATCGGCGTTGCTCTCTACAAGTTGGATATTGAAGCGAACAACCATAGCCGCAGCCTCTACAACAACAATCAAGTAGTCTATAGCCTGCTGCGCTACGGCGTCCCTGTAAAAACCGAAGCTGGCAAGGTTACAGATAGCGTCCAGCTCATAAACTGGCAGGAACCGGAGAAGAATGATTTTGCCATAGCCGAGGAAGTAACCCTCAGGGGCAACCGTGAGCGCCGTCCCGACGTCGTGCTCTATGTAAACGGCATCGCAGTCGGCGTGCTTGAACTGAAGAATAGCCGTGCAACCATAGAAGACGGAATCCGCCAGAGCCTGTCCAACCAGAAGCCTGAATTCAACGAACGGTTCTTCAGCACCGTGCAGTTCATCTTTGCAGGCAATGATTCCGAAGGCTTGAAGTACGGCACTATCGGCACGCAGGAGAAGTATTTCCTCACGTGGAAGGAAGACGAAGAAGATAACAGCCGCTTCAAGCTTGACAAATACCTCCTCAGGATGTGCAACAAAAACCGATTCATAGAGCTGATGCATGATTTCGTTCTCTTTGACGGCGGCATAAAAAAGCTCCCCCGCTTTCACCAGTACTTCGCTATCAAAGCAGCACAGAAACACGTCCGGCAGCACAGGGGAGGGATTATCTGGCACACACAGGGCAGCGGTAAAAGCATTGTCATGGTGCTCCTTGCCAAATGGATCCTGGAAAACAACCCCAACGCTCGTGTGGTTATCGTCACCGACCGCGATGAGCTGGACAAACAGATAGAAGGCATATTCACGGATGCAGGGGAGGCTATCAAACGCACCACCAGCGGCCGCGAATTGATGAACCATCTAGGACAGGCTAAACCGCGCCTCCTTTGCTCCCTTGTCCATAAATTCGGACGCAAGGGCGTTGACAACTTCGATGCATTCATAAAGGATCTGGAATCCCGGCCCAGCAAAACCGTAGGCGAGGTTTTTGTCTTCGTGGACGAATGCCACAGAACCCAGAGTGGTAAATTGCACAGGGCTATGAAGGCAATTATGCCGAATGCAGTCTTTATAGGTTTTACCGGCACGCCGCTTCTCAAAAAAGATAAACAGACAAGCCTTGAAGTCTTCGGCGGCTATATCCACACCTACAAATTCAGCGAGGCGGTAGAGGACAAAGTGGTCCTCGACCTTGTCTATGAAGCACGTGACATCGACCAGCGTCTCGGCTCCAAACAAAAAATCGATGCATGGTTTGAAGCAAAAACAAAAGGACTCAATGACTGGCAGAAAGACGAGCTTAAGAAACACTGGGGCACCATGCAGAAATTGCTCAGTTCACGCTCCCGCATGGACAGGGTAGTAAGCGACATCATCTTTGATTTCAGCGTAAAGCCCCGCCTGTCCGATGAACGCGGGAATGCCATTCTTGTAGCATCAAGCATTTATGAAGCCTGCAAGTACTTCACACTCTTCCAGAAGACACCTTTCAAAGGCAAATGTGCCGTGGTAACCTCTTACAACCCGCAGGCTCAGGATGTAACAAAAGAGGATACGGGCGCAAATACCGAGACAGAAAAAGAGTTCATCTACAACACCTACACGGAACTGCTCAAAGACATAGAAACAAACCCGGGCATGACAAAGACCGAGACCTACGAAGAGAAAGCAAAGTCCCTTTTCACCAGAGAGCCGGCTAACATGAAGCTGCTTATCGTTGTAGACAAGCTCCTCACCGGTTTTGATGCTCCTCCCTGTACCTATCTCTACATAGACAAGTCAATGCAGGACCACGGACTATTCCAAGCTATCTGCCGTACTAACAGGCTGGACGGTGAGGACAAGGTTTTCGGTTATATTGTAGACTACAAAGATTTGTTCAAAAACCTAGTCAACGACAAAGGAACAGGAGCACTTCAGGTCTACTCTTCCGAACTGGATCGCAGCTCTGGCGGTGCCGACCCGGAAGTTTTGATGCAGGACCGCTTAAAAAAGGCAGGGAACGCCTTGACAATGCTCTGGAAACTCTGGCTCTGCTGTGCGAGCCTGTCGAGCCGCCGAAAGACGAACTTAAATACATCCATTATTTCTGCGGTAATACGGAGATTCCAACCGACCTCCAGGAACACGAAACTCAACGTGCTGCACTTTACAAAGCTACTGCTTCACTGGTTCGTGCCTACGCCAACATTGCCAACGAACTGGAATCCGCCGGATACAGCGGTTCGGATATTGCCCGAATCAAGCAACTGCTGGAACATTACCTGAATATCCGTGAGATCGTCCGGAAAGCCAGTGGGGAAAGCCTCGACCTGAAAGCCTACGAGGCAGATATGCGCCATCTCATAGACACTTATATCGAGGCAGCCGAACCCAGAAAAGTCTCATCTTTCGAAGATATGCCGCTTCTGGACCTGATCGTAAAAACAGGGATTGACAAAGCCATTGCAACTCAGCTAAGCGGATTAAAAGGCAACAAGAACGCTGTTGCAGAGACTATCGAGAACAACGTACGTAGCAAGATAATTAAAGAACACCTGAACGATCCAGCCTACTATGAGAAGATGTCAGCTATGCTGGATGAAATTATAGCCGCCAGGAAGGCAAAAGCCATCGAATATGAAGAATACTTAAAAAGGATTGCTGATCTGGTAAAGCAGGTAGAAGCCGGACACGAAGACGATATTTGCGAAGTACTGAAGAAAAGCCCTGCATTAAGGGCCCTCTACAACAACCTGCAAAACCACGGGAAAAGGTTCGAGGACCGGATAGAAGAAAACGGAGAATACATAGTCCCTAACGATCAGGCTCTTGACCTGGCATTGAGGCTCGATGAAACGGTTAAAAGAGTCAGGTCCGATGACTGGCGCGGTGTTGAACCTCGTGAACGTATGATCAAGCAAGCCATGTACGATATCTTACATGACGTTGAAGAGGTAAACCGCATCTTCATTATCGTTAAGGCACAAAAGGAATACTGATGACAACGCAGATCGAACTCGGGGATATCACAGTAGACGTAGTGCTCAAGGATATCAAAAACATTCACCTGAGTGTGTATCCGCCCAATGGCAGAGTCAAAATATCTGCTCCCTTGCGAATGGATATAGATACGATCCGCATATTTGCAATCTCCAGGCTGGGCTGGATCAAAAAGCAACAGAAAAAGTTCAAGGAACAGGAACGTGAAACTCCGCGTGAGTACCTTGACCTTGAAAGCCATTACGTATGGGGAAAACGCTATTTGCTCAAGGTGGTTGAAGTCAATGAAGCACCTTCGGTCGAATTAAAACATAGTAAGATGATCCTGCGCGTGCGTCCAGGAACAGATTATAAAAAGAAGCAGGCTATTGTTGATGCTTGGTATCGTGAGCAGCTAAAGAAAGCTGTGCCACCGTTAATTGCCAGGTGGGAACCACTGCTGGGCGTGAAGGTAGAGCGATTCTTTGTGCAGCGAATGAAAACAAAATGGGGAAGCTGTAACCACAAAGCACGCAACATTAGACTTAATACTGAACTTGCCAAGAAACCAAAAGAATGTCTCGAATATAACATCGTACATGAAATGGCACATTTGCTGGAACCGACGCACAATTCTCGTTTTATCAAGCTAATGGATCAGTTCATGCCGAAATGGCAATTCTTCAGGGATAAACTGAATCAGTTACCGGTCAGCCATGAGAACTGGATTTATTGATACAATTCCTTGAAACTTCGTTTTCAATATCATTTTTTCACTTTCCGCCGCAGATGTCCTTCAATTTCCACAATTTTCAAACACCTGCTTTCATTTTTTCTGTTGCAGTGAACCTTATAGTGAATTCAGTCCCATTGTTCCTTTTCAGGGTAAGCTTTCCATTCAACTGATCTACAAGGGAAACCACCAGTTGAAACCCGAGACTATCAAGATCTTTAGTATCAAGGTTTTCGGGAATGCCTACGCCATTGTCTGAAACGGCAAGAATAAAATTGGCACTCTTACAGCCTTCGCTTTTGCTTTCTTCCATGGGGCTTACAATTTTTCCCGTTTCTTCTCTACGGAGTGTGATCCGGATTTCTCCTTTATCTCTGCCTATAAACGCATGTTTGAGGGAGTTAGAAATAAGTTCGTTAATGATTATCCCCAGCGGAATTGCAGTATCCATATCAAAGAAGAGGTTCTCTTCCATATCTGCGTTTAGGCTGATGTCGATATCTCCAAGTCTGTATGTCAGAAAAAGTTTATCCACGAGTTTCCCAAGATATAGTGAGAAATTCAATACGTCTTCTCCTCCTACTTCATGCAGTTCCTCATGGATCAGTGCAATGGACATTACTCTGTTCTGACTTTCCCTGAAAGCTTCCAGAACTTCCGAATCCTTAATATACTCTTTGTTATTGAACTTTTCAGCCTGTAGATCCAGCAGGGAGGAAATTACCTGAAGGTTATTCTTAATTCTGTGGTGGATTTCCTTTTTGCGAGCAATTTCAATTTTTGCAAGGGCTCTTTCTGCTCTTTTACGTTCGGTAATGTCCAGAACTGCTCCTCTTATTCGAACAGGAGTGTTTTTCTCATTAAAAACAGCTTCTCCCCGGGAGTGGATTATGCGTTCTTCCCCATTAGCTAAAACAATCCGGAAATCAATCGCATAGGGTTTTCCTTTTAAGGCTTCCTTGGTTGCATTATCCACAAAGTCCCTGTCATGGGGGTGTATGCAATTTAAAAATTCATTATAAGGTAGTGATGATCCCTGGGGGTTACATCCGTAAATACGATACATCTCTTCAGACCAGTATTTCTGATTAGTTACAAGATCCCAATCCCAAATTCCTATGTGAGCCATTTTTTGAACTTCAGAGAGCCTTCTCTCATTTTCCAGCAGCGCCTTGTAAGCTTCTTCAAGTTCAGCCGTACGTTCTTTAACTTTTTTTTCCAGTATATCGTATGCTTCTTTGAGGACCTCTTCAGCCTGCTCGCGTTTGGTGATATCGCGTATTATCGAAACCGCATACCTCTTGCCGTTCGCTTGAGTGAAATATCCGGATGCCAGTTCACCGATAAACACAGTTCCGTCTCTTCGCTTATAGGTAGAGCGAGTCAGATCCGGAGACAAAATTTCATATACGGCAGCTTCTGGATGCGGATCATCCATATCAAGTATATGCTTTTGGGTAAGCCCTATCATTTCCTGCTCTGCCCACCCGAACATTTCGGCAGCTGCCGGGTTTACCGAGAGTATATTTCTTTCACCTTCCGGGTCTGTCACGATAATCGCGTCTTTACTGTTTTCAATGACTGCTCGGTAGCGTCTCTCACTCTCCCGCAAAGCCTTTTCGGCACGGGCGCGTTCGATCTCCGTAAAAATACGGTCGCCTACTTCCCGGACAAGCTCGATCTCCGCATCTGTCCAGTGGTGAGGTTTCGAGCTATGTACGGCCAGTACGGACGTGAGCCGTCCGCCCTTTAATCTCGGGACTCCGATTGAGGCACGGATCTTGAGGGCACAATGCTCTGCGACTTCGCTGTCTTTGAAGTTGGCTTTGACGTCGTCCGTCCGCCGAATATGTCCCTGGCGGTAGAGATCGCCGATACCGAAGTCATCCATCGAATACCGACCGACAGTGCTCGGTACCGTGCCATCGGTCCAGTCGGCCCAGACATTACTATACTTACCGGTCGGGTCAATCTCACAATAAACGACTCCGCTGGCGTTCATGTATCGGCCTAATAGCTCAGAAGCAATTGCCGTAATCCGCTCTGCGTCGGCGAGTTCGCGGATGCGGCCGCCAAGCTCGAGGAGAAAATCCTTCCGGCTCTCTTTTTCCCTGAGCGCCTCCTCTGCCCTCGCCTGTTCCGTTTCCGCCTTTTTCCTCTGCAGAACCTGTATTACTGCCGGTGCGATAGCTTCGAGGTCCTCCTGTTGCTCGCAGCTATAGCCGTCTTCACGGTTTGCGACCGCAAGCACACCAATTGTTTTCCCGTCCTGGATAAGGGGCACGCCAAGAAATGAAATGAGTGAGGGATGACCGGGTGGTAAGCCAATGCTGCAGGGATGCGACTGCGGATCATTAGTAAAAAAGCCTTTCCCACTGTTAACGACATGGCCATACAGGCCATGCAGGACAAAATTTCCCGGAGGGCGGAGGTATCCGGTTTCGTCGCTCATGAGACACTGGTCCCGTTTCATCTCTCTGATTGCAATATCGTGTAACAACCCGTCGGCTCCCATTTCGCCAACGAAACCAAGCTGGCTGTCAGTCAATTCCATGACTACAGATAGACATTCATTTCCCAGTTCTTCTGTTTTAGCCTTCACCACACTGCCGAATATCCTGTTGATTCCGTCCAGAATACTGTTACATCTGCGTATCCTGTGTTCTTCTTGTTTGCGTTCGTTGATATCACGGGCGACATGAATAGCAGCCGTTTCTTCAGCTTTTTTCCGCCCGAAATTATCTATTCTCTCCCATTTGCCTTCCCTTTTGATCAAAGAAAATTGGTGGCCGGAAGTTACTTCAATAATCCTGGCTGCGTTGTATTTGTCGACAGAGTATGAACCCAGAGCTACCATCCGGTAGTTACCTATAGTATCATCCATTTTTCTCATATAATCAATGAAATCATTCCAATCCTTTTTTTCCAGCCAGGAAAAGTTTTCGCTTAACCTCAGCCCTCCAAAACCACTTTCCAGGGCATGATTGAGCTTTTCAATCCAGCTATTTGAAATTCTCTGAGAACTAAAACCGCCCTCTTTCACATACCAATCATTGTAAGGGGTAATTTCGATTTGTCCTTTTTTCAGATAAGCGTCAAGATCAGGAACAGCCGTTCTCAGGACTCCTTTTGCTTCTTCAGCACCGAGAGGTTCTGAAGTGACCCAAATGCAAAATTCGTTATTTTCCAGCCCTGCTTTAAAATAAGGGACAAGTATCTCTATCAAATCTTCTTTTGCATCATAAAATTGACAGAAATGCGTTCCCCAGGTCACGTCCCCAATAATATCAATACCAGAACTTCGTCGACTTTCTATCATTCCACATCTCTCCGACCTTTAAAGGTATGGAAACAAAGAATTTATCGTCTGCAGACTTTTCTCCAGGCTTTTGACTCATTGCCCTGGCAGAAATTCCTTACCGCCTTCGAGAACTCGGTTTATTATTAAAATAATAACCATTCTAATAATTTTCAAAAACTGCTTAAAATATTAAATTATTATATTACTTATTAAATATAATACACAACGAAATTTCATATTATAATATTCTTTGTTCATAAGAATTACAGCTAATAATTTTATTTAACGAATAATATGTTTTTAATTTAATATAGACCGTGAAATAAAAATAAACTCAATTTTATCCTATCTTTTCCCATTCAAACTTATTATAAAAATTCAGATTAACGACAAATATTATTATAAAAAAGGAACTCATTTTTGAGTATTATGACTTATAACTCTTTATTTCCACGCCCTAATCCAACAAAAATTCCAGCCGCTAATTAATATTATCAAGAACTAGGAATATAAATCGAAGTTTGATGATTTCGCAATACTCTTCAGACTTTAAGTTTTCTCCTTTGCTTTCTTATGTTCAGTAATATCTTGAATTGCCCCTCCGATTCTAACAGGAGTATTTTTCTCATCAAAAATGGCTTTTCCCAGCGAGTGAACTATGCGTTCTTCTCCATTAGCTAAAACAATCCGGAAATCAATCGCATAGGGTTTTCCTTTTAAGGCTTCCTTAGTGACATTATCCACAAAGTCCCTGTCAGCGGGATGTACATAATTTAAAAATTCATTGTAGGGTGGTGCTAATTCCTGAGGATTGCATCCGTAAATACGATACATCTCTTCAGACCAGTATTTTTCATTAGTTATAAGGTCCCAATCCCAAATTCCAATATGAGCCATTTTTTGAGCTTCAGAGAGCTCTTTCTTATTTTCCATTAATGCCTTATAAACTTCTTCAAGTTCAGTTGGATGTGATTTAACTTTCTCCTCTAAGCTGTCATACGCTTTCGTTGTCATTTCTTTTCAGACTCCTTTTCTTTGGCAGCACGTGCCTGCCTTCAGCGATCGCACGAAATGATTAATATTTTTATTATTATATAATTTCATGTGTTTTCATATAATAGAAAACTTAATTGTGTTCAGTTAAATTAATTTTTAAAGCACACAATTCTAACTTTAATATAGTTACTCTTTGTTTATAAAATTATAGTTAGGTTTGAAATTCAATAGACATATTATATTTTTTTAATATATATTAAGTTTTAAAATAGAAAAAATAGCATATAATAATAGAACATATAATCAAATAAGCAAAAGTATGGTTATTAATAAGTTTTTTATAAAAATATTCAATCCTCCTATTTTATAATATATGAATAAACAAGCAAAAAACCCAGTTTGCATATCTTAAGACATAGTTTGCTAAAACTGTAAGACATGCTATACTCTTTTTACACCTGTTTTTTAAAGCAGCTCATTCCAAAAGTAAAAGTTGCTTCTCTGAATCTTATTCTGAATAATCAACCCATTTCTAATCACGAAAAATAGTTCTGAATCCTTACGGATGTGGAAATAAAACTGGTTTCAAAATTAACTTGATGACAGAACAAAAGGGTCTCTTCTCAATATTTAGACTTTCTTTCTATAAAAAAGAATATTTGCGTTTTTACTAGAAAACTTTTTAATACAGTAAAAGATAAATTATGATGTTAACTGGGAACTGGGGTTTCTGTTCTGAATATAATGTTAAAACTTCAGGAAACTGCCTGCAGCCTGCAGGAAACTATAAAAAACTTCAATTCGAGCCTGCTTCAAGTGAAAAACAGAAGAAGAACCGAAAAAGAGGAAGAAATCGAGAACAGAAAAAAATCAAGAAAACATAAGACGAACAGAGAAGAGAGCACACGAAGTGCAGCTCAAACTATCTCTGCTACCTTCTTTTTCGAAGCTTCAAACGCTTCCTTTGCCCTTGATTCAGCAAGACCGGCTCCCATTGCGATTTTCAAAGCTGTCTCATCAGTGATAAGGTTCTCGGGGGCATGCGTATCAGTATTTACAACAAGAGTTGCTCCGAATTCGAGGGCGAGTCTTGCAACATGCCCGTTTGTCCTGTTGTGTCCGTTCCTTGCTGTGATTTCAAGAAACACATTATTCTCTGCCGCAGTCCGGACATCTTCTTCGGATATCAGGCCCGGGTGGGCAAGGATATCTACATACTCACAGGCAACAGATGCTGCATTTGTGCCGGGGGCGACAGGCTCTGAAATGGTTTCTCCGTGGACAACCACGATTTCGGCACCCAGCTCTTTTGCTTTCTTTGCCAGGGGAGCAATCTTTCTTGGAGGGACATGCGTCAGCTCAACTCCGGGGAGCACGCGGATATCCCATTCTTTTTCCAGGTACTTTGCTTTCTTTGTGGCATCAAGAAGCTGTTCAAGGTTTGTATAATCTGCATGGTCGGTAATTGCTATAGCCTCGTAGCCGTGAATAACAGCCCGTCGGACAAGTTCACTGGGGAGCAGTTCCCCGTCACTGAAAATAGTATGAGTGTGAAGATCAATCAACTGCGATCACCGTGTTTAAAAAATTGGACTTTTTCCACTATTATATAGATTTTCCCTTACAGATATATACTTTTCTCGTGAGATATATTTCCGGGACTTAGACACTTAGTAAAGACTTTTATAAGTACATTCAGTACTTCGATATCCTCATCATTCTAAGGATTTATTCAGATTTCTCACGACTTCCGGAGTTTTCAAGGTTTTCAGGATTTTCTGACTTTTCAAGTCTTTCTTCAACATCGGCAAAGGCGAAGTTCGGTTTTACATCCGCTATTTTTATGCGGACCTTTTCTCCAACTTCAACATCCTTTACAAATACCACAAACCCTTCAATGAGAACAGCTCCATCTCCGCTTGAACCGAGCTTTTCGATATCCACAACGAATTTGTCTCCTTTTCTGAGAGGAGCCGTAAGAAATTTCTTTCCGATGATGTATATTTCCGCACTCTGCGACCTTGAAGCTTGCGGAGAATAAGCCTTGACGTGGACAAAATTATCCCTCACTTTATCCAGGTAATCATTGAACATGTCCCCCTGGAAAACCTTAACCACGAAGTTTCCTTTTGGCTTGAGAATCTTCTTTGCGCATTCAAGAGCTGATGTCGAAAGCTCAATTGACCGCGCATGGTCATAAGACCAGTTTCCTGACAGGTTAGGGGCTGCATCACAGAGCACCACATCTGCCCCTTTTTCCCCGACTATCTTGATGATTTTCTTTATTGTGGATTCTGCGTTTATGTCACCCTGAATGGTCTCGACTCCTTCAATAGGGGCTATTCTCTGCAAATCCACGCCAAGGACCTTCCCTCCGGAAAGCTGTTTTGCAACCTGAAGCCATCCGCCCGGAGCCGCACCTAAATCTACAACCGAGTCTCCCCGCTTGATAACATTATGTTTCTCATTGATCTGTTTGAGCTTGAAGGAAGCCCTGGACCGGTACCCTTCCTCTTTTGCCTGATGATAATAATAATCTCTTCTATCTCTTGCCATTACTTACCTTCCCTGCGCTGAAAGCTCATATAGCTTGCGCAAAAATCGTCTCGTCGCTAATCTTAATTTCTGTCATCAATCCATGAATCTTTTGTCAATCAATCCCATAATCATTTGTTGATAAACTCCTGAGTCTTTATGCCTCAATGTGAACATTCTTGTTCTTACTTTCATCTATACTGAACAAAATCACAGGGCAGATTAGCACAACTACAGTAATCCATACTGCTTTAACTCCAATAAATGAAGTAAGCAACCCTCCCAGAATAGCTCCTGCTAAAAACGAAAGATTGATCGTAGAGAATCGGACGGCTTGCAAAGCCGATTCACCATCTTTTTTTGTGATAGCATTGTAAACTTCGTGTATAGCTGACCGTAAATTTCCAGTGATCATGGTTGTGTTTGTTATATGGGGACCCGACAAGTTTGCGAAATGAGGAGACTTGGATTGCGGAGACAAATGATATTGCAACAGTTACAATGATATTCGGGCTAGTATAGGGTATAAAACCTACAATAAAAAGGACTGCAATTTCAAGAATTAAAACTGCCCTTTCAGCATCCGAAATGAACAGGTGCATTGAAGGTTTTTTTATTATCTCGGCAACTATTACTCCGACAACAAATGCCAGAACAGGTACCGTGTGAAGTACTGCCTTTCCCCATTCTCCTGTTGCAGCTTCTATACCCATGAGCACGACATTTCCAGTCTGCGCATTGGCGAAAACACCACCTCGTCCTACGAATGTATAAGCATCCAGAAATCCTCCTACAATTGCGAGGAGTATGCCAAGCTCTACAGATTCTGAAGTTAATTTTTTAAAACATATTTTATTTTCATTTTTCATCATTTGCGTTTTTATCATTCAAAAATTCAAGAAATCATATTTAATTGTAACAAACCTGTTTCGTAATTATATTTAATCTTTTTTATATTATATAAGAGAATCTCTTAAGTTCTCTTAAAGATTAATTTTAAAACTTTGCTAGCAAGTTCCTTTACATCAATC